>CAZWVH010000009.1:0-56531 GCA_964636945.1 uncultured Caulobacterales bacterium | reverse complement strand
ATGACGGACACATGCCCCAAGCTGCGCCGGCAGTCGGCGAAGCCCTTGCCGGCGCGATCACGGCCGTGAGCGGGACAGATTAACGGTTCTGGCCAGGCGCCCAAAGTACTTCGCCATCACTTCGGCCCGCCCAGCGGGAGGCGACAAACAAATAGTCGGACAGGCGGTTAAGATAGATCACCGCGGTGGGATTCACGCGATCGCGATCGGCTTCGAGCAGGGCTGTTGCGCGTCTCTCGGCCCGGCGGCAGATCGTGCGCGCCATGTGCAGCCGGACAATGGATTCGCCGCCCGCCGGCAAAATGAAGGAGTTCAGGGGTTCAAGATCGGCGTTGAGGGCGTCGATGCGCGCCTCGAGCCATTTGACCTGGCCGGTCACAATTCTCAACGGTTCAAACTCCAACGCTTCGTCGGGACCGGGTGTCGCCAAATCTGCGCCGACATCGAACAAATCGTTCTGGATGCGCGCCAGATCCTCGCCGAGCGTCGGATTGTCGACCGCCGCACGGGCCATGCCCAGCGCCGCATTGGTTTCATCCACCGCGCCATAGGCCTCCACGCGCGGATCGATCTTGGACACCTCTTCCCCGGTGGCGAGCCGCGTGCGCCCGCCATCCCCGGTTTTGGTGTAAATCTTTGTGAGTTTCACCATGCGGCGGCCTTCGTCTTTCAGCCAATAGGCTCGCGCGCCTTTAACGCGCAATCAACCGCCTTGGGTCTTCCAAGAAAACCACGCCAACAGCAACACCACGGCGATGGCCTGCAGCACCACGCGCATGCGCATCAATTGGTTGGAGCTAAACCTGGTGCGCTCGCGGCCGCGAAACATGGTGTAGAGCCCAAGGCCGAGCACAATCAGCACGGCCCCCATGGCAATCGGCAAAAGCGCGGTCATTATCGGTCCCATAACTCGAGAGATAAGCGTGCGCGCGCACAAACCAAGCGCGACAAGATGGACATCAACTCCGCCAGCGCAGGGTGGTCTCAGGCACGGGATTGACGAAGGGGCGTTGTTCGGCGCGCGATTTCGCCCATTCTCGTTTGCACTGATAATACCATTTGGTCAGCATATCCGGATCGCCCAGCAGCATCAGGTTGGGATCGTATTTCAGCCCGTCCTTTTGCATGGACACCACGCGTTTGTCCTGGCCAAGGAAGCTGCGCGCGAACAGCTGACCCACCGGTTTGAGCAGCGTCAGGATCGGCGTGTTCCAAAAGAAAATCTGGGTGACCTCGGTGAGCTCATCGCTCAACGGCGTGACGGCGGTGAGGCCGACAACGCGGTTTTTTTCGTTTTCGATGTGCTCTATGCGCAGTCCGGGCAGGCGAAACGCGATCTCGGTTTGCGGTACGCCGCCCAGGATTTGATAGGCCTTGCTGTTGGATGAGGTCTGGTGGGCCACCATGGTGAAGCCGAGCTCGGATGGAGCGTAGGCCTTGGCTTTGTCGCGGATGGTTTTCGACGACCGCCACCACCAATTTTTGTGCACAAACGGACCGTGCGCGGGGTCGACCAAGCCGATCACAGCCTGATCGACATGGCATTCAAACAGTTGGCGTTCGACCAGTTTGGGGCGTTGGTCTTCGGTGATCGGAAACTGGGGCGGCGGCGCGACGGGATCGCGGACCTCGCGCTTGTCGGACGAAATATAGATCCATACCAAACCATTTTGTTCGGCCACCGGATAGCGGCGCACTCTGATGCGTTCTGATTCAATGGCTTGGTCGTCAACCAGGCAGGGGATCGCAGCGCACGCGCCGTCATGGGTGCGGATACGCCAGCCATGATAGGGGCACTCCACCGTGGGCCCGCCATCTCCGGGATACTCATCGCCGTCCACCAGTCGGCCGGCTGACAGCGGCGCGGCGCGGTGAGGGCAAATGTCCCGCAGGGCGAACACCTCGCCTGCCTTGGTGCGGCCGAGCAGAACCGGCTCACCAACCATTTCCTTACGGCGCATTTTCCCCGGCTTGAGCGACTTCGCCAGACCGGCGAAATACCAGACATCTTTCACAAAATCGGTGTCGTGATGGGCGGCGGCTTCGGCCATGGGGTCACTCCTCGAGAACGCGTCGCGCTGATCTAGCCGCTATTAGGCGGACGCGCCAAGGGACCCGGCGCCGCACAGACCCAGCTGCTTGCGTAGGTGTTGGAGTGTCGCCCCGCTTTTGCGCAAGGCGCGCAGTGTTGCTGCTTTGTCGCGCTTGGCCAGGCGTTTGCCTTCGGGGCCAAGGATTAACCGATGATGGCGATAGATTGGATGGGGCAGGTCCAACAGCGCCTGCAATAGGGTGTGCAAATGAGCGGCCGCCGCTAAATCCTCGCCGCGAATAACATGGGTGATGCCTTGTCGCGCATCATCGCAAACGCTGGCCAAATGATAGCTGGTGGCGGCATCCTTGCGCGCCAGGATCACATCGCCAAACAGATCGGCTGTGGCTTTTCGAGTGTGCACGCCCTTTTCAGTGTGCTCGGTAAAGCAAAGCTCATCGAAACGATCACCCAAATGCGCTCTGGCCCGGGCGATGGATAAGCGCCAAGCAAAGGGCTCGCCGGCTTGTAACAGCGCGGCTTCGTCATTGGCGGAAAGGGGGGCGCCCAGATAGACCGGTCCTTCAGGACCTTCGGCGCCCAGATGCGGTGCGCGCGCGATGTCCTCGGCGATCTCCTTGCGGGTTTTGAAACAGCGATAGACCAAGCCATTTGCGCGCAGGCGCTCCAACGCGGCGGCATAGTCATCCAAATGCTCTGATTGCCGGCGCACTGGGCTGTCCCAGGCAATCCCCAACCACGCCAAGTCCTCGAAGATCGCGTCTTCGAACTGCGGCTTGCAGCGCGTGTGGTCGATATCTTCAATGCGCAAGATGAACCGCCCGTCAGCCGCGTGCGCCGCGTCAAACGCGGTCAGTGCGGAAAAGGCGTGGCCCAGATGCAACAATCCTGTGGGACTGGGCGCAAAGCGGGTGACGAAACCGGTCATGGCGGCCTAGCATCGCGCTCAACTTTGAATTCGCAAGCAGAAAGGCAGCGCCCATGCCCCTTGATGGTCCCCGACGCCCTCCCGCCAATGGCGGACCGGCCGACGCGCTGGTGGTGTTCGTCCATGGCTACGGCGCCAATGGCGAGGATTTGATCGAATTGGCGCCATTTATTGCACAGGTGCTTCCCGGCGCGGCCTTCGTCAGTCCCAACGCGCCCGAGCCCGTGCCCGGCTACCCCTTGGGTCGGCAATGGTTTGCGATTGGGTCAATCGATGAAAAACAAATGGGCGTGGGCGCGCGCAACGCCGCACCGGTGTTTGAACAATTTCTCGATGAGGAATTGGCGCGCACCGGCGTTTCGGCCGACCGCTTGGTGCTGGTCGGCTTTAGTCAGGGCGCCATGATGACTTTGTTTGTTGGGCCGCGTTTGGACACAGCGCCGGCGGCCCTAATCGGATTTTCAGGACTGGCGGCTGGCGCGGACTCCTTGGCTGAAGAACTCAAACATCGTCCGCCAACACTGCTGGTTCACGGAGACATGGACCCCGTGGTGCCATTCGGCTCGCTGGCGTGGTCAGCAGAAAAACTGCGCGCGGTGGATATCCCCGTGACCACCCACGTTAGCAGAGGGCTGGGTCACGGAATCGGCCCGGATGGATTGCAGGCGGCCATGACGCACGTGTCTCAGGCGCTTGCCATGCGCCAAACAAGTCATAGCGAACCCTGACTTGAGGCGCGAATTCTCGTTGATGTGTCGTTTACAACGCTATCGAGGACACCCATTTCCCGGAGCATAGTTAGCGTTCGAACGGACCCCGCAAGTGCTTACCATGCATCGTACAACACAATCTTCAGGCGCGCCCGCGCGCAAGACATCAGGCATCCGTGAACGGGTGCGCGGCCTCGTCGAGCATCCTTATTTCGTTAAAAGCATAATTGGCGTGATTGTCGTCAACGCCATCACGCTCGGGTTAGAGACATGGCCGGCGGCAATGACACGGATTGGCGGACCACTGAAAGTGGTCGACACCGCTGCGTTGGCGATCTTTACGATTGAGATTGGGCTGAAATTATTCGCATACGGGCCGCGCTTTTTTAGAAGCGGTTGGAATGTTTTCGACTTTATTATTGTTGGCGTCGCGCTCATGCCCGCCTCGCAGGCGTTCTCAGTTTTGCGCGCTCTGCGTGTCCTTCGTGCACTCCGATTGTTGTCAGCCGTCCCGCAAATGCGGGCGGTTGTGGGGGCGCTCTTGTCAGCCTTGCCGGGCATGGGCGCCATCATCTCAGTGCTGATGTTGGTGTTCTATGTGGCTGGCGTCATGGCCACAAAATTGTTCGCCGAGTCGTTTCCCGAATGGTTTGGCAGCATTGGCGCGTCGATGTACACGCTCTTTCAAGTCATGACATTGGAAAGCTGGTCCATGGGCATTGTGCGTCCGGTGATGGCGAGCCATCCGTGGGCCTGGGTCTTTTTTGTCCCCTTCATTATCGTGACAAGCTTTGCCGTGTTGAACTTGTTTATCGCGCTCATCGTCAATTCGCTTCAAGCGATTCATGACGCCGAGGCGAAGGAGGAACGGGCCAAGAGCGACACTGCTGCGCATGATGAACGTGTGGCGCTTCACGAAGAAATCCGTGCTTTGCGCAATGAGATTGCCGCAATGAGAGCGGAATCTCGCAGCGGTGAGAGTCGCCCCTCATGAAAAGTTGACGCGATGCATCAGTTTGTCATCAACTCGTCATGCGAGTCTGTATATACAGAGTTGCATGAATAATTGAACTCGGTGGAGACGCGCCTTCAGGGATAGCGATCCTTACATACGATCGGCCAGGACGGCCTAGGGAGAGACGCGATGCATGTGCAAACCGCCCCCTTGGCCGGCTGGCCGTGTTTGGTGCTCAACGCAGACTTCAGGCCGTTGAGCTACTACCCACTTTCCTTGTGGTCTTGGCAGGAGGCGATCAAAAACGTCTTCCTGGACCGGGTCGATATTGTCGCGCAATACGACCAGCCCATCCGTTCGCCCAGCTTTTCGATCAACGCGCCAAGCGTGGTGTCGCTGCGCGATTATGTGCACCAGGATCGCCCGCCAGCTTTCACGCGCTTCAACGTGTTTTTGCGTGACGGATTTGCTTGCGTCTATTGCGGCCATGAAGCGCGCGAGGATTTGACATTTGACCACGTGGTGCCGCGCTCTAAGGGCGGGCGCACCTCCTGGACCAACATTGTCGCGGCGTGCAGCCCATGCAATCTGCGTAAGGGCGGGCGCACGCCGCGCGAGGCCGACATGTTTCCCGCGCGCAAACCCGAACGCCCGACCATGCCGCAACTCCAAGCTATGGGCCGGCGCTTCCCGCCCCATCACCTCCACCAAACCTGGATGGACTATCTCTATTGGGATGTGGAGCTGGAGGGGTAGGGTTTGCAATTGAGACGGGCGGACCTGCAGATAGCAGGAATTGCACCAGCGAATGGTTTTGCTTTAGCGACGCGAAATATGCGTATTTTTCATGGGCGTGATCTGGACGTTGTCAATCCGTGGGACGGAGTGAATTGACGATTGTGTAAGCCTCAAATCGCCCGCATCACATCCGCGTTTTGTGAACCAGCGACTTGTGTTGGCGCGCGGGCGGCATCATGGTGCCACTATTGGTGACTTGACGGTCGCGCATTCCGCTTGGGGCACGAGAACTATCCCATGATCGATTGGATTTACGAGTTGCCTCTGGGCTGGGCCGCCTTTTGGATGGCCATTATTTTTGTCGGCTTTGCATGGATCGGAAACGTCATTGTCGCTCCGTTGTTTCGCGCGCTGGTGCGCACACGCCGGGGGACGAACGAGATTGTCGGAAATATCTCGTCCAATTTTGGCGTTTTGTATGGGATTCTGCTCGGCCTCACCGCTGTGGCGGCTTATCAGACCTGGGATGACGCCAAATTACGGACGACCGCAGAGGCTGGCGCCTTGGCCTCTTTGTATACCGACTCAATCGCATACCCCTCCTTGTTTCGCGAGGATTTCCAGGACGCCCTGCGTGAATTGCTGCGCTACGAAATCGAGGAAGAATGGCCCAAACTTAAAGACGGTTTGCCCGAGGCCGGGGCCGGAGATCGACTTGAGCTCGTACGCCGCAAGCTTTTGTCATTTGAACCCAAAACGTCATCTGAGGAGCTGGTTCATGCAGCGGCAGTTGAACATTTTAATGCTTATCTGCTTGAGCGCAGGCTGCGATTGTATTCGGTGACGGCGGGCATGCCAAGCGTGCTGTGGTATGTCGTGATTATTGGATCAATGATCAACATATTCCTGATTTGGCTACTGAATATGCGGATCGTCACCCAGTTTTTATTGGGCGGCGTTTTGGCGTTTTTCTTGGGAGCCATGATTCTGTTGATCGCGCGCTTGGATAAACCTTTCAAGACCGATGAAGGCGTTTCTCCAGGCGCTCTACAAGTAGTGTATCAGCATATGCTCAAAGACCAGCAGAGTCGGCAATGATCATGGCGCAACTGTCTCGCAACGCACTTCACCGCGCAGGGGCCCCGCATGGCCGAGTTTAAAGTCAAGAGGTTGGAAGGCACCCAATATGTTGAAGTCCATTTGGACGATGAAAGCGTCATCGCTGAAGCTGGCGCGTTGTCCTATTTTGTGGGCGACATTACCTTGCATTCCCATGTGATCCCGTCCCCCCTGCCAGCATTGCGATCCATGTTCGCCAATGAATCGGTTTTTCGACCGCGCTACACCGGGACTGGCGTTGTGACGCTCGAATCCTCGCTTGGCGGGTTCCACGTCATTGAGCTGAACGAGGAAACCTGGATCCTTGAACCGGGCAGCTATTGGGCCTCGGAAGGTGATATTGAGGTGGGGTTTCACCAAGAGCGCCTCTTGACCTCTTTGCGCGCCGGGGAGGGCCTGATTTATTTGCAGACCCGGGTCATGGGCGCCGGAAAGGTGGTCGTGACCACGCGCGGTCCGGTCGAGGAAATCGATCTTGAAGAGGGGCAATCGGTCGCCGCCGATGGGCGCTATGTGATTTGCCGCTCACATAGTGTGTCGTTTTCGATCCGACGTCCCACGAAATCCTGGCTGGGAAAGTATACGTCTGGAGAGGGCTTAGTCCGATATTACCAAGGTCCTGGGCGACTTCTGCTTAATCCTGCGCCCTATTGGAGGTACAAGATGCTTCATGATCTTGGTAATGACATGCGCGTTGCGCCAATCGACGAGGACTAATCATGACCGCCGGGGCAATTTCGGAACACAATCAGACCGCTGCTGACGTGTGGAGCCTTGGCGGCGCCGAGTACGACATGGTCAGCTTTAAAATCTCTGACGCCTTGGCGCATGCGGCTCAGCGCTTGGCCGCAAAGCCCGGTGAACGCGTGCTGGATGTGGCCACAGGCACGGGCTGGACGGCGCGCAATGTGGCGCGCTTTGGCGCCAGTGTCGTTGGCGTGGATATCGCCGAGGGATTGCTGGAGGGAGCGCGACGCCTGTCGGCTCATACACAGCCGCCCATCAGCTTCGAGCGCGCTGACGCAGAGCATTTGCCCTTCGCTGACCAAGCCTTTGATCATGTCATATCGACCTTCGGCGTCATGTTCGCCGGTGACCACAACGCTGCGGCGCGTGAACTTGCGCGCGTATGCAAACCCGGTGGTCGCCTAGTTTTGGCGACTTGGGAGCCCGCAGGGGCGGTGGGCGATTTCTTCCGGCTGCTCAGCGGCTATCAAGATGTTCCAGCCAGCGCCGGCCCGACACCGCTGCATTGGGGCGATCCGGACCATGTGCGATCGTTGCTGAGCGAGGCGTTCGACCTGCGCTTTGAGCGTGAAGTGAGCCGCAATTACTTTGACGATGTGGACGCGGTTTGGACCAGCTACATGAAGAGCTTTGGGCCCATGCGAGCGCTCGCGCAATCCTTGCCGGACGCCAAATTGGCCGAACTGAAGCGCGACCTGGACGCATACCACGCCAAATTCGACACGCCCAACGGGCTCAAGATCGAACGCGAGTATCTGATCACGATCGGGACCCGCCACTGAGGGAGCGAATACGCCATGCCACAGCTGATGTCGCCGGTTATGATCTCCATTGGGCTATTGGCGATCACGTGAAGCCTTTGCTCGGCGTTGAGCCTTCGGGCAGACGTGTGTGTTCGCGCTATGCGAATCTTTACGTATTGGAAGCTGGCGCGATTGTGGGCAACACTGTGGGCGTGCATGGTGGCCAGGTGCGTAATCAGCTGACGGGCGAATGACCCGATTGCGGCTCGTTGGCGACTTCTGGGGGGAGACAGGAGTGCGTCATGACCCATATTGACGGCCAATGCCACTGCGGTGCAGTGCGCGTGACGTTTGAAACGAATGTGAACCTCAACGATATCGAGGTCAGGGCGTGTCAGTGCGGCTTTTGCCGCCGCCACGGCGCCCGGACCATCAGCGATCATGGCGGTCACATGCTGATCGCCGCCATGCCTGGCGCCATCAAGCGCTACAGCTTTGGCGACCATGTGGCGGAGTTTTTGATCTGCCGAGAGTGCGGGGTCTATGTGGCTGCTGTCATGGGCGAAGACGCAGCTGGTGGTATGCGCGGCACTCTCAACGTCAATGTATTGGACTCGCGCGTATTGCGCTTAAAGGCGTCCGCGCCAGTCTCATATGACAGTCAGGGACCGGAGGAGAAAGTCGAACGGCGGTTGATGCGATGGATGCCGACCGAGATTGGCGCGGCGTGACTGCGGGACTCGATGAGGCTTTGGACTTTTGGTTTGAGGAATGCCAGCCCAAACAATGGTACCAGGCCGATACAGCCTTTGATCAACAGATTGCCGACCGGTTTGGCGAGCTGCACGCCATGGCCAAGCGCGGCGAATTGTTTTCACAACGGACATCGCCGCGTCTCAGGTTGGGTGAGGTGATTGTGCTCGATCAATTCAGTCGAAACATTTATCGTGGCGCAGCTGAGGCGTACGCCAGCGATCCCTTGGCTCTCGCATTGGCGCAAGAAGTTGTGTTGCGCGCAGAGGACGTCAGCCTGTCCCATTTCGAACGATATTTTCTTTACATGCCTTTTATGCACGCGGAGAGCCGGGTAATTCAGGCGGTAAGCCTGCGCTTGTTCACCGCGTTTGGCGACGAAGAGGGCGTGGACTATGCGCGACGGCACAAGGACGTCATCGATCGCTTTGGCCGGTTTCCCATGCGCAATGCGCTTTTGGGGCGCCAATCCACATCGATGGAACTGAAATACATCACTGAACGCGACGGTAAGGCATTCTGAAAGACGTCGGCCGGATATCTCCCCGACTGTCTCGAATTTCCTCGAAATCAAACGTTTGCCAATGCGGGCAAGTTTGCTATTGCGACGTGGGCTGCTGTGAAATTTTGGGGTGGGGATTATGCGGAAATGGCTTTCGCTTGGTCGCATTCAGGCGATCTATAGTGCGTTTATCATCGCTCTTTTGCTGGCATTCATCTTGGTCGAGGCGCTGGGCGCGTTCGATTACGTCAATGCTAACTTGCTCCAGAAATATCCTGCGACAATTATCTCCGGTTTGTTGATCGCGATATTTGGCGGCATTGGCATCATTCAGAATCTAACTGCAAGTTCCGTTAAGCAAAATACGAAGCTATTCACTGAAGTTAGAGATTACCTGAAGGAGGACACGTTGCGCCAACTGGATCTGGCGCGGTCAAAGATGCAAGGTTCGCATCAGGATATTTTGCTGGGACAGGAAATTGATGACTTGCTCCGCCGAGTCAGGGAGTGGCTCAGTCAAGGTTATTTCGAGATCATTGGTCGCGATCCATTCCAAGAGTTTTGGACCCGTAACATCCGCGCGTGCAAGGGCGCGCACATTCGCGCTTCGGCGCTCGCCTCGCCAAATTATTTCTTTGATGCGGGCGATATTAATAACGCTATCAAATACTTGATCGACAATGGTGGGTCGATGGAGCGGATCTTCGTGGTTCCGCCCACCTGGCAAGAGGACGAAAACACCATCAACATGCTCGAGCATCAGATTGAGCTGGGTGTTTGGGTGCGGGTATTGGTCGAAGACGAGAAAGTTCCCGCGACGCTGGTCGACAGTTTCATTCTGTATGACGCCAAATTGCCCGAACAGCGGTTGCGGGACATGACCCCGCGCGAAATCGAACAGCATGAGCATTATCGCTTTGGTTGGGAGGTGCTGACGGCCCGGCGCAGTGTAACGATCACGCGGTGTCGTGTATTTTGGTCGCGCGATAAAATCGTAGATATGGAAAAAAGTATGGATCGATTGCTGGAGCTGTCGGTCCCCTACCGCGAGGAAAGTTGGCGGCCTTGGCAACGCGCGGCGTTATAGTGGCGTAACTCCGCCGCTGGGTCTGTGATGCTCTATGATCGATAAGGTATTGCCAATCTTCCTGCCGATTGTTGCGGGCCTCATATATAGTTATTTCACAGACAACGATGAGGTAATTGAACGCATTGTTTCAAACCTCGCTTATTTTGTTTTTGGTCCATTCCTTGTTTTTAGTGCGGTCTACGCTCTTCAATTGGACCAGGTGTTCAATTGGTGGGCGTTTTGCGCGTTTTTGGCCGGTACGGTGACTGCTGCAATAACCGTGGCCAGTGCAGAGGCCATGATGCGTCGATCCGTCCAGATGGTCACAGCCCGGTCAATCGCTGCGAGTTTTGGCAACACCATATTCTTCGGCATTCCATTGGCTGTTGCGTTTGTTGGCCCGGCAGCAGCCGCGCCCGCGGCGGTGATTGCCGTGTCATCGAATATGATCCTTATCCCATTGTTCACAACACTTATGCTCGCGACCCGTTCCGACCGGCAATTGGGTCCGCGTCAGGCGCTTGCTTCCGGATTGGCTGGGCTGAAATCGCCCCTAGTTTGGCCCATGTTTCTGGCGTTTGGTTTGAGGGCGGTGGACCTCAATTTGCCCGAGCCGGTCGCCGTTGCGGCTTCCACATTTGGCGCGGCTGCAGCCCCCGTGGCGCTGGTCGGCGTCGGTTTGTTCATGCGGCCTGCCCTCAATGTGGTCTTTGACAGGCGTCAAGCGATCCAAGCGCCGTCGGCCATCCTGTCGCTCTGCATAATGACCGCAGCAAAGTTACTGATCGCACCGGTAACAGCTTGGGCCATCGTGAGAATGGCGGATGTGGACCCGCTTTGGGCCAAAGCGTCGATCATCGCGGCGGCCACGCCCACGGCCGTGGTTGCGCATTTGATCATTGCCAAGAACACGGATGATGCGGTGGCAAAGCTTGGTGTTGTCGCCACGACGACAGCCTTGATCCCGGTCAGCTTTGTTTTGGCGGCGTTGGTGTCGTTTTAGTCGACGACTGTGTTTTGAGTACTGTCGGCCCCGATGAATACGGCGAGCAGCCGCACCGGTTCATCGGTCAGATTGCGGCCCTGGTGGGGCTGATCCATGGCCTCAACCAGGGCGTCCCCCGGTCCGAAGGCGCGCACTCCCTTTTCGCCGTAATCCACCGTCAGCACGCCATCCAAAATGTAGGCGAACAGCGGAACATCATGGGTGTGCAAAGCGGTGGCCTCTCCCGGATTCAGCACAATGATGCTCGCCACAATGCGCGCGGGACCCTCGGGATAGACAACGGTCTCGCCGATGATGGTGGTGGAGGTGTCCAACACAGTTTTGGACTGTTGATAGGCAGGTGATCCCTCGTTGTTTGGTGGTTTTGGCGTTGCGCCGGGAGTGGAAGACTTTGTGTCTGTCATTGCGCATGATCCTAGAGCCATGGAGGCGCTGCATAGGCAGACGAACCCAAAGAGTGACAGTCTCGCTTTGAATGGCTTCACGTCAATTGCCCCCCGTGATTGACCAATTGATCAGACTTTCTCACTGACTTTAATGGCCAGCCGGCACCCCAGCTTGATCACATTCGAAAGGAGGGGATAACCAACCGCTTCTTTGGCGCCTTCGCCGAGGGCGAGGTCCTTGTGTGCAGTTTCCTCATCGCGAAACGTGGCAAATTTGCCGGCAAGTTCGGTCTCGCCAAATCGCTCCAACTCTTGCACTTGATCGTCATAGTGCTTTTCAATCACGCTTTCCACGGCTTCGGTGCACGCATGGGCCGCTTTTTCACCCAGCAAAGCCGTGGCGACTCCCAGGCCATACCCGGCCACGCTCCACAGCGGCATCAGGGCCGTAGGGCGGGATTGGCCAGACTGAATCATTTCATCGAATGCATCCAAGTGATGCTGTTCATCGGCTTGCATTTCCTCGAGCTGCGAGGCAATGCGCGCCTTTGAGCGCAGTCGGTCAAACACAGCCCGTTGGCCGCGATAGATCGCGACAGCGCCGTATTCGCCAGCGTGATCCACGCGGATCATTTCACGGATGCGCGTTGAGCGCCGAGCGTCTCCGGGGTAAATCGGGTCGCGCTGGGCATTTTGGCTTTGCCTAGACAGAATTTGCCTCCCAATTCATTTGCGTTCGTCGAGCTGCTCGTAGACTTAGGGCGGCCAAGGCCGAGGAGAACACCACATTCCATCCCGCCATGGACAAGCCAAAGCGCTCAAACGGAAAGTGAAATGGGGCGTCTGCGCAGCTTTGTGCTTTGCCGGCAGTGGTTTGGCCCGCGATTAATTCATCCACGCTCAGGCGTGCGCCGCCGCTGTCACAACCTGGATCGGGTAAGATCTTCCACTCCACGCCGGCGTGGTAAAGCGCGATGACCGCCCCGGTGAGGAAGACGCCGGCCAGCATGTAGTCCAGTGCCCTGAGAGAGGGGTGATCGGGGCGATAGCGATGCATGATCAAGGCCGCGCCGGCAATGGCAATGGCGGCCCAAAACGGCCATCGCTGAATGTAACACAGCCGGCACGGCTGATATCCCAAGCCAAACTGAATGAAATACGCGTAGCCAAGCGCGCCGATCGAGGCGATCAGCGCCCACATTGGCCAGTTGTTGTTCAGACGTTCGAGAGTCGAAGCGACCAGTGCATTCATGCCTTCACTATGCCTCACTGGGGAATATGGCTCTAGGCCGGCCCTCATACAAACGCGCGACCAAACGAAGCGCCCATGGGCGTCGTCAATTTGGCGGCGACGCCGAATCGACTGTTGCGCCGCCGAAGACGCCGCTCAAGGCGTCCCACAAGGCGCGCAACACGTCACGGGTCCCACTGTCGGGCGAAGTGAGCACGTCCCAAACCAGATAAGCCGCAAGACCCAATAGACTGATCCAAATCACGCCAATGATCAGGCCGAGCAGCACCAAAAGCCCGTCGCGCTCCATCAGGCCATAAGCGACAATGGCCACGGCAATGCCCGGTGTGGTGTTGGTGGCTGGCAAGGGCGTAAGAATGGACGCACAAAAGATCACCAAAACCGCACCGACCAAACGCTCCGCGGAGGGGCCAGAAAGAAAGGTCAACCGTGGCGCTGCGAAGCGTTCCATCCATCCGAAGAATTTTTGCGCGCCGTTCGCGATACGCTCCAGACCGGCCTTGTCGATCCGCCTTTCACCCAGTTTTCCCGGTAGCCATGGCTCTGGCCGGCCAATGGCCATTTGCAGGGCGATCGCCATCATGGGCACCGCAACAATTTGCGGGATCCCGTAGAGAAATGGAATGCAACACGGAAGGGCAAGCGCAAACAGCATGGCGCCAAATGCGCGCTCACCGAGCGCCTCGAACAGTTCATGCAATGTCATGCCGTCAGGTGCGGCTGAATCAGCAATGGTGCGCACGGCCTTAATCAAGCTCAGCCGGGGCGCTGTTTCATGGGTTGGGATGTCGCGCATCATGTGCCGCCAGAATCTTTCTTTTGGGGTGGCGGTAGCACGCGTCGGCGCGAACTTCCATCACACGCAACGGCGTGCATCTGAACAATTGCAGTACTCGTTCACTGCCAAATCGAATTAGACGCTGAGATATGACGCGACCTCTGGACGGGCTTCTTCGACTTCGGAGTCGAATTCCGTGCGTTCAAAGGCCTCTAATCGACCACCTCGCGTAGCGTTGACGATGGGCGCTTTGTTGCGATCCGACCAAACCCTCGCCTCGGCCATGGCGGCGTTGATCTGAGATTCGTCAGGCGGACGCCAATACTGACCCTTTTGCCGATAACCGGCGATAAAATGATTGCGCTCTCCTGCGTCGCGCACCAGCTCGCCCTCACGTTCGGCTTCATCGGCCACCGTGTAGCTCTGGTCCGCGCCGTAGATCACAATGCGCGCCGCGCCCATCCATGCCGCCAATTGCAGTGCAGGAAACACGGCATCGTCGCCACAACGGCCAAATCCCTTGAACACGTTGGGCTCAAAGGTTGGGGTGTCGTCGGGGCGGCGATGAAACGCCAGAATGCCGTCCAAGCTTTTGGGATCACGCATTTGGACCAGGTCATCCAGCGGCGCCAACACTGGCGTCCCGGCCGCATTGAGGATGTCCGCGCCATGGTCTTCCAACAATGGCGTACCGGCGCAAACGGTGTAGGTCGGGCGCAGTTGGGTGCGTGAGTACGCGAGATAAAACCGGTTCAGGGCAATGCACACAGCCCCTGTCAGCCGGTCAAGGTCGGTAATCTGTACGCTGGGACCATTACCGAGGACGAAAATGGTGCGGCCTTTATGCCGCTTTTTGAGGTCGGCAAGCGCGCGGTCGTTTTTGGTCAATGGGAAACCCAGAACACCGGCCATACGAATTGTGTCCACCGGTTTGGCGGGCTGTTCAGTCATGCCGCCCCCTCAGGTCGGTCCAGGCAATAGTCGTCACGTGCGCCTCCCCGTCGGCGCTGATTGGTGCATTTTGAGCGGCGCGCGCCGCCTCTTCGCGAAATGTTGTATGGGCGGAAATTGTGAAGAGCAATAGAGCCAGAGAGCTTGTCTGGCGCGCTGTGCAGCCTTAGACAGCGATTTTAACTGAACCGGCGTCACCGAAACGCGCCTCCACTTGACCGCGCAGAGGTAGTGGCTTGCTCGGCGCGCAGCCGCCAAGCGCGACGGGCACGCCTGCGGGCAAATCCACGTCGAGTGCGGCAAGCACCATCAGAAATTCGCGCAAGGCGCCCAGAGCGCCGCCAATGAGCGCCTGACCACAGCCATATGACACAATGTGCCCATCGATGATCAGTGCGACCAGCGAGTCCTCGAACGACTGAAGCGCATCAGCGCCCCAACGTTCGCCCACCACCAAACGACCAGCTTCGCATGTGTCCGCCACCATCCAGCTCAAGCCAGCGGCAAGCGGATCAGCCAATGCGGTGTCGCTGATGTCCAATGCCGGAGCGACCCAGGCAATGGCGTCGGAAAGGTCTAACAGCGAATACCCTTCTGGACGCGGCGTCAGGCATTCATTGACCGCCACCGCAATTTCCGGCTCCGCGCGCGGAGCCACACGGTCATCCCAACTGAGATGGGGCTCATAGACGATTTCATTCGAACTGAGCATGCCAAAATAGGGGGCGTCGACCGAAAACACCGTACGCGTGTGTTCATTGGTGCCGCCAAGTTTGAAAGCCGCAGGGGTGGTCTCGCCCAAGCGCATCATGCGGGCGGCCTGCGTGGCGTAGGCGTGTCGCAGCGTGGGCGGAGCAAGTTCTGCGGGAGGCGGGTTCAACATGGCTCTCAACGCCCTGGCTTGGGCCAGTGTGACGTCTCGCAGGCGATCCAGCTCGCAGGGGTCTAGCGTAGTTGCAGTAACCATCCGGCTTGCGAGATATCCACATTTGGCGCATCAGAGAAAGCAAGTTTGGCAGCTGTTTACCGCGATTGTCCACAGTTCTATGAACGATCGCTGGGGAAGACGACCCGAGCCGTGGCAGGCCGATGGCGTAATCCCCACATGATTTTCGCAGGTTAGACACGGTCGCAGGCCGCTGCAGTAGGAGCGAAACAATGGCTGTTGTTGCTACCCACACGCCGCCCACCGGCGCCCTTGTCGATCCGTTTGGCCGCACGATCACCTATTTGCGACTGTCTGTGACCGATCGCTGCGACTTGCGCTGCACCTATTGCATGGCTGAAGACATGATCTTCCTGCCCAAATCTGAAGTGCTCACACTTGAAGAACTCACCCGCCTGGCGCGCGCCTTTATCCGCCGGGGGGTGCGCAAAGTGCGCCTCACCGGCGGTGAGCCTCTGGTGCGTAAGGGCATTATGACGCTGATCAACGCTCTGGGCGAAGATGTGGCGCGCGGAGCATTGGACGAACTGACGCTGACCACCAATGCGACGCAATTGGCTCGTTTTGCCAAAGACCTTCGGCGTGCGGGCGTCAAGCGCATCAATGTATCGCTCGACAGTCTGAATGCCGCAAGGTTCTCACAGATCACGCGAGGCGGGCGGTTGGACCAAGTTTTGGATGGGCTATCGGCGGCACAGGACGCCGGCCTTAAGATCAAGCTCAACACCGTTGCGCTGGCGCATGACAATGCCGACGAATTGCCGGACATGATGACTTGGGCGCATGCCCGGGGCATGGACATGACGCTGATCGAGGTCATGCCCATGGGCGAAGTGAACGGTGATCGGCTGGATCAGTTTTTGCCGCTAAGCGCTGTCCGGGAGACGCTGGATCAGCGCTGGACACTGACGCCGATCGACTATCAAACCGGCGGACCGTCTCGCTATGTGCGCGTTGAGGAAACCGGCGGCAGGCTGGGCTTCATCACGCCACTGACCAACAATTTTTGCGCCGGCTGCAACCGGGTGCGCGTGACGTGCACCGGCCAGATTTTCATGTGTTTGGGGCAAGGCGACCGGGCGGATTTGCGCGCTGCTTTGCGCGCGAGCGAGGATGACTCAACCCTGGACGCCGCCATAGATGAAGCAATCACCCGCAAGCCAGAGCGCCATAACTTCGAAGACAGTTTGTTTGACGACGCTGCGCCCGTGGCGCGCCACATGTCCGTGACCGGAGGATGAGCCATGGCGAAAATCTTGTTTTTCGGACGGCTGCGTGAAGTGGCGGGGGCTGCTGAACGGGAACTCGACGTGGCGCCAGCGCTCACCGGCGTTGATCTCATCGCTCAGTTGGGCGAAGCGGAGCCGGAACTTGCTGACGCGCTGGCTGATCCCAGCGTGCGTCTGGTGGTCGATCACAGTTATGCGGCCATGAGCGCTCCGCTGGGCCGGGCGCGCGAGATTGCCTTCCTGCCGCCATTGAGCGGGGGATAGCCATGGTCGTGCGTGTTCAGGCGGAGGTTTTCGACCCCGGCGGCGAGCTTGCCGCATTCGCCCGAGCTGCGAGCGGAGCGGGCGCGGTGGCCTCGTTTGTGGGCCTGGTGCGCGATCACGCCGAGGACGGGCCAGTTCACTTGCTGAGCCTGGAGCATTATCCCGGCTTCACTGAACAGCAAATCAAGCAAATGACCGACCTGGCTGTTGACCGCTTTGGGTTGCGCGACGTGGTTGTGATCCACCGCGTGGGCGATTTGGCGCCAGGTCAACCCATCGTGTTCGTGGCTGCAGCCGCCGACCACCGTCGCGCGGCATTCGACGCCGTAGACTTTTTGATGGACTATCTGAAATCGCGCGCGCCCTTTTGGAAACGCGAAGTCACGGCGAGTGAGGCGCGCTGGATTGAGCCTCGCGCTCACGATGCGCGTGATTTGGAACGATGGGAGACATGAGCATGGCCGGCATTGATGAAGGACGAGACTTCACTCCGGTGCGCATTGCAGTTTTGACAGTCTCAGATACGCGCACGCTGGACAATGACACTTCGGGGCAAGTGCTGGCTGACCGCCTCACCGGTGCGGGCCATCACATGGCGGACCGGCGCATTGTGCGCGATGACCGCGAGGCCATCGAAGCCATATTGCGCGAGTGGATCGCCGCTGATGATGTGGATGTGGTCATCTCCACCGGCGGCACTGGCCTGACCGGGCGCGATGTCACGGTGGAGGCGCACCAGGCCGTCTACGAAAAGGAGATCAGCGGCTTTTCGGTGATTTTTCACCAGGTCAGCCATCGCAATGTGGGATTGTCCACCCTGCAATCTCGCGCAACGGCTGGTTTGGCCGGCGGTACCATTTTGTTTGCTTTGCCCGGCTCGAATGGCGCGGTAAAGGATGGCTGGGACGAGATCATTCGCCACCAGCTGGACTCGCGTTATCGGCCCTGTAATCTGGTGGAGATCATGCCACGGTTTCTGGAACACGAGGCCCATCATGACCACTGATCCAACCCTCACTCACATCGATGAGGACGGCCGTCCGCGCATGGTGGATGTTTCCAACAAATCGGTCACGGTGCGCACTGCGGTGGCCATGGGCCGGGTGTCGATGAGCTCCAGCGCGCTGATGCTGGCGCTGTCGGATGGCGGCAAGAAAGGCGATGTGCGCGCCGTGGCGGAATTGGCGGGCATCATGGCGGCCAAACGCACGTCCGACTTGATCCCGCTATGCCACCCTTTGCCTTTATCGTCGGTGAAGGTCGCCATTGGACCTGCGCCTCATGGTGCAAACGCGTTGGATGTCACCGCCACGGTCAAAACCACGGGCCAAACCGGGGTGGAGATGGAAGCGCTGACCGCCGTCACCGTGGCCTGTTTGACCATTTATGACATGCTCAAATCTGTGGATCGCGACATGGTGATCGCGCATACCCGGCTCATTGAAAAAACCGGCGGCGCCTCAGGCGATTATCGCGCGGCCGAACCGGGCTAAGCGCCTGAACGGGCGCCAACATTGAGGTCGTCATGCGCATACTGATCACTGGCGGGGCGGGATTTATCGGCTCAGCCGCTGTGCGCCGTTGCGTGCGCGATGGTCACGAGGCGATGACCGTGGACAAGCTCACCTACGCCGGCGATACTGATCGTCTGGCCGAGGTGTGGGACTCGCCGCGCCACAAGTTCCTTGAGGCTGATATCGCCGACGGTGCGCGTATCCGCAAGGCGTTTGCCGCCTATCGCCCCGAACTGGTCCTGCACTTTGCCGCTGAGACGCATGTGGATCGATCCATCGATGGGCCCGCCGCCTTTATTCACACCAATATTGTGGGTGTGTTCACCCTGCTGGAGACCGCGTTAGATTATTGGCGAGCGCTATCGGACGGGGCGCGTGATCAGTTTCGCTTTGTGCATGTTTCCACCGACGAAGTGTATGGCGCATTGGGCGCGGACGGCCAATTTACCGAAACGACGGCGTATGACCCCCGATCGCCTTATGCGGCCAGCAAAGCCAGCGCCGATCATTTGGTCAGCGCGTGGAGCCATACCTATGGCCTGCCGGTGATCATCACCAATTGCACCAATAATTATGGGCCCCACCAGCATGGAGAAAAGCTGCTGCCGACCATTGTCCGCAATGCGGTGATGGGGCGCGAGATTCCCATTTATGGCGATGGCGGCAATGTGCGCGATTGGCTTCATGTGGACGACCATGTCGAGGGCGTTCTGCGCGCAGCAAGCCATGGTGATCTTGGGGAGCGGTATAATTTTGGCGGTGACTGCGAGCGGTCCAATTTGGCGTTGGCGCATGACGTGTGTCGGATGCTGGACGACCTGTCCCCGCGTTCGGACGGGAAGCCCTACGCCAATCAGATCACCATGGTCGCCGACCGACCGGGACATGATTGGCGCTATGCGGTGGACGCCACGAAGGCGAAGAGCAAGCTGGGTTGGGCGCCGGCAGTGTCGCTAGACGACGGCCTGCGCACGACGGCGCAATGGTATCTGGACCGGCTTTGGGCGGATGCAGACGCTTTGGGCGATGGTGAACGTCTGGGGCTTGGCCGATTCGGCTAACCGGGCGAATTCATCACATCCAAACGCGTCAAGTTTTCATTGTCGATAATGCGTTGAACCCCTGTGACCAAGGCCTGCTGGTCAGCCGCGAACGGCCCCAAATAGCCCACGAGTTCAGGTCCCAAGATGGGCTCGTCCGCACGACGCGCCCGTGCCCGCGCTTGACGGAATTCGGCGAAGGCGGGGTGGGTGTTTAATGTGTGCATGTAGTCATCAACGGATCGTGACAAGGTCTCGAACCGCGCCTCGCCATCGTCTTGAATGTCGGGCGCGCGCCCAAACAGTGCGTTCTGCTGTAGGGCTGCGGGGGAAGCGCCCCAGCCCGTGGTCAGTGCGGCCTGTGCCACCACCAGCGAAGGCGGCGTCACATCCACACGGCGTAATAACTCATCCAATTCATCATAGTCGACGTCATATTGTCGTGCCAATACATCGCGGCGGGCCTGTTCGCGTAAAGTCAGCTCACGCCCTTCCGCTTCAGTGCGGATGAACGCCTGCACCTCGGCGCGTTCGGCGCGGATATCGCTGTTGTTGACGCGCGCCAGTGGCGCGACGGTATTGATGAACAGCCGTTTCCGCCGCTCGGTGTCGGCGATGTCTTGCCAATCAAGGGGCAGCCGGGTGACCTGAGGCGGATTGGGCGCAGCCAACGCCGTCTCAAGTTCAAGGACGCTGGCGGGCGCGATCGCTGGCGGCGCGATCGGCGCGGCAATACGCGCTGTGACTGCGATGGCGATGGTGGCGCTGGCCAAGGCTGTCGCGATGGCGGTCAAGCGCATTGGGCCCAATTTGGGCGGCGATGCGTCGTCGTCTTCGGTGACGCCCAACCATCGCGCGGCGATGGGCGTGGTCCAGCCCTGAATGACCAGCGACATGCCCACAATCACGAAGGCCACGGAAAAATAAAGGTTGGCGTTGGGTGCGCCTAAGGCCACCGGCGCCAAGCCTAAAAAAACGGGCGTCGCGCCGCGCAATCCCACCCAAGAGGTGAACACACGCTCGGCAAATGCAAACTTAAACGGGGCCAGCACCAGCATCACCGCCAAAGGTCGGGCGACGAAAATCAAGGCCGCACCCACCGCAATGGCCGGTATTAAGATCGCGGCGATGTGGGAAGGCGAGGCGAGCAAACCGAGCGTCAGAAATAAGATCAGTTGCGCCAGCCACGCAAATCCATCCAAGGCCTTGGCCTCGCTTTCCACCACGCCGCGATTGCCGCGCGCTTCAATGAGGCCACAGACATAGGCCGCCAAAAACCCCGAGGCGCCAATGCCTTGCGCAAGGGCAAAGCCAAACACGCCGCCCGCCAAGGTCAAAATCGGTCGCAAACCCGGCGCCAGACGCAGTCGTGGTTTGGCCTTAGCGAGGATCCACCCGGTCACCGCGCCAGCCGCCAAGCCACCTACGCCCTGCCACACGAAATTCAACGTCAAACCGAACACCGAGCCGGTTTCATTGTTGGCTAGCGCACCCGCGAGGCTCAATGTGAGAAACACGGCGGCGGGATCATTGAGGCCGCTCTCGGTTTCCAAGGTCGCCGCAATCCGCGGGCGCACCGGAACGCCATTGCGGCCGAGCAAGGAAAACACAGCCGCTGCATCGGTGGACGACACAACAGCGCCAATGAGCAGCGCCTCCGGCCAGCCAATATCCAACGCCACCCGGGCCGCCAACGCCACTACGCCGGTGGTGATGAATACGCCGAGCGTGGCAAGTGATAATCCCGGTCTCAAACCCAGTTTCAACGTTTCCGGTCGGGTGCGCAGCCCTCCATCCAACAGAATGATGGCGAGGGCTGTGGCCGCCACAGTGAAGGCGGCGCCAGGATCATCCAACGCGACCAGATCAAGGCCCTCAGAACCAGCCAACACGCCGACTGCCAAGAACACCAACAACAGCGGTGCGCCGATCCGTTCGCCCGCCGCCGCCGCGATCAAGGCGATCAAGACCAGGCCGGAGGCGGCGAAGACGATGTCGATACTGGCGTCCATGGGTCGTGATGCGATCCCTTTTTGTGCGCGATGGGTGTCGCACGGTTATGTGGCGTGATGATTGCGGGGCGGAGCTGTTCAAATGTGTTTAGCCGTTGGGCGGCGATTCCATAAGATGCTGTATGGACGAATTCTTCGATCCGCAGTCCTGGCGCAACTGGTTTGACACCGCCTGGAGCTGGTTGGTCCAGAATGCAACCGACACTGGCACGCTTATCCAGGTGGGATCTGCTGCCCGCACGGTGGCGGTGACCTGTTCACCGACAAATACGCCGATGAAATGGCCCACAATGATAACGGTCGCCCCCACCAATAGGTTCGGCAAATAGCCCGCAATCTGATTCAGCCAGCCAGCCAGGGTTTGCAGTCCCGCCACGCGCGCCGCGATGGCGATGGATAAGAACAAGATCATCCAAAACGCCACTTCGCCAAGAATGGCCCGTGTGCGCGTCGAAATTTTGGCCTTAGCGAGCGCACCGGTGCGGAAAACGCGATCTAAGAGACGATTGGCGTCGTTAGACAACCCTAGAACACTCGTAGAGAATGGCTGCATTTATGAAAATTGCTATGTTGGCGCGAAATCCTAATCTTTATTCACACAAGCGGATAAAGGAGGTTGCCGAAGAACGCGGCACCAACTGGACATCATCAACACCACCCAGTGTTACATGAACATCGCGGCCCGTCGTCCTGAAGTCTATTACAAGGGTGAAAAGCTTCCAAAGTACGATGCGGTGATCCCCCGCATTGGCGCTTCGGTGACCTTTTATGGACTCGCCGTGCTCCGGCAGTTCGAGATGATGGGTGTATTCCCGCTCAATGAATCGGTGGCCATTGGTTGTTCGCGAGACAAGCTGCGTTCGCTTCAAATCCTGGCGCGCGAAGGCATCGGCCTTCCCGTGACCACTTTTGCTTATGAACCCAGTCAGGCTCAGGAAGTCGTGGGTTTGTCGGGCGGCGCGCCCGTGGTGATTAAACTGTTGGAGGGCACGCAAGGGCTTGGTGTGGTGCTGGCGGACTCCGATCGATCGGCCAAATCGGTGATCGAGGCCTTTCGCAGCGCATCGGTGAATATTCTCGTCCAAGAGTTCATCAAAGAAGCCGGCGGGTCGGACATCCGCACGTTTGTGGTGGGCGGCAAGGTGATCGCTTCCATGTTGCGCAAAGGCGCAGAGGACGATTTTCGCTCCAACCTGCACCGCGGCGGCAGCGCCTTGAAAGTGAAGATTTCTCCCGAAGAACGGGCGACCGCCGTCAGAGCCGCAAAGGCCATGGGCCTCAATGTCGCGGGTGTTGATATGTTGCGCGCCAACCACGGACCGGTAATTATGGAGGTGAATTCCTCTCCGGGGCTGGAGGGAGTTGAGACTGCAACAGGCGTCGACGTCGCCGGTCACATTGTGGATTTCTTGGAAAAGCAAGCACAACCGGGCAAGACGAAGACCAAAGGCAAAGGCTAATGGGGCGTGCCGCGACTGGCGTTTGAAATCGGCGGAGAATATGTGGCGGCGGGAACGCGCCGAACCATTGATCTGCCCGTCAGCGTCATGTCGGATCACACGCCGGTGTCGCTGTCCACACATGTGGTTCACGGCAAACGCGAAGGCCCGACACTATTCATCAGCGCCGCCGTGCATGGCGATGAAATCATTGGCGTAGAGATTGTGCGCCGCGTCCTACGGGCGAGGAATCTCGCCAGTTTACGCGGCACTCTCTTGGCGGTGCCCATCGTGAACACCTTTGGGTTCATGAACAATTCCCGCTATTTGCCCGACCGGCGCGATCTCAATCGGTCATTCCCTGGTAGCGCCAGGGGATCGCTGGCTGCGCGGCTGGCCAATCTGTTCATGGAAGAAATCGTATCGCGCGCCGATGTGGGCATTGATCTGCACTCGGCCGCGATCCATCGCACCAATCTGCCGCAAGTGCGCGTTTCGGCCTCCAAACCCCGGGCCATGGAGCTGGCGAAAGCCTTTGGCGCGCCCTTGGTGCTCAGCGCGCGCACCCGCGACGGCTCGTTGCGCTACGCGGCGCAAGACCACAATGTGGATATTCTGTTGTTCGAGGCGGGCGAGGGCTTGCGTTTCGACGAATTCGCCGTGCGCGTGGGCGTGGCTGGCATTTTGCGAGTCATGCATCATTTGGAGATGATCCCCGCAAAGGGCGTGCCCCAAGCGCGCTCTGTTTCGGCCGAGGCGCGTTCCAGCGTGTGGCAGCGCGCGCCGGCCGGGGGATTGTTGCGAACCTACAAAACCATCGGTGACACGGTGGATGTGGGTGATGTGCTGGGCGTCATCTCCGATCCGTTTGGGGAGATCGATACCGAAATCCTCGCGGAGATTGCAGGGCTGTTGATCGGGCGCTCCAATTTGCCCGTGGTCAATGAGGGTGACGCGCTGTTTCACATTGCGCGCATCCGAGGCGCGCACAATACCGAAGAGGCGTTGGAGACCATGTCCTCCCAGCTGAGCGAAGACCCGCTGTTTGATGAGGACGAGATCATTTAGTTCGGGGCAAATTGGACTTGGCGGGATGAAACGCCGCTGAGACGTTGAACGGGCGTGTTCGAACGTAGTGCGCCGTCGAGGCTTTGATCACACGCCAACCTGCCCGGTCATACCGCCAACGACCAGGAATACCCCCAATGCAACTGTGAACAGGGCGAAGGCGAGCACCATGCCTGGCCGGACAAAGAAGTTTGCGAACGACATTAAGGGCGCTGGCCAGGCGATCAGCAGAATCCCTTCAATCGCCGCCGCCCATCCGAAAATCGTGATGACGACAGACAGCGGGTCGGTCCAGATATTGTGGACTGCCACGAGTGTGGCGCCAAAACCAAACACCACGGCCCCGCTGATATAGGTCAGCGCCGGATTGGCTCGAAATCCGTCCATGATTGCCGTCCAGCGATTGCGGTCGATCAGGCCGGACAGTCCGCCGGCAACCATATAGACGCCAAACGCCTTGGCGAGGGTGAGGGTCAGTGGCGCGGCGACGCTGAACATGGGGGCGTCCTCCTTATGAATACGGAAAGCACACGCTTGGGTTCGTAGGACAAACCTTAGCCCGTTTGGACAACCGCGCCTTCCTCGCAAAACCACGGGATGAAGGCTGCATCGACTTATAGCTATGAATTTTAGGAGAGCCCCCCGCCTTAATGCACGCGTTCAATGCGTCCTGCGGTTTGGGTGGGTTCAGGCTCATCGCGCACTTGCACTGCGGCGACAATCGGGCCCATGCGCACGCCGCGGTCATTGCGGTCTAACTCCTTGGCGTAGAGGCGCGAAATGGCGCCCTCCAAATACAGCGCGTTGGGGGTCTTCAGTTCATTGAGGAAAAACACGGCGAATTGGTGAAAGGACACCGGATCGTTGGAAAAAGCGAACACCAGCTCGCCGTCGGTGGTGACCCCCACGCCATTGCGGATGAAATGGGAGTCAGAATTGGGCAAGAACCGGGGGTGAAGCTCGCCATTGATGATCAGCATCGGGCCCGATTGTGTGGCGTAGATCGCATCGGGGCGCGCGGCGCGATAGTGTTCGGTCTCTAACACGCCTGGTCCGTCTTCGGTGATGAAGAACACGCCGTTGGGCTTGAGATAGAAATTGCCCTTCGCGTCGCGGGTATTGATCGCGTTCAGGCGTTCGCCGTTTTCGACGTAAAGCCCGCCTGGCGAGCGGTCGAGATAGAACATGCCGCCATTCATGGCGAACACCAAATCATGGCCTTCGCGCTCAACAACGCGGCGAACGTCCTCGAAATCGTTATAGGGATTGCCGCGCCGATCGTGCAGATAGAGCCGGACGTCGTCCAATTCTGAGTTTGGGCGACAGACCACGTAGGAATGTCCACGATACTCGGTTTCAGCGCAGCGTGGTGCGGCGTCATCAGCGCGCGCGGCGTTGGTTTCGCCGCCGCTGAGACTGGCCGCCAGGGCCATTGCTAGTGCACACCACCGCCACACAATTTAACCCCCGCCATTCATCGCCGAGGCCACACAGTGCTCGGCGGCGCCGCATACTTGTACGCTGCGTGACCGCATCATGACCGAAAGCGCAAGAATCTGCCAGACTTGGGTGTATGAAAGATCCGGCCGCCTATGCTGATCGCCCGAAGTTGAACGATCTTGTGGCTTAGCTAAACCGCCGCACCGACCTTGGCCTGGGTTTCCGCGCGCATCTCAATCCACAGCGCTTTGGCCTGCGCCAAGATATCTCCATCGGCGGTGAGCAATGCGGATTGCGAGAAATGTTTGCGCCCCTCGGACGCCGTAGGCCAGGCCACCACCACGCAAGGCTCGCCCACTCTGGGCGGACGATGGATCTGCACGGTCAGTTGCGCGAGTAGGGCGGGCAAATCATGCCGGCCGAAAGCGAAATAGCTCGGACAGTCAAGCGCGGCCCAAATGTGCACGTCATCCACGTGCTCACCGGAGGCGTCCGCCAGGCTAGCGTCCGGCGTCCAGTGCGCGGCCACGGCATGTGATCCTTTGAGCGGCCCAGCGAAAATCCGCAATCCATCGCCCGGTGAGCGTTTGGGTCCGCACACAAAACAGGTGGGAAAGATGTGTTTGTCCTCGGGAATAAATCCGATTTCGGCCGCAGCGGCGTCATCAAGCGACGGGCGCACGGGCGGTGCGTCAAAAGATACGTCTGCAGGCGACGCGATCGCCACAACGGCCTCGCCGTCCATCACTCTGACGTCATTGCCCTCGCGCACCACGTTTAAGCGCCGATCCAGCGGAGGCGGGGCCTGCAACCTGACCTGAGCTGGGCCGTCGACGAACGCGGCCGCCACACCGCAGCTATAGCCGCCATTGCCGGACTGTGGAGGGCCGTTAAAGCGTGCGGCGATGATGGCGGTCTCTGTCATGCGATGCAGCTTTAAGCCGCGCCCGGGAGATCGGCAAGCCTGACCAAGGTCGCCTGCCGACATGAACGAAGATTGAGAAAGAAGTTGACACATACAGGTACTTTAAAATACAAAGTAGTTGTCAATGCGAACACAATCGCAATGGAGGACATCGATATGAAACGCACGACATCTCAGTCAGGATTGCTTGGCGCGTTGGGCGCCGCCTTGCTCATCGCCACACCATTTGCCCTGGCGTCAGCCCAGGCCTCCGCCCAGGCTTCAGCCATGGACGCCGGCACATTGACAGTCGAAGTTAAAGGAGTGCAGGCGCGCGGCGGGACGCTCTACATCTCCGTGCAAACCGAAGAGCAATTCATGAAAGAAGACGGCGTCGCCGGCACAACAGTGGAATCGCCCGAAGCTGGCGCGCACAGCTTCACTTTTGAGGTGCCGGCCGGCGCCTACGCAGTGTCGGTGTGGCATGACGACAACGACAATGGCGTGTTCGACATGTCCGACTATGGCATGCCGCTTGATGGCTGGGCGATGAGCAATGGCCGCTCGCTGATGGGCCCGCCCACATTCGACGCGATTGGTGTTGCGGTGACATCCGACGGCGCCACCGTCAGCGAAACGGTGCTCTATTCGCGGACGCAGTAATGTGGCGGGGGCGGTTGCTGTGACTAGCGGCCGCCTCTGGCGCTACACACCGTTGGACCCGCCATGGACCGAGCCCCGTTGGGCTGTTGGAGCGGCTGTTCGGCATATGCGATTGGGAACTGACGCTGGCGGCGCGATATCCGCCGAAAACGCGAGCGGGGTCCGCTTCGGCCAGGCCCAGCAGTCTCACATGTTTGGCCTCATGGCCCTGTTGTGAAATCCATTCCGCCAAAATCGAAGGAAGATTTTGGTCGACCAGAAATCTCATTCGGCGGCGATCACCCGGTGGTCGGCTGCGCGCGAAGCATACTGCAGGGCGGCCGTGATATCGTCGTTCTCGAGCTCTGGATAGGATTCGAGAATCTCGGCGCGCGTGGCGCCGTCTGCCAGCATGTCGAGGATGTCCATGACGCGAATGCGCATCCGCCGGATACACGGGCGCCCGCCCATTTTACCCGGTTCAACGGTAATGCGGCTGAGAAGTTGCGCGCTCATTGGGTCTCCAAAGGTCTCGGGCTCACAACTATAGACTGGCTCGGGCCATTGCGAAACATGTGATCAAAACGGTGGATATCGGCCTGCGGACATGCGTGATTGCCAGCAAACACCGGCGATGGTCTTCATCCGCGCCACGGATCGCTTCCGGTTCGAGCTCGCCGTAATCCTTGCCCAAGGACGAACATAGGCCAACCGTCACTCAACCCGTTCATCCGCCGACGGCGCGATCAGGTCAATCAACAGCGCCTCCACCGCATCCACGCGCCCAATGCCGTGCAACGTCAAAGCGGTAAGCACCGGCGGGCCGTCCAGCGGTGCAACGGTGAGCTTGAGCGTCCCAGTTTGACCCTTGCGCCGGGCATGAACGCCCAAAACGCGCGTGAGCGGAATCCATGCTCGTAAGCTTGGCGCTCCGGGGCTGACCACCAAACACCGCCGGTCGGTCACCGCATACATGGTGAAGGCGCCGCGAATGACGATGGCGAATTGCGAGAGCGCGCCCACAATGCCGCCCATCGCTAGAATGCTAAGCGCCAGCGGCAGCACAAACGCGCCCGGCCCACTGAACACCGTGCGCGCCTCCGGCTCACCGTCAGCGCCGCCGATCTGCAACAAAAAGGCCGTGGCGATCACTCCGGCGCCAAGAACCGCACTGGAAAAGACCAACAGCAGCATAGCGTAAAATAAGCGCCCCGCAGCCGCCCGAAGATAGGAAAACAGGTTTACTGGCGAGGCCCATAGCAGCACTTCATTCTCCACCAGATGTGGTGCGAGAATTTTGTCGGCGCCTTTGGTGATGCGTCGGTCGGGGTGCAGGTGGGGCAGTGTCACGGCAAACCCCATCGCGCCGTAAAGATGAGTTGCGAAGGCGCAATCCGTATTGCGCACTGAGTGTTGAGCATGCTGTCCCCCAGGCGAGCGGTCTTGAGTGTGCCTCTGTCCGTCATCTGCGGCAATGGGTTGTGTTCACACTTTGGACGTCCAAACAGGTTATGATGATATTTCAGGTCACCGGCGATTGATCTGCGCACACTTCTTGCAGGCTTGCTGACACGTTTGTTTGTTGCTGGTTGGTCGTGCCGAACGATAGTCGATTCTCATAGTCCTGGAGACGTAACGCATGGGCGTATTGTCAAGGCTCGCACGGGATGGCGCGTTTTACGCGCGGATGCTGCGCGTGTTGTCTCGCTTGCAGGCCATTAAGCCAAAGGCGGGATACGGCTATCTGACACCCGATGTCATTGAGATGTCGGTGGATGCGCATCCTGACAATGTGGCGTTTATCTTTGAAGGCGCGTCGATGAGCTACACCGAGTTCGACGCCATTGCGAACCGGGTCGCCCAGTGGGGTTTGGCGCAAGGATTGGCGCCGGGCGATGCAGTGGCGTTATTCATGCCCAACCGTCCAGAATACGTCGCCATTTGGTATGGCCTCTCGAAAATCGGTGTGATTTCCGCACTGATTAACAATCAATTGTTGGGATCAAGCTTGGCGCACTGCGTGGATGTGGGGCGCGCTAAGGCCGCCATTGTCGATGGCGATCTGATCGACGTTTACTCGGAAGCCGAGCCGGAAATTGAGTCCAAGCCAGAGGTCTGGCGCTGGGGCGGATCGGGTCCGGGACATGATATCGCAGCCACTCTGATGCAGCTGTCGTCGGATCGACCCGATCCCGCCATTCGCGCCCACATCAAAGCCTCGGAGCCGGCCTTACGCATTTATACCAGCGGCACGACCGGCATGCCCAAAGCCGCCAATGTCACGCATTTGCGCGCGCGCAATTACATGACGGCGTTCGCTGCGGCCTCAGGCGCGGAAGCCATAGACCGCATGCTGATCGCATTGCCGCTTTACCATAGCACCGGCGGGCTGTGCGGGATTGGACCACCCTTATTGCGCGGCGGCGCGATTATCCTCGACCGCAAGTTCTCCACACACCGGTTTTGGAACTTGGCGGCTGATCACGGCGCGACAATGATGATTTATGTCGGTGAGATGTGCCGTTTTCTCACCAATGCTGAGCCCCACCCGCGCGAAAAGCAAAACACCATCCGCGTGGCCATCGGCAATGGGCTGCGCGCCGATGTGTGGGAAAAATTTGTCGATCGATTTGATATCCCGTGGGTGATGGAGTTTTACGGCTCCACCGAGGGCAATGTGTCGCTGATCAATTTGGACAATCAGGTCGGTGCGGTGGGGCGGATCCCGTCACTGATCGCAAGCCGGTTTAATGCGCGCATTGTTCGATTTGATTTTGACAAACAGGAACCTGCCCGCGGTGAGGATGGGTTTTGCATACAAGCTGAGCTCGATGAAGTGGGCGAAATGCTTGGTGAGATTCGCTCCGATGACGCCCGATACCGATTCGAAGGCTATGAAGGCCGCCAGGAAGAAACTCAGAAAAAAGTCCTGCGCGACGTGTTCAAACAGGGCGATTTGTGGTTCCGCACCGGCGATCTGATGAGCCGAGACGACGAAGGGTATATCTACTTTGTCGATCGGGTGGGCGACACCTTCCGCTGGAAGTCTGAAAACGTATCCACCACCGAAGTGGGCGAGGCGTTGACCGTGTTTGACGGTGTGCACCAAGCCAATGTCTATGGCGTCACAGTCCCCGGATATGACGGTCGCGCCGGCATGGCGGCGGTGACCTTGGATCATGATGTGGATTTCAAGGCTTTGGCCGACCATCTCAGCCAGGAATTGCCAAGCTATGCGCGTCCGGTGTTTTTGAGGATCATTCGTATCGACCCCAGCGCGCACACGACCGGAACCTTTAAATACCAAAAACAAACATTGGTCCAAGAAGGCTTTAACGTGGATCTGATCCCAGACCAGATTTACATCGCGGACGACGCCGTTGGCTTCCGCCAGCTGGATGCGGACACGTATAATGCTATTCGCAATGGGGCCGTGCGCTTGTAGCTGCAGGCTGGCGGCTTATCTCTAGGCATCGGTTGCGAACAAGGCGGCGTGGCCGGTCCGCGCCGAGAAGGCGCGCTTATGGTCAATCACAGTCTGCGAACTCCCGTTTGGATTCGAAAGCTGAATTCTCCCAGATGGCGGCGCTATGCTGCAGAATCGTTTCGCTCCTCATTTGGAGTTCAATCGACCTTTGACCAGGCGCTGGAAGCCTCGCGGGCCCAAAGCGCCAACTGGGCCAAGCAAGCCAGCCGGCTCGCCAGCGACACCGCCGCTCCTGCGGCGCGCCAAGCATTTCGGCGTGTGATCCAGGGCGACCCCGCCAAGCGAGCCCGTTTGGGCGACATCCGTGACCTCACCATTCCATGCCAACATGGCGCCATGCGCGCGCGGCTTTATACGCCCGCTTCTGCTGGCGAGGAGCCTGGTCCGCTCACGGTGTTTTTCCATGGCGGCGGCTTTGTCATCGGCAATCTGGACAGCCATGACGGCGTCTGCCGGCGACTGGCGGGCTCGTCGCGCGCGCGGGTCTTGTCGGTGGAATACCGGCTTGCGCCCAAACATCCGTTCCCCGGGGCCGTGGACGATGCGCTCGCAGCCTTTGATTGGGCCGCACTCGAAGGGGCGGATGAGCTTCGAACGGCTCCCAAGCAGCTCGCTGTCGCCGGCGATTCAGCGGGAGGCAATCTGGCAGCTGTCGTGGCTCAACAGCGCCGGGATGCGCCGCATGCCCCCGTCTGCCAGGCTTTGATCTATCCGTTACTGCAACTGGTTCACCCGCGCCCCGCCCAATTGCGCGTGATTGAAGGCCATAAGGTCTCGGAATATGTGCTGCGCGCAGTGCGCCAGGCCTATGCGCCCGACCATGTGGATGTTCGCGATCCCTTGGTCTCCCCCTTGTATCAACGCGAACTGGCGGGTGTTTGCCCCGCTTACATCATGGTGTGCGCCATGGATCCGCTGCGCGATGAGGGCGAAGCCTATGCCCGGCGGCTGCGCGCGGCGGGTGTTCCGGTGCACATTGAGCGCTATGGCTCCATGCCCCACGGATTTATACAGATGGAAAACCGGTGGACCACCGCGCGCCAGGCGCTGGAGCAAACCGGCCGGGCCCTGACGCATGCGTTTGGGAAGGTGGGCGCGGAGGGGTGAAAACACCAAACACAAAAACCCCGTCATCCTCGACCGGCGAACGGGAGTGAGGCCCGTCGCGGAACCAGGAACTCGGGACGGGAGCGCTTGACCCAGCGATTGCTCCACCCTGAAAAGACCGATGGCGGCGTATGGAGAACCACGCTCCCATAACCAAGGTTTTTCGCTTCCCACTCCGACGCGGTGGCCGCGCCTGTCTATTCGGGGACCAAAGAAACCGCGGCGGGAGTGGGACCCAGGGGGCCGTAGCGTCGAGCGGTTGGTGACGGCCGCCCTTTGCCAAGTGCTGCGCCCTACGACCTCCTGGGTCCCACCGATCTCCTTTCAGTCGACGGTGGGAATCGGTGGTTTGTTAAAGCTCAAAATTGATTCCCGCTCCCGAGTGCAACGAGGTGAGCGGGACCCAGGGGGCCGAAGGGTGGAGCTATCGGTGACGGCCACGTTTCACCAACTCCGAGTTCCACGGCCCCCTGGGTCCCACCGATCTCGCCGTTTTTCCGGCCGCGAATTCCGGGCGCGGCGCACTCGACCGTGGGAAACGTTGGTTTGGTATATCGCCGCCACCACGGGCCAATCCGGCGCCTTCGCGATGCTCCCTGCACCCTAGGCGTGTTCGGGCGTGGCATGGCGAATTTTGCGGTTGGCCGATAACGCCGGCTAAAATCTCTGCGCCAGGCGCAGATAAACCACTCGCCCGCGCGGATCGTGAACCTTGGTGTCATAGCCCAAAGCGGTGTCCACAAATGGCGGCTCTTCGTCAAAAGCGTTGATCACGCCGAGCGTGGCCGTGAACGCCTCGCCAAAGCCGGTGTTAACGCTGAAGGCGTATTGGGCGTCCAGCGTGATCTGGCTGCCCACCTGCGCACCCGGGTTTTCATCATCGTCATAACTGGAGATGGCGTTGATCACCCCGGTGAGGCTGTGGCCGCCGCGGGTCCAGTTGGTTTGCACCAGACCTCGCCATTGCGGCAGCGAGCGGGCGAAATTGGCGAAATTGCGCTGGCCTTCGGCCGCGATCTCCTCGCCGGTCACCGGATCGGTCAGCGTGTATTCATCCACATAGGTGGCGGTGAGGTCGGTGGTCCAGGCGCCGCCCAGCGCCGGCGCGGTGAGACCGGCGGAAAAATCCAGGCCGTGGGTGGTCACGTTGGGTGCATTGACAAAGGCGGCGTTGACCCGGCGCACATCGCCGGTGTCAGACAGCTCAATGCGCGGATCGTCAAAGCTGTCATCGGCCAAATCAGCGGCGATGATGGCCTGCGCGCTTTCTTCCACGATCAGATCGTCCACCTCGTAACGCCAAGCCACAGCGCCAAACCGCCATTCGCCGTCGTCAAAGCCCAGCCGGGCGGTGTAGGCGTTGGAGGTCTCCGGATCGAGATCGTCTGAACCAAAGGTGGTCACCGCGCGAAATAGGTTTTGCCCGCGCACGGGCAGGGATTCCAATGTGGTCGCGGCCGACGCGGTCTCGTTCAGGCTGGGCGCGCGAAACGAGCGCGAAGCCGAGGCGCCGGCGGCCCATGAGCCTTGGGTCCAGGCCAATGCCGCGCGCGGGGAGAACGCGGACACGCCGTCATAATCGTCATAGCGTCCGGCCAGCTGAAGATTGAGCGATGCGGTCAGCGGCGCGTCAAACTCGGCAAAGGCGGCCCATGCCTCGCGCTTACCCTCAAAGTCAGGTCCGCCCAGAATGAACAGGAAATTCTCGGCGTTGAAATCCTCGCCATGGCGGGTCTCGGTGGTTTCACGCCGAGCCTGCACGCCGAAGGCTGCGGCGACACCCCCGGCGGGCAAGGCGAACAGATCGTCCGTTGTCACCAGCCCATCGGTGGTAAGCAGATCGGTGTCGCTCTTGCGCACGTCCAGGCCGAGAATGTCGTCCAGCACCACAGGTTCGTTAAAGCGCGGATCATTGGGGTCGCTCACCAAACCGCCGGACCCAAACGGGTTGAACCAGTAACAATCCTGGCTCTGATCGCCGGCCGCCACGCCCTGGTTGGGACCCGTCACAGGACAGTCGGGCCCGCCAAAGCCTTGGATGGCCGCATCAAAGCGGTCGCGGCGCGTGTCGGTGATGGTGGTGCGCACGGTGTTGCGCGAATAGGCGAGCGTGGCGGACCAGTCCCAGTCGCGGGCGAACGCGCTGATCTCTCCCTCCAGCGATCCCAGCGCGCGATAGGTGAAATGGTCAAAATTGCGCCGGGCCGAGCCGGCCTCCACGCCGCGCGGGCGGCCAAACCACACCGCGTCCTGGCCGAAATAATTGCCTGGATTGGCCGCTGGCAGAGCGGGAAAGGAGAGGTCGGGCAGGGACGGAGAATTGCCACGTTCAATGGCGTTGTCGGCGATGACGAACTGGGCGGAGGCGCGCACATCGCCAAAGGTTTTCGTCGCATCCAGCCAGCCCTGCAGACGCTGTTCATTGTTCACCACTGAGAAAAACTGGGCAAAGTCCAGCCCACAAAATCCCGGCGTGCCCAAGGGCGTTTCGGGTGCGCCGGTGGGCAGCGGAATGCCGCCGGCCGCCGCGCAGTCGCGGTCGATCACGGTGACCCGCGAACCATCGGCCAGCCCCACATTATAGGCCCCGGGTTGCCCCAGCGAAGACACGCCGGTGCCGGGCGTGAAGGTGGTGTCGGTCCCTTCAATCGATTGCCGATCCAGCCAACTCGCCGCCGCGGTCAGCGACCAGTCAGCGCCCGCACGCCCGGCAATCGCCTCGAGGATCCAGTCGGACCCATCGTCGCCATAGCTGGTGGCCAAACGTCGCTCGCCGGCCAGCTCAAATCCGTCAAAGCCCCGCCGCGTGACCACATTGACCACGCCGGCCAGCGCGTCAGAACCATAAAGCGCCGATCCGCCATCAGCGAACACGTCCACCTGCGCGACGGCGATTTCAGGCGTCAAAGCGTTGAGGTCCACAAAGGTCGAGCCGTCATCGGCGGCCACGGAGGACACGGTCATGCGCGCCCCGTCCAGAAGCACCAGCGTGGCGTCCAAGCCCAGCCCGCGCAGATTGATGTTCGCCGTACCAGAGGTGTCGTTTTGCGTGCCGCTGTCGGTGTTGTACTCCGCACCCACATTGGCCGGCAGGCGCGTGAGCGCGATGGTCAGATCCTCCGCGCCGAGTTGGCCAAGCGCCGTGCGGTCAAGGCTGATCACGTCCGCCGGTTCGCGCAAATAGCTGCCCACCACAATGACGCGGTCTTCCGCCTCGTCGTCATCCTGGGCGGCGGCGGGGATAAGCGCGACGGAACTCATCAGGGCGCAGAGCGGCAAACGCGAGAAGCGGCGAGCAAGCAACATCACAGGCATCCGGGAACGATCGAGGTGGGAGTTTGTGGTTAACGCCCATCGCGACGCCCGCCAAGTGCGCGGGGCATGCACGTTTTGGCAGAGGCGTACGCCGCAACGCTCCCCCCTCGACGGGGTGGGCCAGGCCCGCCATAACACGTCCATGGTCTTATCCCCCCATTATCGCCCCGATCCCGCATTTGAACGACTGGGGATCAGTTTTGCTGACCCGGTCGAACCGGCGGACTTTTCCAGCGTGACGATGCGTTGGCGTGATGACGCCGCGGCGCGCGCAATTGGGATAGATTCTCTAACACAGGGGGATTGGCGCAGGCATTTTGCAGAGTTTGCGCCATTGCCGGACAATCAGACGCGGCCCTTGGCCATGCGCTATCACGGTCACCAGTTTCGCCAGTACAATCCGCAAATCGGCGATGGACGGGGATTTTTATTCGCGCAGATGTGGCACAAGTCCGGAAAACTGATGGATTTGGGCACAAAGGGCTCGGGCCAGACGCCCTATTCGCGCACCGGCGATGGCCGCATGACTTTGCAAAGCGGAGTGCGCGAGGTCATTGCCGGCAAATACCTGACCGCGCTTGGGATTCCCAGCTGCAAAATCTTAACCGTGTTTGAAACTGGCGAGCAGCTGACCCGCTATGATGAACCGAGCCCCACGCGCGGGGCGGTGATGACCCGCATGCAGCATAGTCATGTGCGTATCGGCCATTTCCAGCGCCACGCCTATCATGATGAGCCTGACAACATTCGCGCGCTCATCGATCATTGTGCGGCGGTTTATTTTCCTCAAATGATCGACGAACCGGAGGATAAGCGTCCCGCCGCATTCTTGCGCGCCGTAGCGATCGCCAATGCTGAGCTGAGCGCGAAATGGATGGCCGCCGGATTTGTCCACGGGGTGCTCAACTCTGACAATGTCACGGTGACCGGAACCAGCTTTGATTATGGGCCTTATCGGTTCCTGCCGGTCTATGCGCCGGATTACACAGCCGCCTATTTCGACCAGGGCGGGATTTACGCCTATGGCCGCCAGCCGGAAGCCATGGCCTGGAACCTCCAGCGCTTGGCCGAATGTTTGACGCTGATTTCTCCAACCGAGCCTTTGGAAACGGCGCTCGGCGCGTTTGGCGAGGCCTACCGTGCGGCCATCGGTTCAGCGTTTGCTGATCGCCTGGGCCTGGAGCGATTGGGAACGGAGGCGGATGTGGCGTTGGCGTCGGCCTTTACCCGTTTCGCCCATGACAGCCGCGCACCATTTGAAGCGATTTTTTTCGACTGGTTTGGCGGAGACGCGGCAGCCGGCCGGGCCATGGATGGACCGCGGGCGCGTTACTATCATGGCGAGGCGTTTGACGTGTTTCGCAATGCGCTGTCAGATCGAGCGCCGGCGACGCATGGCCGATTGGGGCATAAGTATTTTGCCCAGGAGCCGGTTTCACCCACAGGCGATGTGCTCAATGCGCTTTGGGCGCGCATCGAAGCGGACGACGATTGGTCGGGGTTTCACGATCTCATCACCCGAATAGATGCGGCCGGTGAGGCGTTTGGACTTGCGCCGGACGCTTTCGACGCGGAACACTCTTCGCTATGACACCATCGGCACGCACGTCAAAGAATACGGGGAGAACGCCATGAAGCGCCGCGAGTTTCTAGCCACCGCCGCCATGGGAGGCGCGGTTGGCGCATCAACACTGGCCAAACCGGCCCTTGCACAAGGACGCAAGCAGTGGATCGCCGTGTCAGCTTTCGGCAAGGCAGGCTTGCTTGGCCAGGCGTTGGAACGGTTTGCGGCGTTTGTGGGTCAGGCCACCGGCGGCTCGCTGACCATTCAAGTGTTCCATGATGGCGAGTTGGTGCCGGCGTTCGAGGCCATGGATGCTGTGCAGTCTGGCGCCGCGCAAATGGGCATGGGCGCCTCCTATTATTGGGCGGGTAAGTCGGCCGCCGCGCCCTTCGTTTCCGCCATGCCGTTTGGCCTCACGGCCCAAGAGCAAAACGCTTGGTGTTACTATGGTGGCGGCATCGAAACCGCAGATAAGCATGTGTATAACCCGCTCGGCTTGAAGTTTCTGCCACTGGGCAATACGGGCAACCAAATGGGCGGCTGGTACACCAAAGAGGTGAATACTGTCGAAGATCTTCGCGGTCTGAAGTTCCGTATGCCTGGACTGGGGGGCGAAATCCTCAAAACGTTTGGCGTGACTGTGGTTTTGCGTTCCGGTTCGGAAGTCCTGGTGTCCCTGACCACCGGGGAAATTGACGGCACCGAATGGATTGGCCCGGCGGCTGATTTGGGCAAAGGCCTCTATCAAGCGGCAAAAAATTACTACACGCCTGGCTGGCATGAACCGGCCACGATCCTGGATGGCTTCATTGATATGGCCGCCTGGGAGTCGCTGACCACTGAGCAGCGAGCCATTGTGGAGAACGCGGCATCCGCAACCAATTTGTGGGTGCTGTCAGAGTATCAAGCAAAGAACAATGAGGCGTTGCAAACATTGATCGAAGATCACGGCGTCAAAGTGCGTAACTACAGTCCGCAATTGCTTCAGGCGATTGGCGAGCGTACCGCTGAAATACTGCCCGACATCGCAGCAGCCGATGCCGATGCCGCTGCGATCTACAATCACATTGTCAGTTTTCGCTCCAGTATGACCGATTGGTCCAGCCTGTCGGAGGGGGCTTTCCTACAAGCGCGCGCCGTGGCTGATCTGCGGCCCATCGACGGATAACCTGATGGCGCGATCAGCCTCACAAGGCGCTGCGAGATTTTTAACCGCAAGCGCCGATGTCATCACATTGATTAATCGCAGTGTTGGCGCGCTGATGGGCGTTGTGGTCATCATTATGGTGATCAATGTATTTGCCCTAGTCATGATGCGGTACGGCTTTTCATTCAGTCGTGTGTGGATGCAAGAGACCTATGTTTGGATGCACGCGGCTGTGTTTATGCTGGGTGCGGGCTATGCTTTGGCCGCAAACGCCCATGTCCGCATTGATGTGATCTCTCGTCGCTATAGTCCGCGCGGGCGGGCGATCATGGAACTTGCGGGCGTCGCATTTCTGGCGACGCCGTTTATTTGGTTTATTTACACGCGAAGTCTGCCTTTTGTGCAGAGATCGTGGCGCATTCAGGAAAAATCAGCGGAAGCTGGCGGTCTGCCGGCGCTTTACTTGCTGAAGTCTGTGATTGTGGTGTTTTGCGTGTTGATGGCGATCCAGCTTTTCGCCTCGGTCTTGCGCAGTGTCGCGGTATTGATCGACCCCACATCCGAGGGGCGCGCGGATAAGGGGGAGGATAGCCATGGGTTTTGAGTGGCTAAGCGCTGAAATCCTCGCCTTCATCATGTTTGGCGCGGCCCTGGCTGCCTTACTTGCCGGCTATCCGGTGGCCCTGACATTGGGCGGTGTCGCTGTCGTTTTTGCTTTGTTTGCAAGCCAACTGGGCTTGTTGAACATTGGCATTTTGAACCTGTTTCCCTCACGCATTTTCGGCGTCATGCGCAATGAGGCGCTGGTGGCGGTGCCTTTATTTGTGTTCATGGGCGTGATGTTGGAAAAGTCAGAATTGGCGGCGCGTTTACTGGAAACGGCGGGGCGATTATTTGGCTCGGTGCGCGGAGGACTTGGTGTTTCAGTAGTCATCGTTGGCGCGCTTTTGGCTGCGTCCACCGGAATTGTCGGGGCCACTGTGGTGACCATGGGTGTGATGAGTCTGCCAGTGCTGTTGCGCTGCGGCTACGATCCCAAGCTCGCCTCTGGCGTGATCACCGCGTCCGGCACGCTGGGTCAGATCATCCCGCCCTCAATTGTATTGATCCTATTGGGTGATGTGCTTCAAGGGGCCAATGAGGACGCAGCCACGCGCATGGGCGTCCTGGTGCCTGAGCCTGTGACGGTGATTGATCTGTTCGCTGGCGCGCTGATTCCCGGATTGCTCTTGGTGGCGGCCTATGTAGCTTGGGTGTTCTTTCAAGCTTGGCGAAAGCCGGAAACCTGCCCGCCCATGGTGAGCGCCACCACCGGAGAGGTTGAGCGGGTGGACGTGGCGGACCTGCTGAAGGTCCTGGCGCCGCCGCTGATCCTGATCTTGGTTGTACTGGGCTCGATCCTCACAGGAGCCGCGACAGCCACCGAATCAGCGGCGGTTGGGGCTGTAGGCGCCACGATACTGGCGTTCACAAGTGGAAAGTTTTCGTTGTCACGGCTGCGCGATGTCGCCGATCAGACCGTCAAAATCAGCGCCATGGTATTTTTGATCCTGCTTGGCGCGCAATTGTTTTCGCTGGTGTTCCGCGCCTTGGGCGGCGACGCGGTCATCGAACACGCGCTGACCACGCTGCCGGGCGGCAAATTCACCGCACTGCTTGTGGTAATGCTGGTTTTGTTTGTTTTGGGCTTTTTCCTGGACTTCATCGAAATTATTTTCATGGTGATTCCGATTGTGGGTCCGATCCTCATCGCGCTGGGTTTTGATCCAATTTGGTTGGGCGTGCTGATCGGCATGAATTTGCAGACCAGTTTCCTCACGCCGCCCTTTGGGTTTTCGCTGTTTTACTTGCGCGGTGTGGCCGGACCGGAAGTGGCGACAAGTCAAATTTACGCGGGCGCGCTGCCTTTTATCGCGATCCAAATCGTGATGATCGCGGCGATCTGGACTGTGCCCCAAATCGCCACATGGTTGCCGAGCGTTGTGGGTTAGTCGACCAGGGCGACGTCAGTGGGAATGTCGAGATACGTCAATCCAGCCTCAATGCCGGTGGCGTCTGTGGTCACTGAAAATGTGTCAGCATCACCGAACGCCGTTGGGAACCGGCCGCACAGCTCGCCTTGGTCGCAAATCTCGCCGTCATTGTCCTGATCCGTCCCATAGACCAAGCGATAGTCGCCGGGCCCCACATTGGAGAACGCAAAGTCGATAGCCGAGCCCAAATCGCCGCCCGGTATGGTGAGCGTGTCTTCGATGATAAAGTCAGCGCCGTTGAATCGCTCTAAGCGCACGGTGATCTCTGAGGTCTCCAAATTCCGCGCTCCACCGCTGGCAGACACGTCAAGAGTTTTGCTGGAGCCATCAGAAAAGGCGATGGTCACACTTCCGCTCAGTGCGCCGGTGGGCGCGCGATCCCGGTCAAGGAAGAATGCATAAAGGCCAAACCCTGCGCCGTCGACATCCACAGGCTGGGCGGCGAGCACGGATTGGCCGTCCACCTCCAAGCCAGTTGACGAAATCCCGGTCACCGATAGGCCGCCAGAGCCCAGTTTCATCACATCGACGACAATGGCTGAGAGGCTGTCATTAAACTCCAGATTAAGCGGCGTGACCGCGCTCGCTGGCGGCGGTGTCGGCGCGCCCGTGGCTAAGAAAGTTTGCGCTGCCGTGACCACATCGGGAAGTGACAACACGCCATAGCCAAACAGGTTATCTTTGCCGGGCTCACCCTGATCCACGGTGAGATCGCCATTGGCCAAAAACGCCTCGACATCCGCGGCGGTGATGCTTGGAGCGATGGATTTCATCAGCGCCAATGCAGCCGTGACGTGCGGCGAAGCCATCGAGGTTCCCACCAATGAATTGATGTTTTCCTCAAAAGCAGTGTCGCTGGCATTTGGCGCGGCGCGTCCGGCAAAAATACCGTCGACGCGTCCATCGCTGTTCAAGTCTCGATTGGGCGTTGAAAACCCGCCCGGGGCGGCAATGTCCACTTCTGGATAAAATGAACTGAAAGACGACTTGGCCGGCTCATCGATTATGGTGTTGCCAGGACCAAATGTAGCCTCGTTCACCGATCCCACCGCAATTACATTGTCATAGGCAGCAGGGTAGGAGGGGAATTGGCCCGCATTGCCCGGACCGTCATTGCCAGCTGCGGCGACAAAGATCACGCCTTCAGCCGTGGCGTCGGCAATGGCTTGGGCTTGAGCGGCGCTAAAGAATGATCCGCCAAAGGACATATTGACCACATCGGCGCGGCGGGGTGGCAGCGCGCCACTGGCGTTGGCAAGCCTCGCCACATATCGGTATTCCTCAGTCGTAGAGAAAATGAAACGGCATGTGGGCGGTATGTTGCGGCCCAAGCGAATGGCCATCAAATCCGCGCCGGGATAGACGCCGACAATTCCAGAACTGTTCCGGGGAGCTACGGCCGTGGACGCCACATGAGTGCCGTGGAACGTGAAGCACTCATTGCTGTCGCTTTCCGGGTCATTGGCCGGCTGGTCGATGTCCACTTCGTCTTCTGCGCTGCCATCAAGCCCATCTTCTTCCGGTTCACCAGACGTATCGGCAGTGACGAAATCGCGCTGATCGATGAGGACGGGCGCCAGTTCGGAATGAGACGTGAAGAAGCCATCATCCATCACCGCGACCAGCGGGGTGGTCCCGGTTTCGAAGATGTCGGGATCGGCGGCCACCACTTCGTCCCAGCCAATGGTGAACAGATTCCACTGCACTTGTGCATTGGGCGTCGGATCGCTGCTGGGTAGCGCCACTTGGCTCGTCAGGGCCGCGTGCATGGGCTTGAATACATCCGCGCCTTCAGCCGCATTCAATGCTTTGACCAGGCTGACCAGCTCCATTTTTGAGCGGTAGTTTTGGGTTGCAAATGCGGTGGCGTCCAATGGCGCAGGATAGCGCTCGGAAAGTCCGATTGCGCCCTGCTCCAGCGATCGCATGGCGGTTTCGATCGTCGAGGCATTCAAATTGGTGAGGTGAGATCCGACCAGTTCGCGGCCAGGCCCCCTCGAGCCCAATCGGCGCGCATTGTTGGCCACAAACGCGCGACCCAGCTCGGTTTGAGGGGTTTTCTCGACCGATAGCTGCTCAGTCAGCATAAACTCGATGTCGAATTGAAACAGCCGCGCGGGCGCTGGCAATTCTGTACTGATGGTCAGCACATAGTTCGACGCGCCCTCAAAAGCTTGAACTTCGATAACGTAGTCGCCGTCGTCTTGCACCAGGATTTGCTCAAAGGGATTTGCCGAGCTGACAGAGGCGGCGATGGCGGCCTCGGGGTCACTGGCCTCCGAGAGGATAAGGTCGATATCCGCGACTGCGGTGTTGTTCTCGTCCGCCTCGAAGCTCAAAAAGATGAGCGATCCGGCCGGTAGCGACACTTCATAGAAGTCAGACATGTCGTCGTTGGACTGAAACCGGTCGCCAGACCCGCCGGTGGGGCCGCTGGTCACAAATCCGGTCAGCACCACTTCAGGGTTGTCGGCGCTGGTGGTGCTGATCGCTTGAGCATTGGAAGCGGTATCGTTGCTGGTCGCTGTTCCGGCGGGATTGTTGACGTCGCCGTCCGATTGGATCGTTAGCAACGGAATGATGGAGCCAGAGACCACGCCACTACCCGGTGTCGGCGTTGGTGTTGGTGTGGGCGTTGGAGTGGGTGTTGGCGTGGGTGTCGGAGTTGGCGTTGGCGTTGGGCTAAAGGTTGGCGTTGGGGACGGTGAGGGCGATGGCGAGCCGCCGCCTCCGCATGCCGATAATGCGCCGAACATGGCGGCGACAGCGACTGACGCGAGAAGACGAGTGTGGGCGGATCGAGTCATGAGTGGTCCCCATTACCTTAAATAGGTTCCAACGCTCACCCGCTGAATTGGCGATGTCAATCGACAAGGCCGTGATGTGGCCGCTGCAATCGTGTTGGCGCATCCCACAGTTGATTGCAGCCAACCGAGAGTTTCATCCACAGGCCCGCAGCGCGATTTTGATCGAAATTAGGATTTCGTTAACCACAACATATTGAGAGTTGATTGCTCACAGCGCCTTCATGTTGTTTGCGCACGCCGAGGGAGTGGTCATGTCGTCTCTGCAGTCCGCCGCCGCACCAGGCCTTTTAACGCCAAGCACGGCCTATAAGCCGTTTCGTTACGCTTGGGCGTATGACTTCTGGAAGCGCCAACAGCAAGTACACTGGATGCCCGAAGAGGTGCCGCTGGGTGAGGACTGCAAGGACTGGGCAGTCAATCTCAACGACAAAGAACGGAATCTGCTCACGCAAATCTTCCGTTTCTTCACTCAGTCGGATGTGGAAGTCGGCGCCAATTACATGGAAAACTACATGCCGCTGTTTAAGCCGGTGGAAGTCCGGATGATGCTGGCGGCGTTTTCCAACATTGAGACCATCCATATTGCAGCTTATGCCTTGTTGCTAGAAACGATCGGCATGCCAGATTCTGAGTTTTCCGCATTCATGGAATACCAGGAGATGGCTGCGAAACACGATTATCTTGGCCAGTTTGGCGTTGAGACTAACGAAGACATTCTCACCTCAATGGCGGTGTTTGGCGCATTCACCGAGGGACTTCAGTTATTTGCGTCCTTCGCCATGCTGATGAACTTTCCGCGGTTTAACAAAATGAAGGGTATGGGCCAGATCGTGTCCTGGTCGGTGCGCGATGAAAGCTTGCACTGCGAGGGCATGATCAAGCTGTTTCACGAATTTGCCGAAGAAACCGGAGCCTATACACAACAGGTCAAAGATAAAATCGTCGAATGTTGTGAAACAGTGGTTCAACTTGAAGATAAATTTATCGAGTTGGCGTTCGAAGCGGGCGATGTTGAAGGCATGACGCCAGACGATATCAAGCAATACATCCGCTACATCGCCGATTGGCGGCTAGGCCAGTTAGATATCGAAGAACGCTTCGGCGTGCGTGAGCATCCCCTGCCGTGGTTGACCGAGATCCTCAATGGCGTTGAGCACGCCAATTTCTTTGAGACCCGGGCGACTGAATACTCAAAAGGCGCAACAGCTGGACAATGGCACGGGGAAGAAGGGGTGTGGGCGAATTTTGACGCCTTGATCACGAAGCGCAAGGCGAACGGCAGTCACCAAGATGCGGAACTCGACGCGCCTGTAAGTGCGTGAGGGGACGCATGCCGCTTGGTGGATGCGAAATAGCTTCAGCGTTGCGTAAATGGTCAAATTCAAAAGGAACCTGATCCAATGACGCAGTCCAATGATCCCACGGTCAAAACCAGTGATAACGCGGAGTCGGCTAATGACTTGACGCTCGACCCAACCGTTTTCGCACCTTTTCCAGAAGATGAGCTCTTTCGGCTCGCCAAGATTTTGCGCGACGCCGATCAAGACCATCGCATGTCGGCTTTGCGTGAAGACGAAGTTGGTGATGCGGTGGCATTGGCGGCTGGCGACGCTCGGGCTGCTGTGCGCGCCTTGGTTTCTGTTTGGGGTAAAGTCGAAGCCCCAGCGGAACCGGACTTGCCGCGAAAAGCCGCATAGCGCCCCTGTGTTGTGGCGAAAATGAACGTGCGGCTTTAGACCGCTGCACGGCGGGGCGGTGTCTGGGCTTGTGCTCTTGGCCAATTCGCCGGAAGAAGGCGACACACGCACGCTTTTGCATAGCAAGGGAGGCTTCGGCTCATGGCAGACGCGCCACATCGGATCACCATTTTGGCAAAGACCTTCTCCGCCGCCGCGATGGAGTTTCACCGCGCCCGGATGGCTGAAAAAGGGTATCGGCTTGAAGGACGGATTGAGCCCGCCGTATTCCAAATGATTGAGGGCATGGAACCGCCTCAAGACGTGTTTGACGGTGAACCTCTGTTTTCAGTGACTTTTGTGCGCCGAGACGCCGACTGAACCGATCATGCCCGTGTCCAACAAGCGCGCCGCCGCCTTATCGCCCAGTGAGGTGGTCACAGAGGCGCAGCGCCTGTATTCGAGCGCAACCACTGCCTTACGCGACGCTTTGGCGGACTTTGGCGAAACCGGGCGCAAGCCAGCCGCCGCCGCGCGCCGCCAGGGTGCGTTCGCCTATCCTGAGTTGAGCGTCACCTACAAACCGGGTGATGAAAATCCGCATATTTCAAGCGCTTTTGGCAAGTTTAACGCCGCTGGCCGATACGCTGTGACCGTGACCCGGCCAGAGTTCTTTCGCACTTACTTGGAAGAACAACTTCAGTTGTTGGTGGAGCGCTACAAGGACGCCGTTACTATTGCCGTGAAGCCCAGCGCGATTGAGATTCCCTATCCCTACGTGCTGACCAAGCAGGACGAGCAGGCGCTGGAAGCGGTCAATCCGCGCGATTTGGCCCGGTTCTTTCCCGCACCGGATTTGGTGGCGGTCAATGACGCCGTCGCCGATGGCGAACGGTTGCCGGGTCTCGATCCCATGCCATTGGCGCTGTTTGACGCGCCTAGGGTGGATTACTCGCTCCACCGCTTAGCCCACTACACCGGCGCGCCAGCCGACGCCGTCCAAAACTATGTGCTTTTCACCAATTACACCTTGTATGTGGACGAGTTTGTCGCTTGGGCCATAGACCAAGTGCGCGCAGACGGGCCTTACGAACATTTAGTCCTGCCTGGCGGTCAGGTTATAGACGCCAAAACGCCCAACGCTGAGGAGGTCCTCAGCCAAGCGCCCTGGCGCAAATTTCAGATGCCGGCCTATCATCTCACGGCGCCGGGCAAAGAAGGCCTGTCATTGATCAATATTGGCGTTGGTCCGTCAAACGCGAAGACCATGACGGATCATTTGGCCGTGCTCCGGCCGCAGTGCTGGTTGATGATCGGTCATTGCGGCGGACTTCGAGACGCTCAGCGCTTGGGCGACTATGTTCTAGCCCATGCGTATTTGCGCCGTGATCGCGTATTGGATGACGCCATCCCATTGGAAGTCCCCGTCCCTCCGATTGCCGAGATTCAGATAGCCCTGCAGGATGCAGCCGCCCAGGTGACCGGGGAAAAGGGTGAAGCGCTGAAGCGGCGCTTGCGTACGGGCACGATTGTCACCAATGCGGATCGCAATTGGGAGCTGCGGGCAGAGGTGGAGGCTCGCTTGTTCAACAAATCTCGAGCCATCGCCATTGATATGGAAAGCGCGACCATCGCCACAAACGGGTTTCGCTTACGAGTACCTTATGGGGCGCTGTTGTGCGTGTCTGACAAGCCGTTGCACGGCGAATTAAAACTGCCCGGCCCAGCAAGGCGATTTTATCAGCAGGCGGTGTCCCAGCACCTGCAAATTGGCATCGCGGCCATTGAGCTGTTGAAACAGGACGGTGGGGCGGCGCTCCATTCGCGCAAGCTTCGCGCCTTTGACGAACCGCCATTCCGCTAGCAGTAACGCCGATTTGTCACAACATGCGACGCGCACTAGCTTACGCGTATCGGGGCGCGGACTGACTGCGTGTGCGCCTAAATTCTTCTCAACTCACGTTTGTTCAGAAAGGGCTTGCCGTGCCGCCTTGCCTTGTTGATCACGACGACCAGCTCACAACGCTTCCCGTTTTTGCCACCACAATTGCGGAATTGGACAAAACGCTCGATGCGCTTTCGGCGGCTGAAAAGGGTTTCGTGCACTCGACCGGTTTTCGCGGCGGGGCCGGTGAGATCAGCATATTGCCGAGCAACACGGGTGCTTTAGCCGGAATTGTGCTGGGCCTTGGCGATGCACCTGATCCATCCGTATTTGGTGTGTTGGCGTATCGTGCGCCCCAGGGGCGATGGCGGATTGAGCGGTTTGGAGGCTGTGATCCCAGCGAGGCGGCGCTAGCTTGGGTGAAGGGGGCCTATGCGTTCGACCGCTATCGTTCAGCACCGCGCGCGCCGGCTCAGCTGGTTTGGCCCGAGGACGCCAATCGTCGAGAGGTGGAGCGCCTGGCGGACGCCACGTCACTGGTGCGCGATCTCGTGAACACGCCCACCAGCGACATGGGACCTTTGGAACTGGAAACGTCCGCGCGCTTGCTCGCCGATCGCAATGGCGCCGACATCCATGTCACCACGGGCGACGATCTCATCGACAAAAATTTCCCCTTGATTCACGCCGTCGGACGGGCTGCGGCCCAAGCCCCGCGTTTGATTGAGATGGAATGGGGCGACCCGTCTCATCCGCGCGTGGCCATTGTCGGCAAGGGCGTCTGCTATGACACCGGCGGGCTCAACATCAAGCCCGGGGACGCCATGCGTTTGATGAAAAAGGATATGGGCGGGGCTGCGCACGCCTTGGGCTTGGCTCAACTGGTGATGGACGCCAAGCTGCCCTGTCGACTGCACGTTCTGGTTCCTGCTGTCGAGAATGCGATTTCCGGCAATGCGTTTCGCCAGGGGGATGTCTTACCGTCGCGGTTAGGGCTGACGGTGGAGGTCGGCCATACCGACGCCGAGGGGCGGCTGGTGTTGGCGGATGCGTTGGCCAAAGCGTGTGAAGATTCGCCGGGCCTGATCATTGATTTTGCCACATTGACGGGGGCGGCGCGCGTGGCGCTTGGGCCCGATATCGCTCCGTTTTACTCCAATGACGAACATGTGGCTGGGCAAATCACACAAGCCGCAATGGATGCGCGCGAAGCGATTTGGCGCATGCCGTTGTTTGGCGGTTATCGCGACGTGATCCAATCTCCCATCGCGGATATTCAGAATGTGGGCGACGGAATTTTTGCGGGCTCAATTGCCGCCGCGCTCTTCCTTGAGCGATTTGTCAGCCAGATACCGTGGTTGCACTTTGATATTTACGCCTGGCGACCAAAGCCTGCGTTTGACGGCCCCAAAGGCGGTGAAGCCCAAGCGCTTCGCTCTGCCTACACTCTGTTAACCAAACGCCTCCAAGCAGGCTGATGTCGGGTCTCGGTCATTGGAGCGTCAGGGATATGTCAATCCAGCAGGCAATCGGGACAAATTCCAAAAAACGCGATGCTCATCGCGCGGCATTGTCGCTTTGGCGCGCTGTGCTGGTGGACACTGTTCGCGGCGAAGGGCCGGACCTCACCGCACGGCAAATGGCGCTCTTGACCACCGTCTATCTCACTCAGGGCCCCCACACTGTAAAAGGCCTCGCCCATAGGTTATCGCTCGCCAAGCCCGCCGTCACGCGCGCCTTAGATACGCTCACCGCACTTGATTTCGTGGTGCGCAAACGCGACACGGAGGACAAGAGAAACGTGTTTGTTCATCGAACGGCGGCCGGAGCGCATTTCCTCAACCAAATGGGAGAGCGGATCGATCGCCATGCTGAGGCGCTCTCATCATGTCCCATGTCGACCGCCGCATAACGCCTGTTCGCGAAGATTTGGCCGCCGAGCACTTGCGTGATGTGCTGGACGCGCCCCGATATGTCAGCTCTACGGCATACCAAGTGAGCGCGGGCGTGGCGGCGATGCGCCGGGAGGCTATCGGCGATGCGGAAATGGTGACCCAAGCACTGCACGGCGAAGTGTTCGAGGTTTACGAAGAGTTCGAAGGCTGGGCCTGGGGCCAGCTGCGCGTTGACGGCTATGTGGGCTATGTGGAGATGGACGCCTTGAGCGCACCCGTGATTGCGCCATCCCACCGCGTGTGCGCCCTGCGCACCTACGTCTTCAGCCAAGCCAAAGTGAAATCCGCCCCGCACTTTCTCATCAGCCGGAATGGAGAGGTGTCGACGACGGGTGAGGTTCAAAATGGCTTTGCGCGGTTGTCACGGGGGGGCTGGGTTTATGCCGACCATCTGTGCGCGCTTGATCATGCAGCTGACGATTGGGTGGCGGTGGCGGAGTCGTTTTTGGGCGCGCCCTATCTGTGGGGCGGCCGCGAATCGCTGGGGTGTGATTGTTCTGGGCTAGTGCAATCAGCGCTCCACGCTGGCGGCTTTGCGTGCCCGCGCGACGCCGACATGCAGGAACGCGCGCTGGGTGGGGCCATCGACCACGACACGGCCCGATTGGCGCGTGGGGACATCGTCTTCTGGAAAGGCCATGTTGGCGTCATGCTCGATCCAGAGCGACTGTTGCACGCCAATGCTCATCACATGTGTGTGGCGGTTGAGCCATTAGCGCAGGCGCGTGATCGCATTGCCAAGGTCGCCGGCCCGATCTCATCCATCAAGCGACTATAATCTGCGGTGCAGGGACGAGTTCGAGACCCGCTAACGTCTATTGCGATCCGTCGTCCGCCTCGGGCGTTTCATCGGCGGTTGCATCTTCGTCGGCATCATCCTCAGGCGCAACTTCGTCGGTCGTTTCGCCATCAGTTGCTTCGCCATCAGCATCAGCACCGTCGACATCGACCTCGACAGGCGCCTCAGCCTCTTCCGGCAAAGGCTCGGGTAAGGGCTGTGGGTTATCGGACAATGAGCGCAAATAGGCGATCACGTCCATGCGCATGCCTTGCTGGCGCAAACCGAGGAACGCCATGTTGGTCCCGCGCACATAACGTCCAGGACGCTCAATGAATCCGTCGAGATGCTCGTACGTCCAATCGTAACCGGCATCCTGCAACGCTGCGGAATAGTTGGCGTAGTCACTGACGCTGGCGGGTGGACGGCCCACAATGTCCCATAATCGCGGGGCCTGGGTTTGCGCGCCGTCAGGCGTCACATTGTGACAGGTCGCGCAATTGGCGTTAAAAACCGCTTCGCCATCACTGACGCTGGCCTGGCGCAGAAGTGTTCCGTAGTCGACCGGGCCTTCTTCAACAGGAGCGGCGCTGGCGGCTCCGCCTTCAGGCAGTTCAATCGGATAGCCTGGAAATGGACCCTTCGCGGCGACGGTGGTTTCACCATGCTCCTCGCCGTGTTCGCCACCATGACCGCCCCCGCTGGCGGGATTGAAAAAGATGTCTGAAAAAGTGGACAATGTGAACAAGACGAGCGCGGTCCCAAGGACGGCGCCGAAAATCTTATTCCAAAACAGCTCACTCATGAGCATGTCTCCTGAACGCTAGCGGTCATTTGCGCGTGTGTGTGCCATGCGGGAAGCCCGCGGACAATAACAGAAAGCTGAAACAACTAACTAAACGCCTTCTGCGTAAGAACACTTGCGGCCCAACGTCGCGCACGTTAACGCCAGCGCCTTGTCAGGTCGTTGAAAGACACTTCCATGAGCGCATTAATCGTGATTCCCGCCCGCATGGCGTCCACGCGATTGCCGGGTAAGCCCTTGGCCGACATCGCCGGTGCGCCGATGATTGTGCACGTTTGGCGCGCTTCGGTCGCCGCCAATGTGGGGCCAGTCTATGTGGCTGCAGCCGAGCAAGAGATTGTGGACGCCGTGGAGCAGGCTGGCGGCAAGGCCGTGCTCACCGATCCGAACTTGGCGTCCGGCTCAGACCGAGTGTGGGCTGCCGCGCAGATCATCGACCCCAATGGCGAGCACGACGTGATCGTCAACGTGCAAGGCGACATGCCCACCATGGAGCCGGTTGTGCTGGAGCGCGCGGTGCACGCGCTCGCCAATTCGCCAGAGGCTGACATCGCCACAATTGCCAGCTTGAGCCATGATCCCGACGAACTCGCCCGCGAAAGTGTCGTGAAAGCCATTGTTGCTGCGGGCGAAGACGGCCAGGCTGGGCGGGCGCTGTACTTCACGCGTGCGCCTGCGCCGTCAGGCGAGGGGCCAATCTGGCATCACATCGGACTTTATGCATTTCGCCGCGCGGCTCTGGCGAAATTCACCACACTGTCGCCGTCACCGCTGGAAAAACGAGAGCGCTTGGAGCAATTGCGCGCTCTGGAAGCGGGCATGCGCATTGATGTGGCTTTGGTGGAGTCAAATCCCGAAGGCGTGGATACGCCGGAGGATTTGCAGCGCGCGCGACGTTTGCTGGGCGGAGGGTGAGGCCAGTGGTCACGACCGTATCGTATCAGGGGGAGCCCGGGGCCTTTTCCCATTTGGCCTGCCAAGCTGTTTTTGAGGATGTGGAGGCTATGGCGTGTCCCACATTCGAATCCGCCATGGGCGCGGTGGAGCGCGGCGAGGCCGAGCGCGCAATGATTCCGGTGGAAAATTCCGTGGCTGGCCGTGTTGCCGACATTCACCGATTATTGCCCGATTCAAAACTATTTGTGGTGGCCGAACACTTCCAGCCGGTGGCCTATGACGTGCTGGCGCCGGCCGGCGCCACGCTTGACACCATCAAAACCGTGGCCAGCCACCCCATGGCGTTGGCGCAATGCCGGCGGATCATCACTCAGCGCAATTGGCGCGCGATAGAGTCCATGGATACTGCTGGGGCTGCCCGCGAGGCGGGCGAACGCGAAGATCCCGGTCACGCCGCGCTGGCCTCGCCCATTTCCGCCGAGCTTTATGGTTTGCAGTCACTGGCCACACGCGTCCAAGACGATCCGCACAACATGACCCGGTTTGTCGTGATGTCCGCGCTGCCCCAGACGCCTGAATTGGGGTCGGGTCCTTGCGTCACCGCCCTGCTGTTTCGTGTGCGCAATGTGCCGGCCTCGCTCTACAAAGTGTTGGGCGGGTTCGCCACCAATGGCGTGAACATCACAAAGCTGGAGAGCTACATTGTGGGGGGAGACTTCAACGCCAGCCAGTTTTTCGCGGAGGTCGAAGGTCATCCCGATGAGGCCGCTTTGTCGCGGGCGCTCGAAGAGATGAGCTATTTCAGCGCGCATATGCGCACCTTTGGCACCTACCCGGCCCATCCCGTGCGCTTGGCGAACCGGCGATGATTACAGCGCGGAGTATTCGGCCTCCGCCACTTCCAGCCAGATCCGAATGAGATGGTGGGCGATCGCCATGGGTGGCGGTCCGGCGAAGGTATCGTGGCTCTCACAGAGCATTGCGGCGACTTCGTCGCGGGAGAACCAGCGCGCGTCCTCCAGTTCTGTGGGGTCCACCGTGATCGCTTCGCTTTCGGTTTCGGCCAAATACCCCAGCATGAGCGAGGTTGGAAATGGCCAGGGCTGGGCGGCGATATAGCGTGTGGACGTGATAACAACCCCGGTTTCTTCCAGGGATTCCCGGGCGACAGCAGCTTCCGGCGTCTCGCCTGGCTCCACAAATCCGGCAAGGCACGAAAACCGTCCGGGCGGCCAATTGGCCTGGCGTCCCAATAGCAGCTGATCGTCGCGCCCCACCGCCATGATCACCACCGGATCGACACGTGGGAAGTGCTCGCGATTGCAATTTGCGCACACCCGCCGCCACCCCGCGTATGTGGTTTGCGTGGGGCTCCCGCAATTGGCGCAAAATCCATGACGTGCATGCCAGGATAAAATGGCGCGGCCAGCCGCCAGGGGCTCTGCGCGCGCCGCTGCACTCACCATGGCCAACATGCGAACATCCGCAAAAGCCTGTTCTTCAAATGGGGCGGGCGGCGGGACGGCGGCATCTAAGCCAACCGCGAACCAGGGAGATTGATCACCGTCGGCGCCCAGATAAGCGCGTTCGACAATGTCTAAGCCAGCAAGCGCCGGCGCCGTCAGCAGGCGCGGGGACTTGTTGTGATCCACCAGCACCGAACCGCGCCAAAACACCAAAATCTTCACGTCGTCGCGCGCAAACAGTGACTCAATGCGCGTGTGGTCACGCCGCAAGTGATCATCTCGGCTCAGTCGCGCTGGGACAAAGGCGAGGTTCGGCGTGGCCGGTGAAAAATCATGCGTCATGCCTGGACCATAGTGTGCATTGAAAGCGGCGTCATCGGCCCGCCTCGGACGGATGCCTCACTCCGCGGCTTGTTGCGAATGAGAGGCATTCGCGATAATGTGATCATTCAGGCACCGCAGAAGGGGACTTCATGACGCAGTCGTTCGCTAACCGCCACGTTGCTCAGTCGATTGCGCCGCGCGACGCCACAATCCCGTTTTGTCATCACCGTTCGGTCAATCCGCAATTGAGAGCCCATGCCGGAGCGGTGAATGCGGCAGTCGCTGATTGGCTGGAGAGTCAGGTCCGGATCGTCGCCTTTTGTCGAGAACTCGCCTTTGAGGCGGCGTGTGCGGACGAGTTGATCGCCGCGCTTGACGCCCATGTCCGCTTCCTAGACACGGTGTCGCGGGGTTTGGGAAAGCCAGTCACGCCCAGGAGAGCGAAGGGCCACGATGACGAAGTCGGGCAGCGATAGCCAGCGGTGGCGCAGAACGCTCCGCCAAGCCATGATTGTGCTTGGCGCTTTAAGCCTTGTCGCGTGTGCAGGCGAGGCCATCGATGAGGTCACGCCGACCGTCTTTGTTGATGTGACAGTGCTGCCCATGGATGGCAGCCGCACACGATTGCCCGGACGCACCGTGATTGTGCGTGATGGGCGCATCGAGGATGTCCTGCCCACCAACACCGCGCCATTGCCGACGGGCGCTCAGATCATCACAGGCGGCGGCCGGTATTTGATCCCCGGCCTGGTCGACATGCATGTGCGCCTCGACCCAGGCGCTGGCGATGATCCCATTCTTTACGTGGCCCATGGCGTGACCACCGTACGCGCTCTGGATGGCGATATCGACCAAGCCATATTGGCCGGCGGCATCGAGCGAGGACACGCGCTTGGTCCCACGGTGCATTTGAGCTCGCCCGCCTTGTCATTTGAAACTGAGCTCGACGAAGAGATCACCATTGGCGATGCGCGCGGCGGTATTCACATGGCGCTTGAGGCGAAGTTTGACGCCATCATGATTGGGCCGGCATTGAGCTACTCCGCATTCCTGGAGGCGATCAAAGAAGCTCATGCCGGCGAAACGCCCATATGGGCGGATATCCCGGCAACCGTTCCGCTTGAGATTGCCTTGAGCCAGCGCATTGCTTCGATTGAGGGACTATCAGGCTATGGTTACGCTTTGAGCCGCCTGGTTGGTTATTGGCCCTTGGACAATATCAACGCAGGCGCCGCCGGTGACGAGGCGTTGGCTTGGAGTGTTGCTCCGCAGTCGGGCATGGCGCGGCTGGCGGCCATGACGGCTCGTCATGGCGTATGGAATTGCCCCGCATTGTGGTGGCATGAACAAGCAGGCGCCCAGGCGGAATTCATCGAGGCCACGTTGCGCGGTCCGTCTGCGCGGTATTTGACCGACCGGAGACGCGCTGCGTGGACTTCAGCAGCGGCGAGTTATGCAACGCGTACGGATCGTGACGCTGCAGCAGCGACGCCCCGACGCGCCATGGTGGTGGCGTTGCATGAGGCGCGCGCGCCCTTGCTGGCGTGTTCGCGTGCGGGTTCTCCTTTTGCCCTGCCGGGATTGGCTTTGCACAATGAGTTTGAGACCCTTAGCGAGGTGGGCTACGAGCCCATTGAACTGCTTGAAATGGCGACGCGGGATGCCGCGCGCATGTTGGGTCAGGAGGGCGAGTTCGGCGTGGTTGCTCGTGGCGCTCGGGCCGACTTGATACTTCTGGAGAGCGACCCGACTCAAGATATCGATGCTTTGCTGCGCCTTGATGGCGTGATGGTTCGTGGCCGGTGGCTCGATCGGACGGTCCTCAACCGTCTTACCCGACGTGCGCGGCGAGGATTGTAATCCGCTTGCCCACAGCAATTGCGGCGGCGCGCCTTGCGTTCGCGGCCCATTCAGCCGATATTTGAAGCGGAAGGTCGGTGGCGGACGAGGCTCTCGCCAACCCGGTCAGGTCCGGAAGGAAGCAGCCGTAACGAGTTCGCTTCGGGTCGCTGTCGGCTTTCCACCCGCGCATGTTTGGTGCGCAAATCTACGGGCAAAAACCAAAGCAAATCAGATGATTGTCGGGTGAGATCACACTCAGCTCGGTGCAACCGTGCGGGCGTTTTGCTGGACCGGAATGAATAGGGGTGTTGAGGGCGAGCAGGTCATAATGCAGGGAGGTAATGTCGCGCACCCAAATGTATGCGTCGAACAGGTCCAAACCCGGCGTCAGCGTGCGATTGGCTTGCGAGGCCTCTTCGGCTTGTTTCAACATGATCGACGCGCCTTGGCGCTGCACAATGAGAAATGTGGGGTTGGTCGACCAATCCACCGCGCAGCGAAAGGCGAGCTTGTTCACATACCAATCAACACTCCGGCGCAGATCAGTCACCACAAGGACGGCCGCCGCAGCAATGAGATTGCGTGCGTCGTGTGTTGTCATAGCCCATGCCTCGCCCCTTGGCGGCCAAGATACATCATGGCGCGCCGTATACGGTATGGGAATGTTTTAGGCGGCCGGCGTGCTCAGTCCATGATCCAGCGCAGCCCGGTTGCACACGCGCGCTTCCAGGTCACTGACCATATGCCGGTATAAGCGATGCGCCTGGCGGTTAAACCCGAGCTTGATCAGGATGACCCAGGGGATGATCCGCGTGACATAGAGCTTGCGCCAAAATGCGGCGGCGCCAGGCTGGGCGTCAATGGTCTGCACGATCTTTGGCGCGACGGCGTAGTAGTGGTCAATCTCCGCGCGTCCGCCCGGCTGATGGGCGAGCCAGTGATCGCGGAACCGGCGCGCGGTTTGCAGTTCGGAACACTCATCGGGTAGGCCGACCGCCTCGCAACATGCCGTTGTGAGGAAGCAGAATGGCACTGCGCCGACGGTCTGCTTGCCGTGGGGCATGTCGGAGTTTCCGGGGATATAACAATGCGTCTCTTTTTCCTGCGCCATCACTTCGGCATTTTTGGCGGCGGCGGTGTCGAGGCCGCGGCTAACGCCGGCCAGGGATATGCGCGTGCTGCCAAAATCTTGACCGTCATTCATGTCAACCACGGAAAGGGTGAGCGTTGACGCCCGACGCATGGCCGCGACGACCGGAGCGACTTTGTCGGCCTCTTGGTCGCGGAGATCATAATCGGCTTGTGGGTCGCCTTGAAAACGCGCACGGTTTAAGGACCCGCAGATTCCACTGCAGTCGGCAATCGATAAAGCGAAGTACCGCCCGGAGTTTTTTCGACCAATTTGCTCGTTTCGATAGTAATACGTGTTGCGGTAGACAATGCGGGCGTCGACCACAAAGCGCTCGCCGGTATCGAATGTGAGGGTTAATCGCGGTTTAAATTCTGCTTTGGCCGCCCGACCTTCTTCGACATTGATTTTGAACAGAACCTCAGTGGCGGTTCGATTAGGATTGTATCCGATGACATCGGAGTTGATGTCGTGCGTGCGAACTACGGGAAATTTGAATATTTGCAGGTCGATTTGCGCGCCGTCGATTGCATGCTCGACACCGTAATACCGGCCGAGAGCGAACGCATGATACGACCCAAATCGCTCATAGTAGAGTTCACAAAAGGAGCGTTGCTCGAACGGTGCTGGCGGCGCTGGCGGGGAGTAGTCCTTTGGACCGTCAAACGCGTCGGCGGGTAAACCCATGCCGATGGCGATGGTCTCTTTGCACCCCGCCGCGCCGGCGCTCAGTCCAAAAGCGCCGAAAATCGCACCAAAGCGGCGGCGAGAAAGGGTTACAACACGCGGAAGCTTTTTGTTCATTGGACCCCATCCAACAATTCACCTCAATTGACCATAGACGAATACCTTAAAAACCTTCGGCGCCCATCCACAACCACAATCTGAGTGATCAAAACCAGAACGTGACGGCTGGCCACAAGCGCGGTATGGTGCGTCATGGCTGATTCGACGCCGACCTATCAGGTCCTCGCCCGCAAATACCGTCCCCAGCGTTTTGACGATTTAATCGGCCAAGACGCCATGGTCACCACGTTAACCAACGCCTTCAAAACCGGGCGGATCGCCCACGCCTTCATGCTCACCGGCGTGCGCGGGGTGGGCAAGACCACCACGGCCAGGCTGC
>CAZWVH010000008.1:45827-57622 GCA_964636945.1 uncultured Caulobacterales bacterium | reverse complement strand
ACAAAATAGGAAGTTTTTTCGATCAAATACAATTGGCTTCTGGCCATCGTTATTGACTTGATTATCATTTCTGCTCACGTCGCTACGCGCCACATACGATAGCCAAACATAAATCGCGGCCGCCTGAACTGCCGAGGCCCCGACAATCACTACATTAGCAATGCTAGAGCCATTAACAGCCAATGGAGCAAGAGAAAAGAATAGTGCCCATGGAAAATACGTAATAAATAGCATAAATCTATTGATTGATTTGCTCATCACACTGGTCCTCAACTCAGAATTCAGAGTTAACAATTCCCAATTCTAATCACAGTTACGTCCAGGAGCTGGCTGCTCCCATCCCACATATAGTCGAAGGCCAAAAATAAATGCACCCGAACGGCCCGAGGAAGCCGCCCCATAGCGGCCAGCTCTCGCTCGGCGGCCTCGGACTACCCGAAGAAGGGGTCAAACGAGTTACACAACGCCGCCCCCGCGCGCGCTATTCCAACGCCAAGGCCGCCGCGATCTCGCGCCAATCGACGATCTTGAAATTCTGGGTCGATACCGATCCGTCCGGCCGGGTGTTTTCATCGTCCTGGACCACCAAAAAGCCCTGTGGGAAGCCCGGCGCGGCGCGGGCGGTGACGGCGAGCCCGTCGGTGTGGGTCACCCGGTCCACCTGGCCGTCCGCGCTCTCGATCACGGTGAAGCGGCCGACAAAGCGCGCTTCGGGCAAGGCGAACACGGCGAACGCGTCATCGCCTTGGGATGAGGCGATCAACCAACCGCCGTCCGCGCCTTTGGGATAAATGGCGAGGCCTTCCACGTCGGCGGTGAGGTGGGCGTCATCGATCAAGGCCACGGTCTGACGCCCATCGCCTGCGGCCGGGTCAGCGCGATAGCGGAAAATCCCCTCTTCCTCGACGCCGATGAACAGATCACCGGTGCGCTCGTCGAACACACAGCCCTCGGCCTGGGCGCCGAAACTCAATTGGCGCTGCAAGTAGGCGGAAACCTCGCCCTCGCCGTCGAATACAAGCTGGTATTGGTGATAGCCATCATCGGTGTTGGTCGCGCCGAGATCAAAGCCGCCCTCAGCCGCCGCGCCGAGGCACGCGCCATAGGGATCGTTGAGCGTGGTCGGCAGGGATCCGGCGCGGGTCACTGTCCCGCCGGCATCGATGGCGAACAGCTCCAATCCGCCCGGCCGTCGTTTGGTGGCGAAGGCGAGGCTCAGACCCGCATCGCCGGGCATGGGCCGCACATCCACATTGTTGAGCGCGCCGGCGGGCAGAAACTCGATCAGCGCGCCGTCCACAGCGTAGACATTCAACCCGCCATCATCGCGCTTATCGGTCCCCAGAATGCGCACGGTCTGGCCATCGCCAGACACCCAAATCGCCGGATCGTCGGCGGCGTCGTCCTGGTTGGCCACCGCCGCGGTTTCAGCCATGGCGCGCACGCTGGCGGTGGGGACAGTCATGGGTGCGGGCTTGCCGACCGATTGGGCGCAGGCCGCCAGCCCCGCCGCCGTCAAGGCGCACATCACGACAAGAGCCTGGTGTGGGCGCGATGGCGCGCGCCACTGTGATGAGTCAGTCATGAATTCCCCGCCGCGATGTTTGAGCGAATCCGGAGCGTTGCCAGAAGCAGATGACACCGATCTCAGCTTTCCTGTTCTTGGTCGAGCGCGGCGATCTTTTCAATCAGATACTGCGAGCGCCAGCCATCCCGGCCGATGCGCGAAAAGAACACCGCTTCGCGGCCTTCAAGGTCGAGCATGTTCTCAAAGGCCAGCATGATCTCAACACCAGCCAGCAATTGATCTTCGGTGAATACATCGGCCACACGAGCAATCTCTCGCGCAGCGGCCTCGCGCAAAGCCGGGTTGGGAATGGCGGCCAGTTTTTCGGAATACTGATCGAATGCGCGGCCCGAGCGCACCCGATCGCGGAATGAAATGAAGTCCGCCCGATGCAATTGCACCCAGTCGGCATTGTGCTCTTCAGGGCGTTCATGAGCGACCAGCGCCCAAACGATCCCGCCCAGCAGATATACGCGTTGACGGTTGACCAGGCCGGGCTGGTTTGTCGAGACGCGATAGATCGCCGGCTCAATGGCGTTGGAGCGCATGGCGGCGAAGCGCAGGCGCAAATCGTCTGGCCGTTTGCCGCCCACTTGTTCAACGATCGCGTCGAGCAATGACTTTGTACCCAGAGGCAGCACCTCAAAGGCCTCATGCGCATCGACCAAACCGCGGCTAGCGCGCAGATAGCTCGCATGCACATTGCTGCTGCCCAAATCAATCACGAGCGCCGTTGAGCGCCGATAGTTTGGCGTCACCCAGTCGAAGTTCAGCGCCGCTTCTCGGTCGGGCGTAATGAATTCGATGGAGCGTCCGGCGTGTTGGGTGATCGCGACGGCAAGCTCATCGGCGTGATCCACGCTGCTGACGCCGCTGGCCCCCACCACGTAAATGTTGTCCAGGGGAACCGCATAGTCTTCGTATAGCGCGTCCACGAAGGACTTAACCGCGTCGGCGGTTCTTTCGACATTTTCGGCGCGATACGGATTGACATTGAGCTCCGCAGGCTCTGCCAAACCATGGTCATTGAATAGCGCATACCGCAATCCGGCGCCGGCATTCGCGTCAGTGGTCATTTCCGCCGCTTGGGCGGGAGAAATCTCGTAGGCGCGCACCTTCACGCCGCTCGATCCCACTTCGATCACAGCGTACCGATCTTGCCCGTTTTGCGCGAACGTTCCGGTCGCGCAGGCCAACACGATCAAAATTGCAAGCCAAAATCGGCCAATCATAGCGCGCAAGCCATATGCGCTTGCACGAGTGCACCATTGACTCGATGGCATTGTTTCGCCCCCACGTCACATCCACAGTCTGGGAGATACCTAACACCGAGGTCTCTTGTGACGCGACCCCCAATCGTTCAATCAAGGCTCCCGGCAACAATTATCCACAGGCCCTGCCCGCTTTGCCTGCTAAACGCTCGCCGAATATGTCTCATCATGTTACGTAGGTGGCTGTGTGGGTAATGTGATTTGGCTGGGGAAAGAACGATGGGCAACGCCGACCTCTCATCGGCGCACATTGAGCGCTCAGGCGCTGCACCGCCTGGCGTTCGACGGCGTCGGAGCGCATTTCGAGTTGGGATTCTCTATTTGGCGATCCCGCTGGTTGCCGCATGGGTCATCGCGGCTGGCTTCTGGGCAATCATGGCTCATCCCGAAGCGGCGCCCGGACCTGAAATGCGTCAACACGTCTCCCGCAATGAATTGACGTCGAGTGGCGCCTCACAGGCGATGGCTACACGGCCCGATAACCAACACATGGACGTCAGCGCGGCTGACGCTTCGGCCGCTCCCACCGTGACAGATAAAGACGCTCCCGCGTTGTCCGACGACGCGGCTGCCCAGGCGCGCGCCCAAAACCCGCGACGATCACCAGAAGGGCAAGAGTTCGACCCCAAATTCGACGTGGTGATTTTTGCTCAGATTCCCAAAACAGGCTTCTTGGTTGGACTGGAGCTTGCGCCGGTATGGCGTCCATCGCTCTCAGGCGACACCGTGTTGGAGGTTGAAAACATCAACGCGCAAAGCGGATTGAGAGATTTAGTTTGTCCTGGCGATATCATAGTGACGCTGAACCGCGCGCCAACGACCAGCGTGACGAAAATTGCTGCAACGCGGGAGTTTGAGCGCAAAGTTTTCAGTGACGCGCCGTTGATCGCCCATGTGATCTCGGCAGGGTCCGGTCAATCCAAGAATGTGAAGCTTGTGATTGGCAACGCTGATCACGATGATGGTAATGGGTTTGGTTCTCGCCAGGCGGCCGGGTTGCCTTGCGCCGGCAATCTCACGCAGCAGACAAGCGTTTCCCTTGCGTCCGAGAGCACTGGGCTCTAACGAGTAGTATTGGGTTAACAAGGCGGGGCGGCGAATGACCCCGAATGAATGGTGGTGACAACATGGCGTTTGCTTCGGCGGACTCCCCTTCGCCTGCTTCGCAGGAGCGGGCGTTTAAGCCGCCGTCTCGAACCATGACACACACAAAGTCGGCAACCGGGGCGCGGGTCTGGCTGGTCACCGGATTGGCCATGGCGTTTAGCCTCTTGTTTGTTTGTGTGGTTGCGCTGCGCTTGTTCGAAGAACGGCGTGGATTGGTGAGTGACGCCGAGACAACCCACCACACGGTTGCTCAGGCGCTCGCCGACGATTCCAATGAGAATTTCACGTGGATCAGTGGCCGTCTCAGCGCAGTGCTTACGGCGGTGGAGGAAGCCGACAGCGATCTGATAGCGGCGACCCGCCAGGCGCGCTCAATGATGTCCGGCGCGCCATATGTCGACGATGTGCGCGCAGTGGGTCTCGACGAGTTCCAAAACATCATCGCGACGAGCGCCGTCATGACCGCTCCAGGCTTTCAACCGTCAACATTGGTCTTACAAGCGCCAGGAAACGGACCGGACCAACCGGCGCTCAATTTGCTGATGCGCGGAGAATTGGGGCCCGATGGCTTTGGGCTCATCGCCGACATTTCACTGCGCGCCCTTGGCCAGAACTGGCCCCAGGCAAGTAAAGTGTTTGTCACTCCGGTCACGGGCTCTGAACGACTGATCCTTGTGGAGCTCGCTCCATCCGAAACAGATCCAAACGCCAGGCTGCATACGTCTTTGTCACCGATCGGTGAGACAGGCCTCGCTATGGGTGTAACGAGCGCCTTGCCCTTCGATCACGATACATGGCGGCGCACACTGATCTTTTATGGATTGCTGATTGGCGCGCCTTTGGTTGTGGCGGTGGGCCTAAGCGCTGTGTTGTTTGGGCAGTTGGAAGCGGTCCATCAAGCCAATCAAGCCAAGAGCAACTTCTTGGCCAATATGAGCCATGAGCTGCGAACGCCGCTCAACGCCGTGGTGGGATATTCCGACGCCATCCGTCACGAAATTTTCGGTCCGGTGGGCGATAAGCGTTACCAGGACTATGCGCAAGGAATTTTGCTTTCAGGCCAACACTTACTTGATGTGATCAATGACATTCTGGATGTCTCCAAGATCGAAGCCGGAAAGTACACACTTTACGTGAATGACTGCGATCTCATCAGCGTTATTGAAGAAAGTATTCAAGTCATTGAGTTGCGCGCCGAGGCCGCAGGGCTATCGGTTCTGGCAGATCTGCATGCGCTTCCCCTCGTCAAGGCCGATCGACGAGCCATCCGCCAGGTCTTGCTCAATCTGTTGTCGAACGCGATCAAATTCACGCCAAAGGGCGGCGGGATTACTGTTACAACCGGGGAAACGGACCAAACGGTCGTGATCACCATTGCCGACACGGGCATTGGCATTGCGCCTGATGACCTCAATCGACTGTGCCAGCCTTTTGAACAGGTCGAAACACCTTCCACGAAGTCCCAAGACGGGTCTGGCTTGGGCTTAGCGCTGTCAAAGTATCTCGTGGAAATGCATGGCGGAACACTGGAAGTCTCAAGCGTGGTTAATGAGGGCACCTGTGTGACGGTCACGTTGCCTAAACGCGGTTAGCTGGCGCCCAGCGCGAGCAATTCTGGGCGGCGGGCCGCCAGCGCGTCAAACGCCGTACACGGCAAATCTTCGGCCCTGATCAGGTAAGTGTGAATGGCGAACACAATGGCTCCGGTGCGCGCCAAGCGACGCAGAGTCTGCCGTTCAACGCGCACATAACGCGGTGCTCCAGTTACGAGACGCTTGGCGACCCCTTCTTTGGCGGGCTGATGCAATTCGGGGTCAGTGTAGATCAATACGTTCGCCCGCAAGATTGGGCGATCGGGTTGGAGATTGGCTAAAATTCGCTCGACACGTTCGGACAGCCTTGCATCGTACTCGGCCACGGGACGGTGAACTCCAAATAGCGACCTGCCCATTTTCTCCTGCAATGTCCAATGGGCGGGAAAGCACAAGGCGCCGCCCACCAAGCGATGCTCCGCACCGTGCTCAATCAGCAGGCACAGATCCTCCTGGACGAGTTGCGCAGCGGTGAAAAGTGGAGTTTCAGTCTTAAGATTTACCGCAACGCCGTCGGGGCGATGGAGATGTGTTCTTTCTGACGAATAATCGGGTTCACGGGACAATTGGTCGACCAACGCTGACAACAGTTCGGCGGCGGCGGCTTCGGCGTGAGGGGAAGTGGTCAACACACGATCGCGCCGTGAGCTCAACAACCGATCACGATAGGCCATCTGCGCCCCGTAAGCCTCGTCGCGCACAATCCATTCGTTGGGTTCAATCGGCTTCAGTCCGGGAAGCCTGTTCAGTTGAGGCGACATCCAAGGATAGAACGGCAATTGGGTATGCAAAATGGCGCCACCCGGGGTGAAACTCGTCATGACCCTGTCATAGCGGTCTCAATGGCGTCCGGCTAATTCTCGTCATCCTCAACAAACTTGGCGATGGTGGCGCTCTCCTCGTTGCGTTCAAACAGCGATGACTTCCCGGCGGTGGACCGATAACCATGGCGCAGCGGGATCATCCCAACTGCTGTATCGGTGTAGCGCGAAGAGGGTCCCAACCGGCCCTCAAGTTCCTCAATTCGCACCAAAAGCCCCGAGCGTTCGGCCACCCATTTGGCATACTCTGACTTGAGCGTTTCAAGCTCGTCCTGATCTTCACGATACCGTTCGTGCTCGGTTTCCCATCGCGCGTGCTCAATCCGGATCGCCTCCAATTCTTCCAACTGTTCGGTGAGGCGTTCTCGTTCCTTGCGCCATTGGCTGCGCTCGAGTTTCATCTCGGCTAGCTGGGCTTGGGCGTCCGAGTTTTCCGCCTGGAACAATTCAAGACGACGTAGTTTCTCAGCCATGACTTCGCGCTCACGGCGCAAGTCATCATACTCTCTCTTCATTGAGTCGAGTTCTTCAGCCTTGGCCAAAAGATGCGGCCGATCTCCGACCCACCGTGCATGCTCCTCGCGCAGAGCGTCCACTTCTTCCAAGCGTGTCAGCAATCGCGACAGTTCCGAGCGCCAAGTTTCACGCTCCGCATTCAGAGTGTCATAGGCCTGCGCCTTTTGCATCAGAGCAGCGCGTTCAGCGCGCAATTGGTCAAATTCCCCACGATGCGCGTCATGATACCGCGATTTTTCTAACAATCCGGGGCGTTCAGCCCGCAATGACGCTACTTCCTCGCGCAGACCCGCCAATTCCTCAAGTCGTTGAAGAAATTGATCACGTTCCGTGCGTAAGGCGACCAATTGATCAGCATCCTCGCCCGTGAGGCGGCGTTCAGCCCGCAATTCCGCCAATTCCGCCTGAACAGCCTCAAACTGATCCAACCGCGTCAACAGGCGTTCCCGCTCTGCCTGAAGGTCTTCGAGCTGATCGGCCCGTGCGGCAAGGTAATCGCGCTCTGATCTCAACTGTTCCAACTGGGCGGAAATCTCTTCGGCGCTGTCCCCGCGTTTGAGCAATTCGGCCCGCTCAGCCCGCAGCGAAGCAATGTCGTCACGCAGAACCTCTAATTGCTCAATGCGTTTGAGATATTCCGCGCGCTCATTACGCAACGCAGTAACTTCGCCGGAAGTTTGAACCAGGCGCTCTCTTTCTGAGCGAAGGCGCTCGACCTGAATGCGCGCCGTCTCCAATTCCGTCGACTGATCGCGAAATGTATCACGCTCAATTTCAACCAATTCGAGCTGGCGACGCAATTCAGCGGAATCTCCGCTGCGTCGCCCCCACACCCACCAAGCAGTACCAACACCGATCAAAGCGGCCAGCAGCGTGATGCCAAATTGATGCAGGACCAGCCAAAACATGACACTCTCCTAGAACGCGGCCGTAATCTCGATCCGGCGATTTCGCGCGCGACCTTCCTCGGTGGCGTTTGACGCCCGTGGCTGTGAAGGACCATGGCCTTCAGTTTCCATCCGCGCCGAATCAACCCCGCGCCTTGCAAGATACGTGCGCACTGCGTCGGCGCGTTGCAGCGACAATTGCTCGTTGCGCGCGGCGCTGCCGGTGGAATCGGTGTGACCATCAATTTTCAAGCGTGAATTCGGACACTTCTGCGCCACGGCCGCCAATGTATTCAAAAGGACATAGCTCTCCTGGCGGATCACAGCGCTGCCCAGTTCAAACTCGATCGGCTGCTCCTCTAAGGCGGTATCGAAACGCACTTGGCAAAAAGCGGCTTGCACCGCATCGGGATCGGGTTCGATCACTTCAACTGGTTCAGATTCGGTCGGTTGGCTGTTGGTTGGCGAGGGCGTTGGAATGGGTGTTGGCGTCGCAATAGGAGTGGGGCTTGGGGTCGGTTCAGATTGGGGCGGCGTCAGCACCGTAATCTTGGCCGACGTGTCCACCACAATGTCGTCGCCAATCACGAGGTTATTCGCCACGCCAAGAGCAGCCAACGTCTCCTGCTCCGCCATTTCGCCTAGGGCTTGGCCCACAAGACCAATCGAATGACCTCGCACTTCGACACGACCGGATTCCAAATGATCCAGAGCACTCAGGCCAACTGTGGCCAAATAGGTCCATTGCTGGTGCGGCGCCCCGGGGCCCACGCGCATATTGTCCACCACCGAACGCTCAGCGCCTGCGACCTTTCTGGCATGTGCAACGAGCAGAGTGCGATCAAGCTCGGAAGGGGTGTCGCCATCCAGCTCAATTTGGGTTTCGTCAAGTCGAGCATACCACGTGAACGGGTCAGTGCGCGGCTCTCGCACCGACAATCGTGAGAAATCCACTTCGGTGACGCCGCCCCAGAAAATCCCGCCATTTCCACGCCCCAAAGCGCTTTGCGCTTCACGAGCGGCCGCCTCGATCCTGGGGATCTGGGATTGTGAATCCACACTGCCAACGATGATGGCCCGCTGGCCATCCATGGCCACTTCCACACCTTCTCCAGCTACAGCGCCCACGGCTGCAGCCACAGCCGATTGGAGCCGCGCTTCGGCGCTCACTGCAGATGCTCCAAGAAAGTTAAACGCGACGCCAAGCACCCACAACATCAGGAGCAAGACAGCGCCAACACTCCATTTCATGGTGTTACTCACGGTCAGTCCCTTGAGGTTAAAGAGCTTCTCCGCTAATATTGTGCCTCTTTATTCACCATTGCACAATTGTCTTATCACACTATCAGTTTCACAAACCCCAGCTGTAACAGCGTCAAATTGAAACTCGAGTGTGCAAAAATTAAACGCTCGAACTTTGAGAATGGGGCAAAACTGCGTTCGGCAATGCTTGCGATCGACTGTCACTCTCAATCGGCTCGTGAGTGCTCACTGATGGGTTGGGGCAACGAACCGGCTGGACCCGAAGATTGTGGCAGGTCAAACTGGTCGCGAATTGCTCGAGGAGGCCGCCACCATGAACACGAAAACTGCGCCAGGATTTGGGGTAGCAAAACTGGCTGCGACTGCCGCCGTTTCTGTGCTGACGTGCGTTCCAGCATGGGCTGACGACGATGTTCGCAGGTTTTCCGCCGACGACATTTTCAACTTGGAGTACGCCGCATCGCCCCAAGTGTCGCCCAATAGTGACACCATCGCCTATGTGCGCACTAGATTTGATCGGATGGCCGATGCGCGAGTTGGGTCGATCTGGACCATTGATGTCGAGAGCGGGGCGCATCGCCCTTTAATCACGGATCAGGGCTCGGTGGGCTCGCCGCGATGGTCGCCTAATGGTGATCGCCTGCTCTATACCGCAGCGGGCGAAGATGGCCCGGAACTGCGCGTGTGGTTCGTGGACGATGGTTCGAGTTTTTCGATTGCGCAGTTCGAACAAAGCCCGCAAAGCCCCAGCTGGTCGCCTGATGGCGATCAGATCGCGTTCGCGATGCTGGTCCCCGACACACCCGCGAGCTTTGCCGAGGCGCCCAAATCGCCCAAGGGCGCGACCTGGGCGGAGCCGGTGCGCGTCTTCGACCAACTGCCCTTCCGCTTTGACGGCGCAGGCTATCTGACGCCGGGCAAAACCCACATCCACATCGTACCAGCCGAGGGCGGCTCAGTGCGCGCCATTACCGAGGGGGTGGCCAACTACTCCTCGCCGGTTTGGTTGGATGACGACACCTTGATCGCCGTCGTCGACGCCGGTGAGGGCGCGATTTCCGATCCGATCGAAAGCGATGTCGTCACCATCGAAGTGGCCAGTGGCGAAATCACAACCTTGACCGATCGCGACGGTCCTGACACCAGTCCCACAATCTCGCCCAATGGGGAATACATTGCCTATCTGGGCTATGACGACGAAGTGCTGTCCTACCAACAAACTCAGCTCTACGTGATGCCCGTCGATGGCGGTGAGGCCCGATTGCTCACCGGGGATGTGGATCGTTCCATTGGCGCAATCCAATGGCGCGAAGACTCCAACAGTCTGATCGTCATGCATGAGGATCGCGGCGACATGGTGCTGAGCGCCATGGATCTCGACGGCGGTGTCAGCGAGCTCACCCGCAAGGTGGGCGGGACCTCGATCGGCCGTCCCTATTCCTCGGGCAGCTTCCACACAAGCGGTGACATCATCGCATTCACCCACGCTCACACAGCCCGGCCGGGCGATCTCGCCATGATCGACCAGCGCGGACGCGTGCGCCAACTCACCGAACTGAATGAGGATGCGCTTGGCCATGTGGACCTAGCGGATATCGAAGCCATTGAGGTGGAATCGCCGATCGACGGCGCCATGATCCAGGCTTGGATCGCTTTGCCGCCGGGTTTCGAGGCGGATGGATCGGCGCCCATGGTGATGGAAATTCACGGCGGCCCGTTCGCCATGTACGGCCCCACATTTTCTGCTGAAATTCAACGTTACGCGGCTGAAGGCTACGTGACCGTCTACGCCAATCCGCGTGGCTCGACCGGCTATGGCGAGGCGTTCGCCCAAGAGATCGATCTGGCTTATCCCGGAGAGGACTATGACGACCTCATGGCCGTGGTCGATGAGCTCATCGCCAAAGACTATGTCGACCCCGACCGGTTGTTTGTCACCGGCGGTTCGGGTGGTGGCGTGCTCACCGCGTGGATCGTCGGCAGCACGGATCGGTTCGCCGCGGCCGCCTCCATCAAGCCGGTGATGAACTGGACCACCATGGCGCTAGCCGCGGACATCGCGCCGTTTGTCGTGCGCCATTGGTTGCGGGCCGAGCCCTGGGATAATCCCGACAGGTATTGGGAGCTGTCACCCATTTCCCGCGCGGGCAACATCACAACGCCAACCATGGTGATGGTGGGCGAGGAAGATTGGCGCACTCCCACCTGGGAAGCCGAGCAGCTTTACACCGCGCTCAAATTGCAGGGCGTGGACACGGCTCTGGTGCGTGTGCCCGGTTCGCCGCATTTCATCGCCGGTCGGCCGAGCCAGATGATCGCCAAGGTGGACAACATTATGGGCTGGTTCGAAAAACATGACCCAGCCAATGAGGACGATGAAGACGGCGAGTCAGGTGATGGTGAGAGCGACTGATCATCAGGTGTTTGAGTGAGCCGACCGTGACGACAACGCGCCCCGCGGCGCTGGGCTTCGAGGTAACTCGATCGCGGCGCAAAACCCTGGCCATCATGATCCGTCCCGATGGGTCGGTGCGTGTGGCCGCCCCGCGCTATCTGCCCCAATGGCGGATTGAGGACGCGGTGGCCGCCAAGTCCGACTGGATCGCGAAAAAGCGCCGCGAAATTGCGGAACATCGTCCGCCCTCGCCGCCAAAACGCTATGTCGACGGCGAACCGCATTTGTATCTGGGCGTGTCCTATCCCCTGCGCCTCACCCGAGGCCCGCGCGGCCAAGTCGCACTCGGCCAGAACGCGCTCGGCCAGAACGCGCT
>CAZWVH010000008.1:0-45727 GCA_964636945.1 uncultured Caulobacterales bacterium | reverse complement strand
CTCGGCCAGAACGCGCTCGGCCAGAACGCGCTGCGCATCACCGCGCCAGACCCCAACAATGGCGAGGCAGTCAAAGCGTTGCTGGCCAAATGGTATCATCGCCGTTCAGCAGTCGTCCTGCCCGAGCGCTTCAACGCCCACCTGCCCCTGACAGAGGAGCTTGGCCTCACCCGCCCCCATCTGGTCCTACGCCACATGCGGCGCACTTGGGGCAATTGCCGGCCATCGGGGCGGATCACTCTCAATCGCGAGCTCGTGCGCGCGCCGGTCGACTGCATTGATTATGTGATCGCCCACGAGATTTGCCATCTACGCCACGCCAATCACAGCAAGGCGTATTATGCCATGCTCGACGAAGTGCGGCCCGACTGGCGTGACCGCAAGGCCGAACTCGAGCGCGTCATGGCCTAAAGGGATGAAAATTGAGAGTTCGCGAAATTTGAGCCAAAGCACGCAGATCGGCCGACGTCCCAAAAGCCCCATTGACCACAGCCACGCGCATCGCCAATCATCATCTCATGTTTCCCACACTGCCCCGGTCCGCCATTCCAACGGTCACACCTGAACAAATGGCCGAGGCCGACCGGCTCATGATCGAGGTCTACGGGGTTGGCGTGGCGCGCATGATGGAAAACGCCGGCTTTGGCGTGGCGGAGCTGGCGCGCCTGCGTTTTTTGGATGGCAAGCCGGAGGCCAAGCGCGTGGTCCTGTTGGCCGGATCGGGCGGCAATGGCGGGGACGCCTTGGTCGCTTCGCGCCGGCTCGCCAATTGGGGTGCGAACATTCGCGTCGCCTTGGCGCAACCCGCTGACACTATGAAGGGCGCGGCGGCCGAACAGCTGGCTATTTTGCAAGCCATGAACACGCCGATCAGCGAAACTCCGCCACCCTATGACTTTGCCAGTGATCTCATTGTGGACGGCCTGCTCGGCTTCAGCCTATCCGGCGCGCCCCGTGGCGGCCCCAAACGCCTGATTGAGTGGGCGAACGCGCAGCAGTCGCCCATCCTAGCCATTGATACCCCGTCCGGCTTTGACGCCGGCTCCGGTCATGCGCACCAGCCCTCAATTACGGCCACAGCCACGCTGACCCTGGCCTTGCCTAAGCCTGGACTGATCGCCCCAGAGGCTAAGGCCCCAGTGGGCGAGCTGTATTGCGCCGACATCAGCGTCCCGCCACAGCTCTACTCCAAGGCCAGTATCGGCCTGGACGCACCCACCGGCATTTTCGCCAAAGGGCCGATTGTCCGAATCGAGTGATCCAAAGATTACGGGCCAAAGCTGAGCAGGGGCATCGGTGTGATCGAACCGCGCAATCAGCGCAGACCAGCGATCGGGTCCTGCTCTGTCAAATAGAGTGTCACCAATCAGAGCCATCACGACGCCGCATCAACTCACGAGATTCGGTCATCCAAAACGAAAGCCATCCGAACACAATGAGGCCTGCACTTTCTCACCAAAGGACGCACCTTCATCACATCCCAGTCTTCACACCAATGCGACACACATCATGTCCAGTGGATTCGATCGTGATGCACCGCCCTAAGAACTGCTCGATCACCCAGGCGTTGGTGGTCAGGTGAGAACTGGGTTTGAGCGTCGTAAATGACCCGCCCGCGCCCAGCGCCATCGGCAACAGCAATTGATCGGCCAGGTGCGGTGTCACTGCCGCGCTTGACGCTTTATACTGAATGGCGGCTTGAGCGACCGAGCCCGCCACCTTTTCCGCACTGACGCCGCGCTGACCGAAACTTGAAAACACGGCGGTGAGATGATCATAGGTCAGGCTCACAGTGACCACATTGCCGGGCCCGTTCGAGTTGACTTCACGGATAGACAGATCGGTCTCATCGAGGTTCATGACGTTCTTCAGGTGGGACAATTCGCGTTTGGCGATCTCTGCCGGCAAGTTGGAAAACATGGCCTCAGCAGTGACGCGTTTGAGCGCGCCGCGCTCGGTGAGATTGAGCGGGGACGGAGCCTCAGCCGGATACACATCGAACGAGAGTTCGCCTCCGCCAGCGGGGTAAAAGCCATAGGCCTCCAGCGTTCCTGAAACGCCATGGCCCATGCGGCGCAGGGCAGGCGCAAAGGCTTGGTCGAGAAACGAAAACGGCGGGGCGTAAGGATTGTGTGTGCCGCCTTCCACAGTCACGCGCGACGGCGCAGGCGCCAACAAAAGCGGCGCGAGCACGGTCTGTACCACCAGGTTCGCGCTGCCCGCCGTGCCGACGGAAAATTGATACTCGCCCGGGCGCACGCTACCCGGAGCAAAGGCAATCTCGCGCGAACCCACGCCAGCGCCGTCTGCTCTGCCGCCGCAAATGGCGCATGCCGCCTGAACGGCCGTCAAATGCTGGCGCATCAGGCCAGGCTTGGCGCGATTGGCGCGGATATTGGTCAGGCGCACGCTTTGGCCAGTGGCGATGGCGAGCGAAAGGGCGCTGCGCAACACTTGCCCGCCGCCTTCACCATATGCGCCGTCAATGGAGATCATGATCGTTGCCAGGGGTTCGCATCTAGACGCCAATCTATTGAGGGCTCAGGGGAGTTGCGTTTTTCAGCGGTTGCCTAAGGGAAGTAAGCGAATGCGAGATCGCGCAGGATCAATGGTTAAAAGTGCGCCTTCTTCGAGCGCGTCCTCAGTTTGCTTTATCGCAGCAATCACGGAATTGACCAGATTCTCGGGCGTAAGATCAGCCACGCGCAATTGGATGACACTCGGCTTTTCGGCGTCTGTCGCAGCCAAGATCGCGCTAAAATCTAGGTCGTGGGTCAGGACAACAAAACCTTGCGTTCTCGCGTAACCCATTAACTCGTGATCCGGCGCGTCAGGAGAACCGACTTTGCTCCAATGCACCGCATTAACGCCTCCATGAGTCAAGAGTTCAGCTAACCGAGGGGAAAGATTCATGTCGACAAGGAGCTTCATCCTTGGCCGGCAAGCGCAATTTCTTGTTCCTCCGCCAGCCAAGCTGCATAGCGCAATGCCTGCAGCACATCTTCGCGCTCCAGATAGGAGTAGTCGCCCAGAATCTCGTCGATCCTGCGTCCAGAAGCCACTTGGCCAACAATCATGGCGACGGTGACCCGCATGCCGCGAATGCAGGCTTTGCCGCCCATCACGTCGGGCTTACGGGTGATGCGGTCCAAACTGATCATGGGGCGTATCGTATCCATCATTCCCGCCAATCGCTATAGGCAAACTTTGCGGCGGGTCCGCCTTGCTGCGCTCAGCCAGACCCGCCCGCCATTTTGATTTGGTTCACCCCTTCACGCACACCACTTGGCGCAAAGTGTGGACCACCTCCACCAGATCGGTTTGCGCAGCCATGACGGCGTCGATGTCCTTATACGCCATGGGCGTTTCATCGACGACGCCTTGATCCTTGCGGCACTCCACATGAGCCGTGGCTGCGCGATGATCGGCCAAAGTGAAGGTGCGCTTGGCTTCCGATCGCGACATCGCCCGCCCCGCGCCATGGCTGCACGAGCAAAAGCTGTCAGCATTGCCCTTGCCGCGCACGATGAACGACTTTGCCCCCATCGAGCCGGGAATAATGCCCAGCTCGTCCTTGCCTGCGCGCACCGCGCCTTTACGCGTTACCCAGACATCAGCGCCGAAATGGTGCTCCTTCTCCACATAATTGTGGTGGCAGTTGACTGCGGATTTCTCGAGCTTGAACTTGCCCAAAGTGTCGCGCAGCGCTTTCAAAGTGCGCGTCATCATCGCCTCGCGATTGATCCGCGCATAATCCTGCGCCCAATCAACCGCCTCCACATAGTCGTCGAACAGCGCCTCACCCTCCATGAAGAACGCAAGGTCCTTGTCCGGCACGTGGAAGTCCAACACCCGCTTCACCAATTCTTCGCGAGCGCGCTCGATGAAGTATTGGCCGATGCGATTGCCGGTCCCGCGCGATCCAGAATGCAGCATCACCCAGACCCGCTCAGCCTCATCCACGCACAGTTCGATGAAGTGGTTGCCCCCGCCCAGAGTCGCCAACTGATTGGTTTGCGACTTTGCAGAGGCTTTGGGGTGCTTGTCGATGATCGACCGATAGCGGGCCTCCAGCCCGGAGTTGTAGTAGGCGCTGGCCACGCCATTCGGGGTCTCACGGTGATTGCCGCCGGGCCCATTGCCGACGGGCACCGCACGCTCAACCGCTGAGCGGGTCTTTGCGAGGCTGTCGGGCAGCTGGCCGGCCGTCAGCGAGGTGCGCACCGCCATCATGCCGCAGCCAATATCGACGCCCACGGCCGCGGGAATGATCGCGCCTTTGGTCGGGATCACCGAGCCCACAGTTGCGCCGCGGCCGAAATGCACATCGGGCATCACCGCCAAATGCGAGTGAACAAAGGGCAGTCCAGCCACGTTCTCCAATTGCCGGCGCGCTTCATGCTCAAGCGGTACGCCTTTGACCCAAGCTTTGATCGTCCCGCCGCGCGTCGTGTCGATGTGTTCAAACTGTGTATTGCTCATGGTATTTTCTCCGCGCCCTATTCAGGCGAACAACGCGATCGGCGACAAGGTGTGGTGAAACGATCATCCCACGCTCTGCCATTGAGCTACGGGCAGAAGCCCGGCGGGAATCGAACCCGCGGCCTTGGGATCCCTATGGAGTTCCACCGGCATTCGCCGATATCAGGTGGGCGACAAGGTGATCGTGAGACGTCTTGGAAAGAGATGTAGTCACACGGGCATTCGCCCTATTCATTGTGGGGACAAGGTATTGTGAGACATTCCGCTAAAGCGGACCGGATTCGAACCGGCTTTGCCAATGTAGTCCCATACGCATTCCCCGTGATTGCGCCGTTTTGTCTGTCCTTTCGTTCCTCTAGCGTGCTTTGAGCGACAAAAGCCCTGGCGACAAGTTTTAACGAAACATCCCGCTCTACCACTGAGCTACGAGCTTGCGCCCGGCGGGACTCGAACCCGCGACCTGGTCAGTTCAATGATGTAGTTCCGTCGGCATTCGCCAGGGCAATCTGTTTGTCTCACACCTCCATTGTTTCAATCTGGCGGACCCAGTGCTCCGCGCCGCGTTCACCGCGGGCGAAGGCGGCCACGGCGTCAAACACCGCGTCTGAGAATCCGCCCACATTCATCACATCGTCCCGATCCGGGGCCTGGCAGGTCCCATAAGGAGCAATGTCGATGCACACCATGCGCGCGTTGGGGTTAGCCGCCTTCAGCTGTTCCCATTCACGCATCATCGCTGTACCGCGGCCGTAACGCGGGTCCGCCCACGACTCATTGTCCGAGACGAACACCACCAAATCCGGGGCCGCGCCCTCAGCATTGAGCTGAGCCAACGGCGCCGAACAATTGGTGCCGCCGCCACCTTGACGCGCCAGGACACCGGCGTTGGTGAACACGCTATCGCGAGACCGCAACCGCACCTCACGCACTTGGGTATCGAACGGCATGACCCGTGTTTGGCGATTGGTGCGCAAGAACGCCGCCGCCACCAAGGCCGCCACGTCGACACACCGCACCGCAGAGCTTGACCCACGCCGATAGCCGGTCACCGGCATCGCCATGGACCCCGACACGTCCGGGCAGACGACAATGTCGCCGGCCACACGCGGGGTATTGGCCACCGCGATCTCCATCGCCGCCTCCAACGCACGACGCACACTGCGCGGCACGCCGTCTTCCGCCATGCGCTCAGCCACCATCAACTGATAGGGCAAAGCCCGTGCGCGTTTGATCACATCAGCGTCCGCCAATTTGGCGGCGATGGCGCGATCCATGCCGCGAATGGTGAACACGCCATGCCGGGCAAAGGTGTTCAAGTTCATGCGCACCATTTGCCAGCCGCCATTGTTGGCGATCTGCGCCCACTGGCGCGCATCCAAATCCAATGCGGTCAGCATTTGGAACGGCACGTCGGGCGCTTCACCACCGCCGGTCGCCTTGAACCGCGCGAAGTCCTGCAAAGCCTGAGGCAATGCCGAGACATCATGCGGTTTGCCGATCAACCAGGCGAAGAACGCCTCACGTTCGCGGCTTGCGGGTTTGGGGTGAACCATCTTCACCACATCCGCTAAGGATGGTGATTGGCCGACCGCAGCGTTGATCAACTGATGATCGCTCGCTGCATTCGACCAGTTTTGCACCGCCCGTTTCGGCCGCGTGCCCAAGGACTTACGACCCACCGCTCCAGAGCGCATGATTTGCACGAAAGTGCGCACCATGCGGCCATTGTCGACCACCCGGGCAAACGCGCGCTCGAACGCATTGCCCTCAAACGTTGACAATACAGCCACCAACAACGCCGGCGCGTCCTTCATGTGGCCATATTGACGGGCATACACCGCCGTTTTGGCGATGAAGTCAGCATCAACGCCCGCGCATGCGGCCAGCACATCGTCGATCTGGCTGGTCGCGTTCGCATAGAACGTGTCGTTGAACGTCCCCGTCATAGCCAATTGGGCCAGTTTCTGGGGGGCGGCGTATGCGTAGGCCGGTCCCCCCGCGCGGTTGACGGTGTCCACCGCAGGAGAGAGCCGGCCCTTGGTCGCCGCAAACACAGATTTGTTTGCCATCGGTCTTGCTTCCTCATTGCTTGCAAGACCGCTCTTGCCAGGTCCGTGCCAGTTTGGGACGCAGGGAGAGACGAAGCGAATAAAGCATTGAATTGGCGAGAGAAAATTTTGCGTTTGGCCTCTAGTCGGCTCGACCATCGAAGGTGCTGGACACCAAATCTATATACAATTATATAGAGCTTTATATCATTGTATAAGTATCAAGATGCGCACAAACACGGTCGTCGGATTTTTGGGGACTCAACTCGATGCGGGTAAGACGCCCGATCGTTGGAGCCGTTGGCGGCCTACGGTGGCCTTATGCCAGCATGAGGATTGGCTAGTTAACCAGCTCCATTTGATACACGACACCCGCCACACCGGACTGGCCAAATTCGTTGCCTCAGACATTGCGTCGGTGTCACCGGAGACCGAGGTGCACCACCACATCATGGATCTCAAAGACCCATGGGATTTTGAGGAGGTGTTCGGCGCTCTCCACGATTTTGCACACGCCTACGCCTTCCAAACCGAGAAGGAGGATTATTTCGTCCATCTGACCACGGGCACGCATGTGGCGCAGATCTGCATGTTCCTGCTCGCCGAGTCCCGTCACATTCCCGCGCATTTGCTTCAGACCAGCCCACCACGCAAAGCGCAATTGGGCGGGCCGGGCCGTCTCACCGTTATCGACCTCAACCTGGCGCGCTATGACCGACTGGCCCAGCGCTTTGCCGTCGAGACCGAACAGGCCACCTCATTCCTAAAAGCGGGCGTAGCCACGCAAAGCCCCGACTTCAACGCCATGATTGACCAGATTGAAAAGGTGGCGATCCGCTCCACAGCGCCCGTCTTGTTGCTAGGCCCCACGGGAGCGGGCAAATCTCAATTGGCCCGGCGCATTTATGCCTTGAAACGGGCCCGCCACCAAGTCGACGGCGAATTTGTTGAGGTCAATTGCGCGACCTTGCGGGGGGACAACGCCATGTCCGCCCTGTTTGGGCACAAAAAGGGCGCTTTCACTGGCGCGGCGTCCGATCGCGCGGGCTATTTGCGTTCAGCCAACAAAGGCGTGTTGTTTCTCGACGAGATCGGCGAACTCGGCCTGGATGAACAGGCCATGATCTTACGCGCCATTGAAGAGAAGCGGTTCTTTCCCTTTGGAGCTGATCAAGAAACTGAAAGTGACTTTCAACTCATCGCTGGCACCAATTGCGATTTGGGCGATGCAGCCGCCGCCGGGGAATTTCGCGCCGATCTTTACGCGCGGCTTAATCTGTGGACCTTCACCCTACCCGGTTTGGCGCAGAGGCGAGAAGACATCGAACCGAATATCGACTTTGAACTGCGCAAACTGTCCGAGCGCGGGCAAAGAGTGCGCTTCAACACCGAAGCGTTGGAGCGCTATCTGCGCTTTGCCATGAGCGCCGAGGCGCATTGGACAGGCAATTTCCGCGATTTAGGCGCCTCGATCCAGCGCATGGGAACACTGGCGGAGGCGGGACGGATTACGATTGCAGTGGTCAATGAGGAAATTGAACGCCTGAGGCGACTTTGGAAACCTCAAGCTTTGCAACCCGAAACTGAATTGTTGATTGACGTGTTGGGGCCTGAGGCTGTCGGCGCCATCGACCGGTTTGACCGAACACAACTTGCCGATGTCATCGCCGTGTGCCGGTCAAGCGATTCGCTCAGTGCTGCGGGCCGCGAACTATTCGCGGCGTCAAGAAAAGAAAAAAACTCAAAAAATGACGCTGATCGATTGCGAAAATACTTGGCGAAATTTTCACTCCACTTCGACCAGCTGAAACAGTCAAGACCATCACCTTAGCCCGGTCGGGTTTGGCCCGCCCCGCGCACCACATTCTTGTAGCTTGTCAGTTCTTCCACGCCCACCGGGCCACGGGCGTGAAGTCGGCCAGTGGCAATGCCGATTTCAGCGCCAAGGCCAAACTCCCCGCCATCGGCGAACTGGGTTGATGCGTTGTGCAGGACAATGGCGCTGTCGCAGCCAGCGATAAACCATGATGCGGTTTGAGCGTTGTCGGTCACCACCGCCTCAGTGTGACCTGATCCAAACCGCGCAATGTGATCGAGCGCGCCTTGAACACCCTCGACGGCGGCGATGGCGAGAATGGGCGCCAAATACTCCGTAGACCAATCGTCTTGTGTCGCTGGCTCGATCGACGGATCCACTGCGAGCACGGCGTCATCGCCGCGCAGAATGCAGTTGGCGGAGCGCAATGCGTCCACAATGGGTTTGAGCGCGCTGGGCAGAATCGCCCTGTCGATCAACAGCGTTTCAGCCGCGCCGCACACGCCCGGCCTGCGCATTTTTGAGTTGACCACAATGTCCACCGCCATGGGAATTGACGCGTCGCGATCCACATAGACGTGGCACAGGCCCTCCAAATGGCTGAGAACGGGAGCGCGCGCCTCAGCCTGCACGCGCGCAACCAAGGATTTGCCGCCGCGAGGAATCACAAGATCAATCCGCCCGTTAAGGCCCGACAAAATCTCGCCCACTGCCGCGCGGTCGGTGGTGTCGACAAATTGGGCTGCGTGTTCAGGCAGACCGCTTTGCCGAATTGCTTCGGCCAGACAGTCGAACAGCATTTTGGAGGTCGCGATGCATTCCGACCCGCCGCGCAAAATCGCGGCATTGCCGGCCTTTAGGCAAATCGCGGCGGCGTCTGCGGTCACATTGGGCCGGCTTTCGTAGATGACGGCAACCACGCCAATGGGAGTGCGCACTCGTTCGATCTGCAATCCATTAGGTCGGGTCCAGTTACGGATAGAATTCCCCACTGGGTCATCGAAGTCTGCGATCTCACGCAGGGCGGCCGCCATCCCGTCAATTCGGGACGATGTGAGCGCCATGCGATCAAGGAAAGCTTCAGTCGTCCCGGCCGCTTTGGCTGCGTCGTACTCGCGCGCATTGGTCTGCAATATCGATGAACGGCGCGCTTCGATCAGATCGGCGGCGCTGCGCAGCGCGACGTTTTTCTGCCCAGTCGTGGCGCGGGCCATGGCGCGCGCGGCGGCCTGCGCTTTGGCGCCCATGGCGTCCATCATGGTCTTGATGTCGTGGTCATTCAGCATTCGTGGGGCTTTCGCAGGACGAGGTCATTGCGCTCAATGGCGGCGGGGCGACGACTATAGCCGAGCACGGCTTTGATTGTGTCAGATGATAGTCCCTTGATCCGTTCAAGCTCGGACGAGTCATAGGCTGACAACCCTTGCCCCAATAGCTCCCCTTCGAGCGCCATCACGCTCACAGCGTCGCCGCGCCGAAAGGCGCCCTCTAAGGCGACGATCCCCGCGGGCAAAAGGCTAGCGCCCTTGCGAATGGCGCGTACAGCGCCCTCATCGATGATAATCACGCCAGCAGGCTTAATCCGACCGGCAATCCAGCGTTGGCGGGCGTTCTCGATCGTATCAGATGCACGGAACAGGGTTGCCGGCTCGCCCGACGTGATGGCGTTGAGCGGGTGCTGCACTGCGCCAGGCCCGATGATCGTCGCGCATCCCGACGCCCCTGCAATTTGAGCCGCAGCGACCTTGGTCACCATCCCGCCCGAGCCAACGCCGCCCTGCCGCTCTGGGCCGGCTGCACCAACGATGTCGGGTGTGATCTTGTCAACCACGGGGATGCGCTGTGCGTGCGGGTCACACCTCGGATCAGCCGTATATAGCCCATCAATGTCGGACAAAATCACGAGCACATCAGCGCCGACCAATTGGGCTGTATGGGCGGCAAGCCGATCATTATCGCCATAGCGAATTTCGCTCGTGGCGACGGTGTCATTCTCATTGACCAATGGCAGAGCACGCAGCTCGATCAGCATATTGATGGTCGCGCGGGCATTGAGATAACGGCGGCGGTTTTCCGTATCGTCCAAGGTCAGCAACACTTGTGCGACCGTGATCGCATGGGGTGCAAACGCGCTTGCCCAGGCGTCGACCAACCGTGCTTGGCCCGCAGCCGAAGCGGCCTGTTTTTCATCGAGGCGTAAATCCCCGCCAAGCCCCAGTCGTGCGCGACCCAGGGCCACAGCGCCCGATGAAACCAACACCACTTCGGTTCCCGTTCTCGTCAAATCGACCATATCCGCGGCGAGCGACTCGAGCCATGACGCATTGGCTTCACCGTCTTCGCCGATCAGGATCGCTGTGCCGACTTTGATCACGGCGCGTTTGGCGTTGGACAGCGCCCGAGCAGCATATGGTTCGTTAGTGGCCATTCTGTTGAGCTATTCTTGGGCGATAAATCAAGTCAAAGGAAATCGGCTTAAGTGGCCAAGTGACAGGCGGAGAATGGTGCAATGGATATCCTCAATGGCGTCAGAATCATCGAATTTGAAGGCATTGGGCCAGGCCCGTTTTGTGGCATGCATTTGGCTGACCTCGGCGCGGATGTGGTGGTCATCGAACGACCGCTTGACGACCCATCGCCAAAGGAGAACCAGAGGAAAGACATAGTCAAACGAGGCAAACGCTCAGTTGCGCTCGACCTGAAAAGCACCGCGGGCAGAGAATCGGCGCTTAAGCTTGTGTCAAATGCGGACGGCCTGATTGAAGGATTGCGCCCTGGCGTGATGGAGCGTCTCGGCATTGGTCCTGATGATTGTTTTCAGGTGAACCCGTCATTGGTGTATGGCCGCGTCACCGGTTGGGGTCAGTCTGGCCCGCTGGCGTCTGCCGCAGGTCACGACATCAACTATCTCGCCCTTTCAGGAGCGCTTTGGTACGCTGGCCAGCCCGGTTCACCGCCATTCTCACCTCCAACACTAATTGGCGACATTGGCGGCGGAGCGCTGTACCTCACTATTGGTTTATTGGCTGGAATCATGCGCGCACGGGCTACCGGTCGAGGCGACATTGTCGATGCCGCAATCGTCGACGGCGCCGCGCACATGTCCAACCTCTTGCTCAATGTCATGCCGAGTGGACTCATGAAGGAAGAGCGTGGGCAGAGTGTGCTCGATGGTCCGCACTGGTACCAATCATATGTTTGCGCCGACGGAGAAGCCATCACACTCGGGGCGTTGGAGCCAAAGTTTTACGCCGAATTGTTGTCCCATTTGGGCCTTTCCGATAATCCGGCATTTGAAAACCAGTATGACCCAAAGCTATGGCCGCAACAGCGTCTGGCGTTTTGCGACCTGTTCCGCACCAAGTCCGCCGCTGAATGGTGCGCGATCCTTGAAGGCACAGACGCATGCTTTGCGCCAGTTCTACCGCCAAGCCGGGCGGCCAACCATCCGCACATAAAATCGCGAGCAAGCTATTATATGGCCGAAGGTGTTCTTCAGGCGAGCCCCGCGCCACGGTTTGCATCATGCCCAACCCGCACGCACAGACCCGCCCCAACACGCGGAGAGCACAATCGTGAACTCTTGTAGAGCACGGTGATATTAATTGAATGTGGCAAAGCTGACTGGCCGCTTCGCCCCCGCAATTCAAAGGAGAGCGCTTTTTCGCACGGCGCCGCGATAGACGATTTGGGTCTTGACGCCAATGAGCTCCCCCGATCGGCTTTCCAGCCTGCGCCAAACCACATTCATCCTTCGCCCATAAGCTTTTGGGCCGTACGGTTTGGCTGCGTAATCCGGTCAATTATGCGGCTTCCGCTAATTCAAAAAATGAAAGGCACCCCGTTTCATCAAGCAGCGAAATGAGTGACGCATTGTCCGAAACAGAGGCAAACTTTTTGCGAAGTTCATCCAATGTGACCGCTTGGTACTTGAACGTCTTTTGTTGAAACGGTTCGCCGTTCATGGTGAGACGCGTCTCCTTCTCACCGGCGCGCCAGGCGCTGTGATTGGCAACCATCCACGGTAAGAAACGTGCAGCCATTTCCCGTTCCAAAATCGGCGCCAAAGTGGGCTTAAGAGTTTCGAGCTGTTCAAACTCGCCTTCCACCGATGGTGATAGCATCCGCTTGATGTACCCGACCAAATTAGGCGCGTTGGCCTCAAGATAACCACCAGCAGTGGGATCCGTCCAAGCCTGATAAAAGTTACACCACAACCCGAAGTCACCGAAGCTTGGGCGCGCGCCCAATAGGTAGGGCCGCTTTTCAAAATGCGCATCCAGCATCGCGGAAAGGTCGACGAAAGACTGTTTCAATTGCGGGATGTTGGTTTCATTGCCGCCAGAATAGACCAAGCGCGGCACCATTCTTCGCACAACCAGCTGCGCCGCGATCGGCCGGGCAATTGGCGCCCACCATTGGCCTTCCAATAGCTCCCTGGCGAGGCGTTTTCCGGTGGCAATCGCGTCCGCTTTGTAGAACCAACGCTGAAAGAACATGAGCTTGTTGCACCACTCATCGCCGAATTCCTCGAACAGACATGACAAGAACCACAGAGCTTTGTCCTCGGGATGGATTGCGGGCTCGGGGTAGTCGTTTTCAAGCCGTTCGATAATTGGCGTGGAGTCCTGCATTGTTTCTCCTGACGGAAAAAACAGCAGTGGGATGAGCTGCACCTTAGCGTGCTCTTGAAACAACTTTTCGACCTTGCGGCTTCGACTAACCCAGTCATAGGGAATATTTTTGAATTTCAGGAATGACTCAACTTTCACGGTGTAGGGAGATGGCTCAAGGCCCATCAATCGGAATTTGGATGCAGGATGAGTCATGGCGCGTCCTCGTTGACACAGATAATGTTACACATAGAACTATACTAAAGTCTATAAATCGAGAGACAGAACGCAATTTGCGTTGCTCATCAATCGGGAAATTCCAATATGATTGATCTTTATACTGCGCCCACGCCGAACGGCTGGAAAGCCTCCGTGACGCTAGAAGAATTGGGCTTGGCCTACGATGTCAAGATCATCGATATTACTTCAGGCGATCAGAAAAAACCCGACTATGTCAATATCAATCCGAATGGGCGTATCCCGACCATTGTTGATCGCGAAGAGGGCGATTTCGCCGTCTTTGAATCCGGCGCCATCATGATCTACTTGGCGGAGAAAACCGGTCAGTTGATGCCCACCGATCCGAAAGGCCGGTCGCGCGTTATCCAATGGCTCATGTTTCAGATGGGCGGCGTCGGGCCGATGATGGGACAGGCCAATGTTTTTTACCGTTACCTCCCGGAAAAGATCCAACCAGCAATCGACCGGTATCAGAATGAGGGGCGCCGCCTGTTCGAAGTGCTCAATGGCCACTTGGCCGACAATGAGTGGCTGGCAGGTGATTTTTCCATCGCCGACATTGCCAATTGGTGCTGGGTGCGCACCTACAAATGGTCCGGAATCAATATTGAAGGGCTCGATCACCTGACCCGCTGGCGCAAGGCGATTGAGGCGCGACCCGCCTGCCGCCGCGGCGTGGAGGTGCCCTTCGTGCTGCAGGTCGCAGATGACAAGAAAGCGGCTGATGAGTTTGCCAAGAATGCAGGCAAGATTGTTCAGCGTTGACGGCATCCACTTTTGCGCTGTTTGTGAAGCAACGCCATTGGAGTCCTTCTCGGGCACGGCTTAACTACGGACTGAAGAAATGCGCGTTTGAAGTTCTCCGCTGATCTCTCTGGTGTCCCGCCGCAGATGAATGGCGCCTCAATCTCATGCATTATTGTTGATCTGGTACTCATATCAGTATCTCCGGCGAGATCGTCCGCGGCGTCTTCGGGCGAGCGGCCAAAGTCAATGCACTTCGCGATCACGTCCGGCCCAATACGGCGCCCGGAGCGTTCTTTTGAGAACCTTGCCCGTCGCGTTCCGGGGCAGGACGTCGATGAAATCCACTGATTTTGGCGCCTTGAAAGCGGCGATGCGCGAACGGGTGAACGCGAGGAGGTCGGCTTCGCTCGCTGTCGCTCCAGGCTTGAGCACGACCACAGCCTTTACTGCCTCACCCCATTTTTCATCCGGCACGCCAATGATGGCGACATCGGCAATATCGGGATGGCCGAACATCGCGCTCTCGACTTCGGCCGGATAAATGTTTTCCGCACCTGATATGATCATATCTTTCAAGCGGTCACAGATGTGGAGATAGCCGTCCTGATCTAAATAACCGGCGTCGCCCGTATGCAGCCAACCATCGCCGTCCAAAGTCGCGCGGGTCGCCTCGTCATTTTTCCAATATCCGGCCATGTTTGACGAAGATCGCACCACGACCTCGCCGACGGTTCCAGATGGAAGCGGTTTGCCTTCGCTATCGATGATCTTTAATTCAACCCCCGGCATAGGCAGCCCAGCGGACCGCATCCGCAGCGTTCCATTTGCCTCATGATCCTCGGGAGGCAAGTAGGCGATCGTCCCGCAAGTCTCAGTCAATCCGTATTGTTGGGCAAAGTCACAGCCAAATAGGTCAATACACTGCTTCAGAAGATCAATCGGGATTGGTGACGCGCCGTAAAAAATGGCCTTTAGCCGACTAAAGTCCACATCGCGAACGCCAGGTGTTTGAACAAGAATATTTAGCGCGGCGGGCACCATGAGAGTTTTCGTGACGCCTTCCGATTCAATGAGTTCCAAAACATTGCGCGGATCGAACTCCCGCACAATTACGTTACTGGCGCCGTTCAACAGACCCATAACGCCCCAACTTGTTCCCGCGATATGGGCGGCCGGCATTGCTGCGAGGCAAACATCATCATCTGACCAGCGATACCACTCCAAATCGACCTTTCGCGCCGCAATCCAGATCTCCAAGAGATTGGCGTGCGTGAGCATCACGCCCTTGGGTCGTCCAGTTGTGCCGGACGTGTAGAGTTGAAGAGTTATGTCTGAAGAAGAGATGTCCACGCCTGGAGTGTCAGCGCTATGGGTGTTGCGCCAGGTGGCAAAACCGTCAGACGAAGGGTTTTCCAGTTCGATCACGCGCACAGAGCGACCAGACTGTTGGATCGCCCGATTGGCAAGATCGATAAACTCAGCACCGACGAACAGGACAGAAACGTCTCCATTCTCGATCACGTAAGCAACCTCGGCAACCGCCAGCCGCCATCCAATGGGCAGCATCACTGCACCCATTTTGGCCCCACCGATCAAGAGTTCGAAGTACCAATCCGAGTTCTTCGCAAGATAACTGATCCGGTCTCCCTTCTGGACACCGCTGGCCAGCAAGGCGTGCGCAACCTGGTTTGTGTGCGCCTCGAACATGGCGTAGCTCGTGGGGCGTCCCTCAAACTTCATCGCCACGGCGTCCGGGCGGACGTCAGCATGGATGCGAGCGATGTCTCCAAGTGTTTTGATTTGATCAAACTGAACAGCGCTCAACGTGCTCATGGGTGCGTTCTCCCTTTATTTATTGTTATGTTTGCGATTACGGCCACGCTGCTCACCGCTTTGCCACGCCAACCTTTTCCAGGCGCCAGCGCAACGTATCGATCCGGTCTTGGCCGAAGAAGGGCTCGCCCTGAAAGACCATGGTCGGCACACCCCAACCGCCTGCCTCCTCTAGCGCCGCATGGTTGGCGTTGACCTCGATCATGGGATCGTAACGGGCGATCGCAGCTTCCATCTCGGCCAGATCGAGACCCGCTTTCGCCACTGCTTGGGCTAGCCGGTCGCCATCATTCCAGCCCGGCTCGCCGCCCCAAATGAGGTGGGAGACGTGGTAGGCAAGCTCGACGCCTTTACCGCGACGCTGAGCCTCAACACCTAGGCCCACCAAGCGAAAGATGTACGGCTGGTCTTCCGAGACCTCGAATGTTGCTAAATCCTGGACGACCGGATCGGGAGAGGGCAAGCCGATGGTCATGCCGAGAAATTCCGCCCTGCGGACGGCGTCAATCAAGATGTAACGGACCCGCCGCTTGTCCTCCGTGAACAGAGTTTCTTTGGTGCGCACTGCGATCGGTAGGACCGGCCGCAGATTTACCTCAACCTCGTAATCCTCGCGCAGGCGGAGCAGATCCGGCGTGACGAGGTAGGAGTACGGGCTTCGAAATGACCAGAAGACGTTGACGGAGTGGGCCAAATGCGTGCTCCTTGGTTTGTTGAATCCTACAAAAGAGAAATGGAAGTCGCCGGGTTCAAATCTTCGCGCGGATCGGTCAGATGCCCGGCAGGGAAGAAAACACGTGTCGGCGTGTCAAGCGTATCCAGACAGAGCAAATGATTATTGTCGCCGTCATTTAAATCAGCGAGAGCAAACGGCGTTACTTCAACTACGGATCCATCGGCGTTTACAGTCGTAACTCTGTAGAGTGCCCGTTCAATTTCGTTTGCCGGTTCGGCGCCAGGCTTGGTGACGCCACCAGCCCACGTCACCCGCACCACCTGCTTTGACCCCACCGGACACCGACTGCCGCCACCCCACGGTAGACCCGTTGCTGGCGCACCCAGATCCCATGCCGATTGCGGAACAATCTCTGCCCAAACGATTGTGGGTCCGACCTCCAGCGGCGTTACGGCAACTGTCGCGCCTTTGAAGTTTACGGTATTGTCCAGCGACACGACATTGCCCACAATCTCAACTGTGACCGGTTGGTCCCCGACGCTTCCATAATCGCCAGCCAAAAGGGCGGTGCGCAATTCGCCCGGATCGTCGGCCGGAGCAAGTGTGAGGCATACGACTTCGCCGATTGCGCCCGACTCTCTGGTAATTTTGAAATCGCCGGGCTCCAGCGTGGCGATATCAACCTCATGGGAGAAGATGACCGGCATGCCATCAGCGCCGCCCGCTCCTTCGCATGCAACGCGGTCGGTCCTTCCTTTTGGCAAGGCGTTGTCCAGCCCGAAAAAGGCTGAAATCAATTCCGCTTGTCGCCCGTCGGCGTCCGTGTTGCTGGTCACAGCCGTGACCGTTGTGTCGGTCTGGGCATAGCTGTCGAGGGTGCGCTCATAGTTGGCGATTTGTGTGGCCAGGCTCACGCTCTGACATCCTGCAATAATAGCGGCACAAGAAACGGCAATTGGCACATTAATTGAACGCCTTAACGTCATAGACACTGGTTTAGTCCCCGAGATTTTCTGAAGTGCTAAGCGGTCCGATCAATAGATCCGCAAGTTTTTTGCGATGGTAAACCCCGTCGCCAAGCAAAGTTTGGTTGTGTAGGTTTCTTTTGAAGTGGATGTGAATTCCGTATTCCCAAGTAAACCCTATCCCCCCATGCAACTGTATCGACCGGTCGGAAATGAAAGCCGCCGCGTCAGACGCCGCGCTCTTGGCCATGCGCGCCGCAACCTCGGCCTTGCTGGATCCCGCATCGATCTCGGCGCAGGCGTGGTAGAGCAGCGAGCGAGCACGGTCGATCTGCACCATGGCGTCGACAAGCGGATGTTTCACTGCCTGGAAGAAACCGATGGGCCGATCGAATTGGACGCGCTCCTTGGCGTACGCCACTGTGGTCTCAAGCAAGCACTCACTGGCGCCGCACAAATCGGCTGCGATAAGAACCAAAAGCCCGGGCCAAGCGTCTTGCAAGGCCGCTGCTCCGTCACGGGAAACAATGGACCCGGCGCCGACGCGCACACCGTCGAAATGCACGCTTGCCTGATCGCGCGTGAGATCGTGGATATGATCGGCGTCTAGCGTTAGGCCATCCGCATCCCTATCCACAGCGCACAGCACGATTTCCTCGCCGAGCCGAGCGCTTGCGATCAATAGATCGGCCTTAAAGGCATCCTGCACGAATCTGGCCGTTCCATGAACAACGAGTTCACCGCCCTCTTGGCGCGCTGAAAGCGGTGTATCCTGAGGTTCCCAACTCCCTCGTTCATTCGTGATCGCCAGACTCGCTGCGGCGCCGCCCGCAATTTGGGCCATCAGTTTTCCGGCGACATCCCCGCCCGCGGCCCGCAGCACAACACTCGCCGATAGCGTGGGAATGAGCGGAGAAGGCAGCGCGTGGCGACCGACCTCTTCAATCATACCGGCAATGCCGACACATGAGATATCGGCTCCGCCCTCAGCCTCGCCAATCGCGAGACCCGTCCAGCCAAGTGCGACGATCTCTGACCAAAGGTCGCTGTCCCAGGGCGCGCATTCGCCGGCGTCATAGATTGGCTCGGGGCTGGCCGCAACGAGTTCGCGCAAGCGCGTCATGGGCAGGCGCTCACCCAGCATTTTGCGCGCCACATCGCGCAGCATGGCCTCATCTTCACCAAAGCCGAAATCCAGTGGCGCAGCACGCGTGGTCATCATTGTGTCCGTCATATCGGCCCTCCTATTTCGACTTGGGAAGGCCGAGAACACGCTCGCCCAATATGTTCCGCTGGACCTCATTTGTACCTGCGGCGATCGTGTTGCCGTAGGAATTCAGATAAGCGAGCGGCCAGTGGCCTGCGTTTGGTGCACGCGGATCCCGTTTGTAGAGGGTCGAGTGCGCTCCGGCGATCTCAACCCCTAGCCGCGCAACGGCTTGATCGGATTCAGTGATTGTCAGCTTCTGCTGCAATGGCAACCGCATGGGATTATCGCATAGCGTGGAGACGCGCGCCCGCCTGGCGTTCTGACGGATCCCTTGCGTGACAATCAGGCGTTGCATAATTGCGTCGCGCGTCACGGGATCGTCAGCAGCGAGCACGCCACCCCGCCAACTATTGCGCGCGAGCTCGATCAGCTGCTCTATCGCATTCTCGCTTTCACCGAGTCCGCCGCCCGCACCTTCAGCCGCGCCGCGCTCGGCGGTGAGCGTCGTCATAGCAACAGCCCAGCCCTTCCCAACCGCATCGAGCCGATTCGCATCCGGGATCCGGACATTTTCGAAGAACACTTCATTAAAGCCGGTTTCGCCGGTAATCTTCACAAGTGGTCTGACGGTCACACCCGGATGGCTGGCGATCGGGCTTATGAAATAGGTCAGACCTTCATATTTGCTGTCTTTGCTGGTGCGCGTGAGGATGATCATCCACTTCGCGAAGTGACCCAGGCTCGTCCACACCTTGTGCCCATTGACGATCCAGTCATCGCCATCCCGCACGGCTGACGTGCGCTGATTGGCGAGATCCGATCCGGCGCCGGGCTCAGAAAACCCCTGACACCAGATTTCTTCGCCCGACAGACATCCGGGGATGAATTTCCGTTTCTGTTCTTCGTCGCCGTGCTTGAGAATGGTCGGCGCCACCATGCTCAAGCCAATTATGTTGATGAGAAACGGAACGCGCGCGCGATTAAGCTCTTGGTTCGCAATCTGCTGAAACCCCGAATGTCCGCGCCCGCCATACTCAACTGGATAATCGGCGCCGACCAGCCCAGCATCATAACATTTGCGCTGCCAATCCTGCAGATAGTCCCGCTGGCCTATCGTCATGACTTCGATCGGGGTGATGGGCAGGCGCTCGGGCGGCGGCGGCGGCGCGTTTTGCGACAACCAATTGCGGACATAGTCCCGGAACTCTTGCTGCTCTAAACTTTGCTCTGATGCATTCACGGCGCGCTCCTCTCCCGTCAGCGTCAGCGGCTGGCCGTTCTGTCGTGTTTCACCACGCTCATGCCGGTAGTCTGGCACTGAGCTCGGCGCGAAGAGACAAAAAACTTTGGATTTGGAAAAATAGTGTCTTCTCGGCTGGTCGAGAAACCGCATTCTTTGTGGCGCGATGGCGCAAAGACGACCGCGCCTCAGTTAGCGCCCTCTTTCCTAAGCCAGGCGAGCAGCCGGGATTTGTCGGGAACTTTGACACAGCGATAGCCCGGTTCCACCAGATCGGCCTTTTCCAGTTCCTTCAGGGCCGTACCGATCGAGACCTGCGACACGCCCAGCAACTCAGCCAGGTCGCGCTGTAGGCACGCGACGGCGTTGGGCGCCTCACCGCGCCCGCAATGGACATAGATCACCTTCGCCAAACGCACGGCGATCGGCAAGCTGCGCGCATCATCGTACAATTCCAATACGGCGTTCAGGCGGGAGGTTGCGCAGCGCCATAGGCCCGTGGCGAAACCCGCCTGATTTTCCAGCAAGTCCTCAAGAGCGGCCGATTCTATGGCGTCGATTTGGCAGTCGCCAATCGCATAGGCGTTCTGGGTATAGGCTTTGCGGTACAAGCCGACATCGCCGTAATGGGCGCCGGGACCAATCGTGCTCAAAAGACTGAACGATCCATCATGGCGGAACCGTCCGAGCCGCACTGCGCCCGTCGCCACAATGCACAATCGCGGTCCCTCGTCGCCGCGCGCATGCATTGCTTGTCCGTCGCTGAACGACAGACGCCGCGCCCGCCCAAGGGCTGTCCGATAGACATCCTCGGACATGTAATCGCGGAGCGGAGCGAGCCGGAAATCGAGCAGGTCCACTTTAGCGGCCTCAAATCCCAAATAGTTTATATTTGTTTGGCAGACCCAGGTCTTGAGATCAAGCTAAAGGGGCTTGTTTCACGGCCAATTTAGAGTGGATTCAGGGTTGCAATCATCGTCCTTTTTGGCGCTTAAACACGTACAGAAGCTGGACGATATAGATAAAATCAAGAGTAAACATCTATCTCAGTCTTTTCGGCCTCGCTCGGACAAGCTTGGTTGCCGTCGGCTCTTCGGCGCAGGGATCGGATGACGACAGTCGGCGCCTCAACCTCGTCGCCATGACTCTCAACAGCGCGCTGAACACGTGCAGAGCGTTCCGATTTTGATAAGGGCTTTGGCGCGGTTGAGGCCATACGGATCCCGCATATTCAGGGGATCATTCAGCGTATAGCTATTCCGGTTGAACGATTGCAGTCTAATCGCCTCAATCCCCACCGGATCATTGGAGAGGTACCGGCCGATCACACAGGTTCAACCGCATGAGCCGGTTATTCTGGGTTTACCTTATAACGAACCGAGAAAACGGGACGCTCTATTGTGGCCATAAAGAGAATCTGGTTCGTCGCGCTTTCGAACACCGCACCGGATGTGGCAGCGCGTGCACGCTACAGTACAAGCTAACCCGCCTGGATTGGTGCGAACCGCTTGAGCCACGCGAAAGCGCAAAGATACGGGTATACCGCATCAGATCCTGGAACCGCGCTTTGAAGATCAAACAGGTCGAGGCAACCAATCCGAATTGGGATGATTTGTTCGTGAAACTGAATCACTCGTGCCTCGCCGAGCACAAGTGAAGCCCATTCAAACGTTTTCTTGCGCCCGCTGCCAGGGATAGAAAAAAGTCAGGAAGGTGATGCTGAGATAAACAATGAGCGAGGTCACTGAATATACGATCGCCGCGACGAACACCCAGTTCTTATTGAAGCGCGCTTCTTCGATCGTCGCATTAAGAACGCCCTCTTCAACCAAACGAATATACTGGTCGGACCAAGACGAATTCGCTGAGGCGAAGGCCATGCCAGCCAGATACATCCAGATGAAGGTGAAGGAGAAACAGAAAAAGGCGAAGCTTTTGAAGGCCAAACCCTGCTTGCCGATAAAATAGTAGAGCGCGGCCATATAACCGAAGACCAAGGAGAATAGTATGGAAATGGCAAAGCTCCAGGATTCGGTGCCCTGATTGACGCTATCGCGCATGAGGATGGCGAGCGTTTCTGCTTCCATTCGGGCCTCCCTAGTTCGGCGCTGCTCGCCTTGCCTTATTCATTTTAGCTAGCAAAGGGCGGCATCGCAATTGTGACAGGGAGAATGGCGGCGGGCAAGCTATACGCCGTTTTCATCCCATCGCCGCAGTCCTGCGCTAAATAGCGAGCGTTGAGAGTCTGGCGGTCCCGTCATGCCGCACCGCACATTTGCCGCGCTCACAACAAAAACATTCCCAGTTCTGCAGATTGGCGCTGGCGGGTGACCACACCTCGCCGAACGGGGTGAGATGCTCGCGCCAGGCGATGGCGCCGGTGGAGTTGGTCGCCGCGGTCATTGTCGTTGCCGCGTTGGCGCACTGCGCCAATTCCCTTTGCCCTTCGGGCTCGGTGTCGCGGTTGACCAGATGATCCATGCTCATTCGGCGGCGCGCGCACTCACTGAATTTCGGCGCAGTTTCGGGCGAGCGGGACCAAAGCGAACGACCGAAGCTTGGGATGTAGCGTTCTTGTCACAAAAACTTGCTAGCAGAGTCGGAACGTCCGTTGAGTGGTCATCGACAATTGAGGGGCCTCATGACATTCCACAAAGCCGCACTTCGCACAGTACTGCTGGCGCCTGCATTCACCGCCGCGTGTGTCACGCCGACCACCGGCAATGGAGAGCGGCCCGCGCCGGCCGCGCCCTATTTTGCCGACATTGAGGTGGTTTCCGCCTCGACCAACATAAATGCGGAAACCATTGGCGGCCATGTCTTTGATGACCTCAATCGCGACGGCGCGCGCCAAGCGGGCGAGCCGGGCGTATCGGGCGTGATGGTTTCAAACGGCCGCGATGTCATAAAGACCGACAATGATGGCGCGTATAGCCTGCCCGTGCGGGATGATATGGCGGTGTTTGTGGTCCAGCCATCAGGATGGCGGGTTCCCACCGACGAGAATTGGGTCCCGCAATTCGCCTATCAGCATAAGCCTGCCGGCAGCCCAAAGCCGCTTCGATATGGCGGCCTGGAACCGACTGGTCCCCTTCCCGCCGCGATCAATTTTCCAATTATTCGCAGTGAATCGGGCGATGGGTTCACCTGTGCGATCCTCGGTGACATTCAGACATACGCCAACACCGAGATTGGCTATATGCGCGATTCGTCGGTGGACGATATTGTCGATCGCGGACCGGGCGCGGTGGATTGCCTTTTGGCCGTCGGCGACGTGCTCGGCGATGATTTGGACCTGATCCCGCGTGTGGCGGAGATCTGGGGCGCGGTTGGCGCGCCTCAATGGTGGGCTCATGGCAATCACGATTTTGACTTTGACGCTGATTTTGACGCCAACAGCGCCGATAGCTGGCGGCGGTTATACGGCCCTAATTACTATGCGTTCGAAATGGGGGCCGTCACCTTCATCGTGCTCGACAATGTGGTGTATCCGTGCGGATCAGAAGACGCTGAAACGCCCGGCAGGGAGTTCTGCGCCGAGGAAGACCGCAAGCGCTATAATGCACGCATTACCGACGACCAAATGGCGTTTGTGGAGGGCGTTTTAGCGGGCGTCGATCGCGATCGCACCATTGTGTTTGCCCATCATATCCCGTTCGTATCCTTTGTTGATCAGGCCGCAACGGCGCACCAAACCGACAATGTGCGTGCGCTCTACGAGCTGGTTGAAGGGCGTAATGCGCTCTCCTTGTCCGGTCACACCCACACCATGGAAAACCTGGCTCCCGGTGATCATTTCGGGCCGTGGTCTGACGCGGTGGATGTGGACGCTCTCCCCTTCCGTCACATCATCGCCGGCGCAGTGGCCGGAGCCTGGTATAATGGCGATTTTGACGTGCATGGCGCCCCGATGTCGTTGAGTCGATTGGGATCGCCGCGTGGTTGGTTGCAATTGGCCTTTAACGCCAATGGCGACTATCAAGAACGCTTTATGGCCGCCAATATGGGTCGTCATCGCGCCATGTGGCTGTCATTCAACACGCCCGGCTTTCGTGACTGGTTCAACACCATCGAAGCCTGGCGGCAAACCGACTATGAAGAACGCTCGCCCGTTCCGCCGCTCAACATTTACGATTTGCCGGATGTGAAGATCCTCACCCCTGATGATCTGTCGCAGGACACCTTCCTGACCGCAAATGTGTGGGCCGGCGACAGCGAGACTGAGGTCACGTATGCCATCAATGACGGACCCGCCCAGGCCATGGTCCGCACCCAACAAGCCCGGGGAGAAACGGCGTTAATCGGCGCAGAATTTGCCGACCCATTCGCTGTACAGCGCCAGTTTAGCGTTGCCCGCTATGCTCTTGAAAGCCAATCAGGCGACCCGAACGCACAAGGGTATCGGCCCTATCTGCGTTGGGAAACTCAGCCGGCGCCGCCCCAACCGCAAGGCTCGGCCGCGGATCGCAACATGCATTTGTGGCGGGCTGCGTTGCCATCCGATCTGCCGATGGGCGTGCATGTGGCGACAGTTTCAGTCACCGACCGTCATGACCGAACCTTCACTGACCGGATTGTGTTTGAAGTCCGCGAAACGCGCCCCAACCCCAATTGGCGGGCGGAGGTATGGGACGCCTTTGAAAACGGCGCGCCAGTGCGTTGATGTGGAGGGCCTAGCGGCACGCGGGACATATCATGCAGCAACGGTGACCACGTTTGCTCAACCGCTTGAGATCGGCTCGAAGTTGTGATGATATAACATCTAATCAACCTCGTAGCGGATTGGCCTCGAACATGAAAACATTGCTGGCATGCTGGGTGTGCATCGGCGTCTGCGTCGGCGCGGGACCTTCGTTTGGGCAAGACAATTCTGACACCAGAAGCGCAGGGGCGCATGTGCACGGCCAAGCCCAATTGGCCATGGCATTAGACGGTGATCAGCTGTTTGCCGAGTTCCGATCACCGCTCTGGAACATCATAGGTTTTGAACGCAAACCGACCACCGAGGCTGAATTGGCGACCTTCGCCCGGGCGCAGGACACCCTCAACACGCATGGCGCGCTGTTTGAACTTGACGGCCAAGCGTCATGCACGCTTGAGAGCGCCAGCTCGGATCTCCCAGATATGGAGGAACTCGCCTCACACGATCACGGCGCTTCCGACCATTCCCATAATCACGATCATGACCACAGCCACGACCATGATGGCCATGGACATGACGATGGAACAGACCATCATGAGTACTCCGACGTGGTGGTCACACACACATATAAGTGCGCGAACGCTGGCGGTTTGCGGCAAATTCAAGTGACAGCCTTTGACAGCTTTGAGAATATTGAATCCATTGAGGTTGTTTTCCTCAGTGACACAGCACAAATCAGTGATGTGGCGGAGCCCGATCAGACAACCGTTCGCATTCAATAATTTTCCGGAGGTATTTAATGTCGAACCCGAAACGCGGTGGTGCGGTCCGGGGCGGCCGATTGATGATTCATTTTTTGCTTTTGGCGGCCGCCATTTTCGCCTTTGCGGGCGTCACGAGAGCCGACGACGAAGTTGTCACTCTTGCCTGGGAAGATTTGTTGCCTGAAGGGGAACTCGAACGGCTCGAGCAGCTCTATAATGAGTTCTATGACCAAGTAGAGCAAAAATGGGCGAACGCTCAAGAGGTGCCGCTATCGCAAGCTGATCCAGTCATGATCGAGGAAGGCAGTCCGGCCGACTATATGCCGCAAATTGGCACATTTAATGTGGTTGACGATTTGGACGGGCTGAATGTGCGCATGCCCGGTTATGTGGTTCCGCTAAGCTTCAATAAAGACGACAAATACAGCGAATTCCTACTGGTTCCCTATTTTGGCGCGTGTCTACACACGCCGCCACCGCCGCCCAATCAAATTGTTTATGTAACGGCCGAACGCCCGGCGGAACTGAAGGAAACGTGGCTCCCCATCTGGGTGGAGGGCACAATGTCCACCACGCGTAATGAGAATGATCTTGGCGATGCCGCATACACACTGGCGCTGAGCAAAGTTGAGCCATACGAGTATTAATCGGCGATGTCAGACGAGGGGCGGACAGAAACTGACTGTGCAGTGCGCGCCGCCAATCTGCGGTTCAGCTGGCGTCAGGATAGACCTGTCATCGATATTCCTGAATTTCACGTTGATGCGGGCGAATGCCTCTTTCTGCGCGGACCGAGCGGCAGCGGAAAGAGTACCTTGCTCGGGCTGATTTGCGGTGTACTGGTTCCGAATGCGGGTGAGCTTGACGTCTTGGGGCAAAACATGGCTCGGCTCAGCGCCGCCCAGCGCGATGCATTGCGCGCCAATCAGATGGGCGTGATTTTTCAGTTGTTCAACTTGGTTCCGTATCTCTCGGTGTTAGACAATGTCATGTTGCCCTGCCGGTTTTCTCGTCAGCGCGAGCAACGCGCCATGGCACACGATCAAGCACTTGTGGACGAGGCGCGTCGTTTATGCGCGCGATTGGGCCTTGGCGATACTGAAATTCAAGGACGATCGGTGCACGAACTGAGCGTCGGTCAGCAGCAACGGGTCGCGGCCGCCCGCGCGTTGATTGGTCGGCCGGGTCTCGTCATCGCTGATGAACCAACCTCCGCCCTCGACGCCGATTCGCGCGACGCGTTTCTCTCACTTCTGTTGGAGGAATGCCGCGCGCATCACGCCAGTCTCATCTTTGTCAGCCACGACTCAGCACTTGGCCGTCATTTTGACCGGGAGGTCGACCTGGCCCATCTCAATCAAGCCCGCGTGTCCGAGGACGTCTGATCATGCGCACGCCAATCTTAATGCTTGCCATTCGCAGCGTGCTCAACAGGCGTGGAACAGCGCTGCTCACCATCACATCCATGGCGCTGGCGGTGATGTTGTTTGCCGGTGTCGAGAAGATCCGCCAAGGCGCGCAGACCAGTTTCGAGCGAACTATTTCGGGAACCGATCTGATTGTCGGGGCTCGATCCGGCCCCATCAATCTGGTGCTCTATTCCGTGTTTCATCTGGGCGATGCGACCAATAACATCACGTGGGACAGTTACCAGGACATTGCAGCGCGCCCGGACGTGGCCTGGACGGTGCCGCTTTCGCTTGGAGATAGCCACAGTGGCTATCGCGTCATCGGGTCAACCGCTGAGTTTTTCGAACGCTATCGTTATGGCGAGGATGATCCCATTCGATTTGCGCAAGGCCAACCCTTTAATGACGTGTTCGACGCCGTCATTGGCGCGGCCGCGGCCCGAGACCTAGGCTATACATTGGGCCAGAAGATCATTCTCTCACACGGCGTGGGCGCAGTCAGCTTTGTCAATCACGACGACAAGCCGTTCACGATTGTCGGCGTTTTGGCCCCCACCGGCACGCCCGTGGACCGGTCGATCCTGGTCAGCCTTGAAGGTATTGAAGCGATCCATTTGGGATGGCAAAGCGGCGCGCCAACGCCCATGGCGCGCGTGATGACCGCTGAACGGGTTCAAACCATGGACCTGCAACCCACGCAAATCACCGCCTTCCTGCTCGGCCTCAATTCCCGCGTGGCGGTTTTACGTTTGCAACGTGACATCAACACCTATGCTCAAGAACCATTAATGGCCGTGATCCCCGGTGTGGCGCTGCGCCAGCTTTGGGATGTGGTCGGCGTGGCCGAACGCGCTCTGTCTGTGGTGTCCGCCTTCGTGATTCTGGTGGGTTTAGCGGGGATTTTGACCAGTATTCTGACCACGTTGAACGAACGCCGACGGGAGATGGCCATCCTGCGCTCAGTGGGCGCGCGACCGCGCGATGTCTTCATACTATTGGCCAGCGAGGCGGGACTTTTGGCGTTTATCGGAAGCTTGATCGGTTTGGGCTTGCTGTATGCCGCGCTTTTTGTGGCTCAACCGATTATTCAAGCCCGTTTTGGCGTGAACATTGGCGGCTTTAGCGTGACCACATTTGATTTGGGGTTGGTTCTGGCTGTGACACTCGCTGCGCTCGCGCTTGGCGCGATCCCGGCTTGGCGGGCGTTTCAGCGCTCATTGGCCGACGGACTGACAATTCGGCTCTAACACCGGCGCCGCGCTTTTCTCTGACTCCGATTTGCCCTACGCTGCATATGTTATATTATCACATAACGCTTATCCAGGGCGATTGCGCTTATGATTCTTGGGATTCCCGTCGCAGTCGCGTTTGGGTTAGCGGCGGCCAGCGTAACCACAGCCGGACTCATCATTGTGGTTTCCAATCGTGTGCTGGCCAGCGCATTGGAACGCGGCGCGGCGGCATTCGCCAGCGGCGCGCTCGTGTGTATTGTCGTTCTGCATCTCATGCCAGAAGCCATGAGGGCGACGCCCAATGCGCCATACTTGATGCTTGCCGGACTGACTGGCGGCTTTGTGTTCAATCGCGGCGTTCTGAGCGCTACTCGGGCGAATGGTTCAATCGCGCAAGGCGTCACTCCGGCTCTGGCCATTGGCCTGCATTCATTCTTGGACGGATTAACCTATGCGGTAAGTTTCACCATTGATCTGGCGACCGGCATGCTCACCGTGCTGGGTTTGATCCTGCACGAAGTTCCCGAGGGAATAATCGTGTATGGCCTGTTGCGGACTTCCGGCATGGGCGTGCGCGCCGCATTCGCTTTGACGTTCCTCACCGCCGCCGCGACCACGCCGCTTGGTGCGATCGCAGGCGTATCTGTCCTCGAGGGCGCCGATGTCGAGACCCTTGGATCACTCTACGCCGTTGTCGCCGGACTGTTGATGTATGTCAGCGTTGGACACTTGTTACCGCATGTGGAGAAAGACACCACGATCGCATCCTTACTGTTCCTCGTGTTCGGCGGCGCCGTCGCGAGCAGCGCGGTGCTGCTCCAACATAGCCCACACTACCCCTTCCACGATCATCGCCATCACCAAGACACCGATCGACCCGATTTCCGTCCAGTGCCGCGTGGGAGCTTCGAACAAGCCGATAGGCGATGACGAATGTAATCACCGGTTAGGCGGACATTAACGGGATGGTTCGATCGACCGATTCCGTGCCGGAATATGCGATGGGTAACTAATCACGAGGCCGCCCCCGCCCTGCCGGGCCTTCTGCGCAGCGGCGAGGTGTGGGGCAAGGTCGCCCGGTTTGGCGCCAAGGTGGTCAAGCATCGCGCCAAGGTGGTCAAAGCCGGTAATCGGATAGCATCTTCGCATGAGCGTCGCGGGGCGATTGCGATGGGACGGGCAAGCGACCCGTCCCAAGCCCGTTGGTCATGCTACAGCATCGCCCGCGGCCATCGCGTGGACCGAGGCCGCGTTCAAAAGCTGCCCGCCAATGGCCCAATCACCTTGTTCGAATTCGTTGATGCGCACCCAGGTGACGGGCCGCATGGCTTCACCCTCAACGGCCACCATGGCTTCGGTGACTTGGGTGATGAGGGTTTGCTTCTGACTTGGCGAGAATACGTCTTTGATAACGTCAATTGTAACGAGCGGCATAGGGATCTCCTGTCTTTGCGATTACGGCGCCAGATCGTCCGGCGACGGGAGAACCATCGTCGACACGGCCGCTTCCCGATAGTTCAGTTGCTGAAGCTCTCCGCTTCAATTTATAAAGTAACTCAGTTCAAAAACGCAGGTTTCGCAGCTCGTGGGAGGACAAGGCAGTGAGATACGGTCAGTTTTGTCCGATCGCAAAAGCGACCGAGATTCTTGGTGAGCGCTGGACGATTCTGATCATCCGAGAAATTCTCATGGGCGGTCGCCGCTTCAATGAGCTTCAGCGGGGGCTGGGCGGAATCTCAACAGCGATGCTTACCGGTCGGCTAAAGTTTCTTGAAGATCAAGGGATGGTGGTTCGACGCCGTGTGCTGGGTCAAAAGAGTTATGAATACCACCCCACAAAAGCCTGCGAGGCTTTGCTTCCGGTTTTGATCGCGCTGGGGGAGTGGGGCATATGCTGGGCCAAGCACACCATTCTCGACGACGACTTCGATGTCGAGTTCTTGATGTTCTATCTGGAACGCAGCGTCGATCCGTCAGAGATTCCCGGCGCCAATGCGGTCATTCGATTCATGTTCACAGACCTGAAAGAACAGCGCGATTGGTGGCTCCTGGTCGCAGATGGTGGTGTGCAACTCTGCCTCAAGGACCCCGGTCAGGATGTGGACGTATTCTTCACCGGCACGGTCCGCGCCATGCACGATGTCTGGATGGGGGAGCGGACCTATCGCGACGCCATCAAGGCCGGCGATCTCAACATCCAGGGCGACCCATTTTTGACGCGCAATGTGCGTGCTTGGCTGAAACCGAGTGTGTTTGAAAACGCCCCCAGAGAGCCTGCCACACTCTAGCTTTCCGTCTGCTTCACTGTCGAAAACAGTTGTCTTGTATCGAAGGTCGATCGTCCAGTATCGGTAAGATCGCCCGATTTCAACGAGCGACAGTGCGCGTCTCGAACCAGAGCGGACTAGGGCAATGAATTCGGCGCTCACGCATGTCGCAATTTAATGTCGACTATCTTCCCGATAACAAAAGTGACTTATCTCCCGCGCGGTCACATCGCCCTGGCCCACGGTTCCTCAAGGTTGCACTTTACCGCCATGTGCTCATAAATTGTTAATCATTGGGCATGCGGGAAATCGGGGCAATCATGGCAAGGCAGTACAGGCGTGCGCGCAGGCATGATGGCGACGACGACCACGCCGAACTCGACTTGTTTGGTCAAAACGAACGTGAACGGGGCGATTCTGGACACGGCCCCACGCCGCCACTTACACTGGTGCGCGGCATTGCTGTGCGCCCACATCGACGGCGACTTGCCTTTGCCATTACGCGCTTCAGCGCTGCGTTTTAGCCAGGACATCTGTTTAGGGCCGGACCGCGACGAGGCCGCCAAGAGATTCCTCGCCGCGTGTCAAAGGCTCGATGACTCACTGACACTCCCGCGCTGGAGCTGGAAGCGCCTGGCGCCCGGCTTGCCCAGCGCCAGACTGCGCCGGCAGGCGCGCAAAGCGATCTCGCATTTCCAAGACAACGCCGACTGTCGCTGACTGCCGTTCGCCTTCCGTGTCGGTCTCGTCCAACAAGTCGGCCAAATCCGCTTCGAGCGCCTGGCTTAACCGGTCCGCGGCCGCGGCAGGATCGGCCAGCCATTCGAGCGGGCGCGCGCTGTGCACACGCCAGCCCAGACCCTTGAGCATGGTGGGGCGCAACACCTCGCGATCTCGTACACACATGGAGGCTGAGGCCGGGTCGCCAATTGGATTGATGGCCGCAAAGTATTCGCCGGGCCGGTTTGGGTGCTCGACGGCGATCGCGACCCGTGCGCGCGACGCGCCAACGCCTCTGTGCGTGCGCCAACCACGTTCGTTCAGTCTGTCGGCAATCGCTATGGCCAAATGATCATCCTTGATCGAAGAGTGCTCATCGCCTCCCGTCCCGACGCCGTCACGGGCGTAAATCAGGTAGGATTTGAGATCGCTCACGCCGCGCGCCTGGGTTCGCGAGAGATCAATATCTTCGGGATCAAACGAGGAAAAGATCAGCATGGCTTTGCGCGCACGCGTGGCGGCCACATTCAGCCGCCGCTCACCGCCCATGGCGTTGAGCGGGCCAAAGTTCATGGTCATATGGCCGTCCCTGTCGGGGCCGTAGCCGATCGACAGCATCACCACGTCGCGCTCATCGCCCTGTATGGCCTCCAAACTGCGCACGATCACCGCATCATCGGCGATGTCGTTGAGCTGATGGCCTTGGTCCCAAAGCTCGCGTCGAGCGTCATCGATCAAGTCCTGGATCAACCGTTGCTGTTTGACGTTCATGGTGATGACACCGATGGATGCGCGGCGAATGTCAGGATCGCTATGGCGCCATTGGCGTTTGATCGCGTCGACCACGGCATTGGCCTCCACGCGGTTGATCTGCTTGCTGCCGCGTTCATACACGCCGTTCACACGGACAAGGGACACTGAGGCGTCCTTAACCGTCGGCGCGGGAAACGTCACCAACTCGCCGTCATAGTAGGCCTGATTGGAAAAGTTGATGAGGCGCTCAGCGCGGCTTCGGTAGTGCCATTGCAGTCGCCAAGTGGGCATGCCGGCGGCGATGCAATCATCCAGCACGCTTTCCATATCATCATTCTCACTGCCCTCGCCGTCCCAATCTTCGCCATCGGTACGGCTAAAAAACGAGGTGGGCGGCAATTGTTTTGGATCGCCGACCACGATCGCTTGCTTGGCGCGCGCCAACGCGCCGGCAGCATCCCAAACCGGAATTTGGCTGGCCTCGTCGAAAATCACCAAATCAAACCCGGTTCGATCCTCTCCTAGATACTGCGCCACCGATAAGGGTGACATTAAAAAGCAAGGCGTGAGCGCCTTCATTTGTTCACCCGCAGCGGCGACAAGGTTGCGCAAGCTCATCCGGCTGCGCCTTCTCCCAAACTCCCTCCAGAGCGTGACCCAGCCCTCGCCTTCACTGGATTCGCCATATGCCGGCGCCCGCTCCGCCAAGCGCGCGCGAATCGCTTGCGGCGCCAACTTAGCCGACTGTTTATCGAGGTCGATGAACCGATTGCGCTCTGCTGATTGTTCGCCAGGCGATTGGGCGCTGCTCAGCCGGCGGTCGGTGATCGCAGAGTGGAGCCACCAGCGTGCATGGTTGGCGCGCACGGTCTCAGCAATTTTAGGAGCACGACGTCCGACACCCGACTCAATACCGATCAATGCCGGATCCAGGCCATTGTCGATGGCCGCGGCGCGCGCGTCCCGCCAAGCGCACCATGCGTGGAAGTCGCCTTGCGCTTGCGCACAACGGGCCGCAAAGCTTGTCATGTCGCCCAGCCAATCGCCTGAACTCAGCTGGCCGACCATCTGGATCGGCGCTTCGGCCGTCCGTTCAAACTGGGCGACAGCGCCAATCCAGGTTTGAATGACGGGCCGAATTGCGGCGAGCGAGTCAGCGCTGGCGCACGCACGCCCCAGTTTGCGCAATGCGTCATCGCGGTGGAGGCGTGGGTCCAATGTCGACCTCAGAGCTGCATAGGCGCAAAGCCCAAGCACCAAGCGGGAATTGGTTTTCGCCCCGCGCCACGACCGGCTGATGGCGTCAATTGGCGGTGGCGAAGCGTCCAATGCGCTGTTGATGCGCCCAATGTCCTGAAGTCTTGGCAGATCACCGACCGGATCGCGCACAGCCCGACCCCTGGCCAGCCGGCTCAATTTTGTGCGCACGCGCAGCTCCAAAATCCAACGGAGCGGTTTTGGCGAGGTCTCCGCCTGCGTCCACAGTTTGCGCAAGGCTTTGATCTGTTGTTCGTCAACCCGGTCCAGCGTGTAGCGGGCCGAACACAATCGCGCCGCAACCGCGCGCTGATTGAAGAGCGCGCCGATCTCGTGCAATTGCGCCAACCCGCGGCCGTCCTTGATTGCTGAAGTCCGACGGAAAGCGTGACGATTGATAAACCGCGGACGGGACGCCACGTAGAGCGCGGCATGAACGACGTCCGCGCGACGCACAGTCGGATCCAAGCCCAGCGCGGCTGCGATCGCCGGCCAGTTGTCATGAAGCTCTGACGCCGCCGACGATAGCCGCTCAGCCGCCGCGATCAGTCGCTCGAATGATTGCGGCGTCCAGCTGCGCAGGCCCACACCTCGCAGCACGTGCTCGCCGACGCCGCTCAGCTCGATGTCGAGCTCATCACACCGCTCCGCGATTGCGAGCAAAGCTTCACGCGACTGAGCGCCACCGTCGCTCACTGGACCCCAATCCAGGCTGATCTTGGGGCTCTCACGCCACCGCACCGCTTCACCGACCGCGTTGTATGCGGACTGATCTCCCGGTCCACGCCTTGCCAGTTCGCGGGTATCCTCGACCAGACGCTTGCGCGCGCTGGCCAATGACGCGGCCACTGTTCCCCAGTGCTCTGGCGCCTCGACACGCGCTTGTTTCCAAGCTCGCTCCAAATGTGCAACCACATTGGCGCGGTTTGACTTATGCGAATGGAGTTCTAGGCACAGCTCCCCAAGTCCAATGGCGGACAAACGCTGCTGCACCACTTCAAGCGCGGCAGTCTTTTCTGCAACAAACAAGACACGTTTGCCTTCGCCCAGTGACCGCGCAATGATGTTCGCGATGGTCTGGCTTTTGCCCGTCCCAGGCGGGCCAACCAGGACAAAGCTCTTGCCCGCGGCCGCAGCTTGCACCGCCACAAGCTGGGACGCATCTGCCGGCAAGGGCGTGATCAATTTGTCTGGGTTGCGGTTCGCATCCAACGACTGAGCGTCTTCAAACTTCGGCTGATCGGAAAACGCCCCGGGCTTTGGCGTGAGGATGGCGTTGACGATCCGGTTATTGCGCAACACGTCTTCACGCTCCGATAGGTCCCGCCACATCACATGTTTGGCGAAACTCAACCGCGCGATCGAGGCGCGGCGCTCAATTTCCCACCCCTTTGCGGAGCGGATTTCCTGACCAATGGCGTGGAACAGCGCATCCACATCCACCGCATCGCCATTTTGAGGAAGGGCGTCCTCCAAGCGCGACAGGTCCAGCCCGTACTCCTGTTTCAACAATTGAATCAGCGCGGGATTGACAAGGGGCGGTTCATCGTTGCGCCGTAGGAATATGGGCGAGCGCACCGTGTCGCGACCTAGACTGACGGGCCGTAAAAGGATGGGCGTGCGGCTGGGCTTGTCCGACGCGGAATCGGCCGGACGATGCAAAAAGCCCATCGTCACAAAACTTGTGGTCCCTCCCGCTTCGCGACGGTCGGTCTCAGTCTGCCTGAGCAATCCGATAAGGCGCTTGGTGAGCTTCGCTTCACCCTCATCGACAATGAGTTCGTCTTTGCCCAAGGCGTCATGAGCAAAACGATCAAGCAGATTGCCAAGCAAATCCGTTTCGTCCCGGTTCGCGCCAGCCAATGCGAGATCGGGCGATGGTCTGACGGTCAACTTTCGGCGCGCCGCCAACGCCTCTTCTAATGACGCCAATTTGTCACCGGCGAGATCGAATGTGGTCCTGCCCGACTTTGACAAGTTGATCAGCGGATTGCGCTTTGAGAGGTCCTGCAGTTTGCTTTTCCAGCGTTCCAAGCGGTCTTCTGTCCGCTCCTCGCCTCTCGCAATGCGAAAATTGGGGAGCTTGGGCGCGCGTTCGATGGCCTGACGCGGATCCATGGTTGCCGCCGCGTCATGGGGTTGGCGCGCTGCGCCCAACGGAAAAATGTCCATCATGCGCGCGCGCGCGATATCGATAACGGCGTGAAACTCCCAGCTGCGGTCCGCCGATAGGCTTGCGGTCGCCATATCAATCGCATCGGTAAAGCGCGCGCGTTTGTCCTGCGTGGCCAATGTGCTTTCAAAGACCAACGCGTCGCGATTATTTAGCTGCGTGCGAAGCGCTGCCACGTCGCGCATCACGACCGTCTCAAATGTCTGCTCGGTGAGCCATACGCCCGGAAACGCATGGCCACGGGTCAAGACAATAAAAGGATGCAATCCCGCCTGCTCCAACGCGGACGCAAACAGAACCGACGAATCCAAGCAGGTCGCTGCTCCGGAACTGATCACTTGACCGGCCATGCGAATTTTTTGCCCGCGCGTCTCAAAACTTGCGGGAGGTAAAGCATATGCAAGATCGCGCTGGCATACAGCCGACCAAATCGCGCTGGCCATTTCCCAGACCCGTTCGCGCGAGCCCGAAGCATAGCCGTCAACGGTCGGGGTTCGTTTCACGCCATTTCTCAAAAGCACGGCCGCGTCGCGCAAAATTGGGTCGATCACCTGATCGTTGGGCGTGACAAAGGCTGCGAGAATGCCCTGCCCCTCGTTCAGCCCCACCCATTCATTATGAGCGAGCAACTCTACAGGCTGAAAGGCCGTCGCAAGCACGTCGTCGCCTTTGCGAAGCGTAAATTCAAACTCCCCCCTCACCGGGTCAGTGACGTCCGACAAAACACCGGGGCGCAGCACAACGTCGCTGGAGGGAAAGCTGACCGTTTCGCCCTGCTTGAGGGTCGCGATCAGCCAAGACCGCTCTTGCGCCAGGCCATCAGGTTTGGCGCGCATGGTCAGCTGCAAATTTTCATAGGGCCCATCGCCCTGACAGGCGATTTGCAAATGACGCACCACCGGCACGCCGTTTTGTTGGAAGGCCAGATTGATTCGTGGAGCCAGTTCAACTGTCAGTTCTATTGGCGCAGCATGGGTTATTCGCTGCTCGGCATGGTCCGGCATCGTCCTCATCCATTCATCGTTTGTGTGGTGACTAACGCTTAAACGCCCCGCGGATTCATCGTCGGCGGATCTTTCTTGGATCACCGGGACTGGCCCGGGCGTCGATCAAGGCTTGGGTCAACGCATCACCGAGAATTTCCGCATGGGAATCGGTGAGCGTGTCGACCTGCTCTGCGTCCACATACGCGGAGCACCAGGTCGTAATCTCCAACTGCACCATGTTGCGGGGACCACCATCGGGCGCGTGTTCCTCGTCAATTTCAGCAAGCGCCTCGGCGATTCGTTCGCGCCGCCGAGCATTGCGCTCGCGGCGATCGCGGACCGGATCAGCTCCTGCCGGCTCCCCGCGTTTGAACAGCCCCGCTCGGGTCTGCGCGTCGGCCTTGTCATCAACGCTGGGGATCAAAGCCAACAATTCATCAGTGCTGCGGGCCTTGGTCTCCTCGCTCACCGCGGGCAAGGGATAGCCGCGCGCCAAAAGCCAGCGCACCGCAACATATTGCACCAAATGCCGAAAGCCGTAGAACGCCTTCTTGCCGCGTCGCTCGGGCGGATCAAGGGCGTCCATTTGCGCGTAATAACGCAGCAACCTCACCGATGGCGACGGCGCCGTGCGCGCGTCTTCAACCCAAGAGAACTGCGCCAGAATCTGACTCAAAGCCTCGGCCGTTTCTTCAGCGTCGCCCTCAAAGTCTCGATAGGGATGCCACCAGCGCATGCCGTCCTCACTGTCATTTACAGTGCTAACTGTAACAGTGACAGCACGACTGTCAACGACAAAGTTACTGTAGACGTCGTCACCGACGCGGATCACATCGTTCTTCGCCTTGACTCACAACGAACCAGAACCTCAATCGGCCTGCAGAGCCGCAAAAGTGCCAAGAGAGCGACGAAAATTGCGCCACCAACCCCCATGATCAGCACGAGGCTCTGCGCCGCCGCGGGCGGGCAAGCGTTGGGGTCGGTATTCGTCATTGATTTAAAATGGCAGGGGCGGAGGGACTCGAACCCCCGGCCCTCGGTTTTGGAGACCGATTGACCCGGTGGAATCTATTGTAATGCTATAGACCCGATTGAACAAAAAGGGGAAAACTGGGCCTGTGTTGCTCACTCGTTCACTGCTCACTGGTACACTGTACCAGGAGAGCATCAGTTAGAAGCATACGATGGCCGACGCCCCTCACCCGCCCGACCTTGTTTGGTTTGAGGTAAGATTGTTTTTGGCGAGCTGGCTGATTCTCAATCGAGGGCTCGCATCAGCATGACTGGTTATGACACCTTCGAGACACTAGTGAGCGCTGGAAGCCATGCCGCTTTTCAGCCTTGGGCGGCTCCTGGTTCCATCGGCACCGAATGTGGGCTTTGCACCCGGCTCTTTCCGTTCGTTACAACTGGTCCGTCGGGCCAAGTTTGGCCCTTTTCGGTCATGGACCGATTAGTTTTTCGATGACCAGTTCTGAGCAAGATAGTGACGCTCGACAGTTGGGCTTCATAGTTCAGCATTGGTGCATTAAGCTCTACCCATGGGGCAGATCACTTCGCTTTATGTTTACAAGGTCGTTGGACAGGCCAGCAAAGGTGTCGAGACTGACGATCTTGTCGAAGGCTTGGGGTTGGCTCCGGATGGTCCAATCGATCCCTCAAAGATGGTGACATCAGCAGACTATTACCGCTTCTTCGCAGCGCTTTCGGAGCGAGATCCGGATGGCCTGCGGCTCCCCCTCCGCATCGGAGCGGCCATGCGAAGTGATGAATATGGCGCGTTTGGGCTGGCCTGGAAATCGGCGCCCGATCTTCGTGGCTCATATGTGCGGTCTGAACGGTACGGCCATGTCCTTGGCAGCGCGGAAACCTACTCTATCGAAAAGACCGCCGATGGCGTGTTCTTCAGCCTCGACAAGGCAGGCGATGGAAGACTTGGCATGTTGCTGTCCAATGAAGCCAGCATGTCGGCGGTTGTGACCATCAGCCAGGAAGTCACCACCGCGCCATTCGTCCCAAAGGGCATTTACTTCAAGCACGCTGCCCGGGGCGATATTTCGGTCTACGAGGCCCATTTCGGCTGCCCCGTACACTTTGAAACCGAGCGCGACGCCATCCTTGTAACTGAGGACACGCTCTCGGTGCCGAACAAGCTCGGCGATGAGACCATTGCACGGTTCTTTGATCGGCATTTGGCCGCCGAGCTTGCCGTCATGGTGGACGATACTGGTCTCGAACAACGGGTCCGGCTGGCCGTGGCGCAAACCCTGAGTGAAGGGGTTCCAGCGGTCACAGATATCGCCAGCCAGCTGGGCATGAGCGGCCGAACCCTGCAGCGGCGTCTCTCAGACAAGGGGGCGTCGTTCCAGGGCCTGGTGGATCTGGCGCGGCGCGAACTGGCTGAGCAGCTCCTGAAGGACACCAATTACAGCCTCGCTGAAGTCGCATTCCTCACCGGGTTCGCAGAGCAAAGCGGCTTCACGCGCGCCTTCAAGCGCTGGGCAGGGCAAACGCCAAGATCGTATAGGCTGGGTGGCAGCCGCGCCTGACGCCGGTTTGGCGCGATGTGACAAAACCTTGGCGCAGAGTGGCAAGAGCGGCCCGCCCGATTTCCGTATCCATCGACTTGCAGCAAGCACAAAGGAGCAAGTCGATGAATGTCCTGCGCAATTCCAAACCCCTCACTCTGGTCATTGGTGGCACCGGCAAGACCGGACGCCGTGTGGCGGACCGTTTGACCGCCATGGGCAAAGACATCCGCATCGGTTCACGGTCTGCCGTGCCCGGCTTCGACTGGGACAATGAAGCGGGCTGGGACGCCGCCCTGAACGGTGTCACGGCGGTCTACATCACCTACTCGCCAGACCTCGCTTTCCCGGGCGCCACCGATGCCATCCAAGCCTTTGTCTCTAAAGCCAAAAAAGCGGGCGTGAAACGTGTGGTTCTGCTGTCTGGCCGCGGTGAAGAAGAAGCCCAGGCCAGTGAACGCATCGTCCAGGCGTCCGGTATGGACTGGACCATTGTCCGGGCCAGCTGGTTCAACCAGAACTTCTCGGAAGGCGCCTTCATCGACATGGTGTTGAACGACGCAATCACCCTGCCGGCGGGCAATACGCCGGAACCCTTTGTGGATGTGGACGACATCGCCGATGTGGCGGTCGCCGCGCTCACCCAAGATCACCATGCGGGTGAGGTCTATGAGGTGACGGGTCCGCGGTTGATGACCCTTGCGGATGTTGCCGCCGATATCTCCGCCGCGACTGGTCGGGAGATTGCCTATGTGGATGTGCCCCATGAGGGGTTCATGGCCGAGATCGAAGCTTCCGGCGCGCCGAAAGAGGTTGCCTGGATGCTCGACTACCTCTTCGCCACCGTCCTGGATGGTCGAAACGCGAGCCTCACCGATGGTGTGGCCCGCGCGCTTGGTCGCCCACCAAAGGACTTCGCCGCCTATGCCCGCGATGTGGCCCGTTCCGGCGTCTGGGAGCGCGCAGCATGAAACGGATCATGACCCGAACCCTCCTCGCTGGATCTGGCTCGCTGTTGGGCATCATCGGCGTCGCCATGCTGACCACCACAGAACAGTTCCTTGCCATGAGCGATGTTGAGATCGCCCGCAATCCCAGCCTTCTCTCAGAGCTGAAGGCGCCCAGTGTTCTCCTGATCCTCGCTGGAGCGTTCATGCTGGTCGGCAGTGTCCGCGCACGTTTTGCCGATTTGGGGCTCACAGTCGGTGCGGTGGTCTATGCCAGCTACGGCGTGGCCCGCCTGGTGGGCCTGGTGATCGATGGCATTCCGTCTGGCTCGCTACTCATCGCGATGATGATCGAGCTCTTTCTGGCTGGCATTCTAGTGGCGCTCCGCATGGCAGACACAACCGCGTCTCAGCCAGCGGTGGGGTGACCACAGTCTCACTCTCGCACCGGCGCTCCTTTGCGAGAGCGCCGGCGCCCCATCCCCCGCACACTTTTCTCCGAAGGACGACCTAAAATGACCTCTGACTGGACCCTCTACCTTTCGCTTTTCCTTGCCATCTGGAGCGCCGTTGTCGGCGGCGTTTTTTCCGCCTTCTCCGAATTCATCATGCGCGGCCTGTTGCGCGCCGAACCGGCTGGCGGGATCGAAGCCATGCAGCAGATCAACCGCACGGTTCTGCGGTCTCAATTCGTCGCCGGAATACTGGTGATCGCGCCGATGTCGATTGCGATTAGCGTCTATGCCGCGAGCGCCCTTGAAGGGAACGCCAGATTGGCCCTGATCGCTGCGCCAATCGTTTACGTACCAACAGTGTTTCTGATGACGATGTTCGGCAATGTGCCGATGAACAATCGCCTGGACCGCCTAAATTCCCGTTCGGTGGAGGCAGAAAGTTACTGGCGCGAATACGGCGTGAAATGGACCCGCCTCAACCATGTGCGGACCTTCGGCAGCGTTCTGACCGCAGGCCTCTACCTGATCGCTGCGATCAGTTTGGTTGCTTGAAGGTACAGTGAGTGGAAGCATCCGGATTGTCGAAATCCGGATGCTTTTCATACTGATACTGATGATCGAGCTGGCGCCGTAGAAGCCTCTGTTCATGGGTTCGGAGGGCGGCGGCAAGGCTGCGGCCATCGCTTATACGCTCATCGAAACGGCCAAGCTCAATGGCATCGATCCCCAAGCCTGGCTGACCCAAGTGCTCAGCCCAATCGCCGAGCATCCGATCAACCGGGCGAGCGAGCTGGCGCCTTGGGCTTTAGCTACTGGAGATTAAGGGGCGGTGTAGGCGGACGGTTACTGCTGTTGTCGCCGTTGTCGTGGTGCGTGCAGCACCCGCTTCCTTCAATGGCATGGCCCGTAACACTTCTCTAAGGCGCGCGCCGACGCTTCAGTGTGTTGTGTTGAAACATGTGGCGCTGGAGCGCTAAGGTATAGGGCATGCAAGTTGAGTGAAATTAAAGTGCAGTGAATACATGTACAGCCGTGAAGCGCTGATCCGATGTGATCAAGGATAGAGTGTGCTTTCACGAATTGCTGAGCTCTAGGGGTGCCTCGTGAGTGCGACCATTGATTCCTCCGCGCCGCGTCCCGCGGACCGCCCCGCTGCCTTTGAAACCCGGGGGCTGACCAAGGTCTATCAGACCGGGGAGGTGCAGGTGCACGCCCTGCGCGGCGTGGACATGGCCATCGCCCGCGGCGCGTTTGTGGTCTTGCTCGGGGCCTCGGGGTCGGGCAAGTCGACCCTACTTAACATTCTGGGCGGCCTTGACCGGGGCAGCGATGGCGACGTGCTGTTCGACGGCCGGTCCATCGCGCGCAGCTCGGACACCGAACTCACCCGCTTTCGCCGTGAGCACGTCGGCTTTGTGTTCCAGTTTTACAACCTGATGCCCAGCCTCACCGCGCGGGAAAATGTGGCGCTCGTGACCGAGATCGCCTCGCACCCCATGACGCCCGAGGAGGCGCTGACCATTGTGCGACTGGACGACCGGATGGACCATTTCCCCGCCCAGTTATCCGGGGGGCAGCAGCAACGCGTCGCCATTGCGCGCGCCATCGCCAAGCGCCCTGAAGTGTTGTTGTGCGACGAACCCACCGGCGCCCTCGACAGCGAGACCGGGGTGATCGTGCTTGAGGCGCTGCAGACCGCCAATGAGGAGTTGGGCGCGACCACCATCGTCATCACCCACAACGCCGCCGTGGCCGACATGGCCGATCAGGTGGTGATCCTTACCGATGGGCGCGTGCGCGAGGATCGGTTCAACGCCCAAAAGGTCAGCCCGCGAGAGATCCGCTGGTGAGCGGACCGGTTCTGCATCCCCTCGACGTCAAGCTGTTGCGCGATGCGCGCCGGCTGTGGGGCCAGTTGCTGGCCGCCGCGTTTGTGCTCGCCAGCGGCGTCACGGTGTTGGTGATGTCGCAGTATTTGTTCGCCACGTTGAGCGAGACCCAGTCGGCCTATTATGAGCGCTATCGCTTCGCCCATGTGTTCGCCGGCGTGCGCCGCGCGCCCTTGCGCTTGCAAGCGGAAATCGAGGCCATTGACGGAGTGCGCGACGCGGTGCTGCGCATTCAAGAGGCTGCGCGTCTCGACATGCCCGGCCTGATCGAGCCGGCCTCGTCGGTACTGGTGTCAATTCCCCGCGTCGGGCGTCCGGCGGTGAACGATTTGATCTTGTCGCAGGGGCGCTGGCCGACGCCGGGTCGGCATGACGAGGCCATCATCTCCAACGAGTTCGCCGCCGCTTGGGCGCTCGACCCTGGCGATGCGGTCACCGCCATCATCAATGGGCGCGAGCGCGATGTGCGCATCGTTGGCATTGGCCAGTCGCCCGAGTTCATTTACGCCATCGCCCCAGGCGACATCATTCCCCAGCACGAGCGGTTCGCCATCGTCTGGATGGCGCGCGACAGCTTGGAGCGGGCCTTTGATCTCGACGGCGCGTTCAACGACGTCGCCTTGCGCCTGGAACGCGGGGCCAATGGCGACGCCGTGGTCACGGAGCTGGACGCCATCCTCGACCGCTATGGCGGCAGCGGCGCGTTTTTGCGCGAGGATCAACTCTCCCACACCTTCATCGAAGGCGAGATCGCCCAGAACGAGGCCATGGGGCGCATATTGCCGCCCATTTTCCTCGGCGTCGCCGCCTTCATGCTCCATGTCGCCATCAGCCGCTTGATCGACACTGAACGCGAGCAGATCGGGCTGATGAAGGCCTTCGGCTACACCAACACCGCGGTGGGGTCTCATTACATCAAGCTGGCCATGATTCCCGGCCTGGTCGGCGGAGTAGGCGGATTGATCGGCGGGTCCTGGGTCGGCGATCGGCTGTCGTATCTTTACGCCGAGTTTTACAACCTGCCCTTTGTCATCCGTGACATCCCAACCAGCGCCTATGTCATCAGCTTTCTCATTGCGGTGGGCGTGTGCGTGTCGGGCGCCATCGCGGCGGTGCGCAAGGCGGTGATCTTGGATCCCGCCGTGGCCATGCGCCCGCCCGCGCCCGCGCGCTTCGCGCGCGGTTGGGCCGACACGCTGGGGCTCATACGCCTGTTGTCCGGTCCCGCGCGCATCATTGTGCGCAACATTTCGCGCGCGCCGTTTCGCTCCGGCCTGACCGTGCTGGGCGTGGGCGCGGGCTGCGGAACCATTGTCGCCTCCACCTTCCTGTATGATTCCATGGATTATTTGATGCAGGAGCATTTCAAACACATGGACCGCTCCGAAATCACCATGAAATTCCCCCACGAACAGCCAGAACGGGTGTTGATGGCCATCGCCCATCTGCCCGGCGTGCGCGATGTGGAGGGCGGGCGCATCGTGCCCGTGGAAATGGTCAATGGCGTGCGCCGCGAACGGGTAGGGCTGCAAGGCCTCAGGTCAGACGCGTCGTTAAACCGTCCCGTAGACGACCAACTGGCGCCCCTCGCCATCCCGGACGAGGGGGTGCTGATGTCGCGCTATCTGGCGGAAAAACTCGATCTGCATCTTGGCGACGACGTGCGCATGAAGGTGCTCGATGGGCGCCGGCCGACCTTAAACATTCCGTTGGTCGGCATGGTCGACGACCACATCGGCGTGGCCGCCTATATGAGCGCTCAATCGCTGGCGCGCGCGCTTAAAGAGGCGCCGTCGGTATCCTCAGCCTATGTCCATCTCGATATGGCCCAATACGAAGAATTTTTCGAGGCGGCGAAAGAATCGCCTGTCATTCAGGCGGTTTCGGCGCGCCAGATCATTGTCGATAAGTTCCGTGAGACCTTGCGTCAGAACATCACCATTTTCACCACCATGTTTTACATTTTCGCCGGAACCATCTGCTTTGGCATTGTCTACAACGCCGCCCGCATCGCCCTGTCGGAACGCGGGCGCGAGCTGGCGAGTTTGCGGGTGCTCGGCTTCACCCGCGGCGAGGTGAGTTACATCCTGTTGGGCGAACTGGCGCTTCTGGTTGTGTTGGCGCTGCCCGTGGGTTGCATGATCGGTTGGGCCATTGGCTGGGTGATCATCACCTCCATGTTCGACGCCGATCTGGTGCGCCCGCCCTTTTTCATCCTGCCCGTCCGCTACGCCAATGCGATGACGTTCACCATTGTGTTCGCAACGATTTCGGGGCTGATTGTGCGTCGCCGCATCGATCAGCTCGACCTCGTCGAAGTGCTCAAAACGCGAGAGTAAGCATGCAACAGCCGGCCGACACACCCAAAAAGGCGCTGACGGCGCGCCAAAAACGCCTCGCCCTGGCCGCCGTGATCGCGGTGCTGGTCGCCGCGTTTTTTATCTGGGCGCTGCGGCCCCGGCCCGTGTTCGTGGACATCGCCGCCGTCACCCGCGGCGCCTTGACGGTGCAGGTCACCGAAGAGGCCCGCACCCGCGTGCGCGAGGTGTACACTCTTTCCGCGCCCATTGCCGGGCGATTGGAGCGCGTGACCGTCGAGCCGGGCGACCCGGTTCAGGCGGGAACCACGGTCGTGGCGCGCATCCGCCCCACCGAGCCGGGTTTTCGTGACCGACGCACCCAAGCTGAACTGGCCAGCGCGCGCGACGCCGCCCAGGCGGCGCGCGCCGCGGCTGAGGCGGATCTGCGGCGGGCTGAGGCCGAGTTCGTCCGGGCGCAGAACGACTTTGATCGCGACCAGCGCCTCCAGGCCATCGGCACCATCGCTCAGGCGCGCATGGACAACACCCGCGCCGCCCGCGATGTCGCCCGGGCAGCCCGTGATGCGGCCCAAAGCGGCCTGCGCGCGCGAGAGGCCGATCTGGCTCGCGCTGAAGCCGCGTTGATCGATCCGAGTGCGGATGACGCCGAATTGGGCGGGGGCGCGTGCTGCATTGATTTGCGCGCGCCGGTCGACGGCGTGGTCATGCGCGTGCTGCAAGAAAGCGAGACCGTGCTCAATTCCGGCATGCCCATCGTCGACATCGGCGATCCTGAGGACCTGGAAATCTACAGCGAAATGCTCTCCAGCGATGCGGTTGTGGTCAGCGCCGGCGCGCGCGTGCGCATCGACGGCTGGGGCGGGGAAGAACTGCTCGGCCATGTGCAGCGGGTCGAGCCGGCCGCGTTCACCAAGGTGTCGGCGCTGGGCATCGAAGAACAGCGCGTCAACGTCATCATCGACATTGACAGCCCGCGGCAGGAGTGGGGTGGGCTGGGCCATGATTTTCGCGTCGACGTGCATGTGGAGACCTGGCGCGGCGAGGACGTGGTGCGCGCGCCCGACGCCGGTGTGTTCCGCCAAGGCGAGAACTGGGCCGCCTTTGTGGTTGACGCCGGACGCGCGCGCCTGCGCCCGGTGGATCTGGGCCGCTCCAACGGCGCCCACGCTGAGGTTGTCGCCGGGCTGGAGCCGGGAGACGTGGTGGTGGTTTACCCTCCCGATTCGCTCACTGACGGCGATCGGCTCCGCGACCGGGCGTCAGCGCAGGGGCAGGCGGCGGACGGGCGCTAGGACGGGCGCTAAGACGGGCGCTGGGACGGGCGCTGGCGGGGCGTGTGCGTAGTCCTACGCAGTGGCGCCTGCGCGCCGCGCGGCCAAACCGACGGACATTCGCCTGGGCCAATCCGCCAAATGGGAGCGGTGATGGGCGCCTTTGGCTGCGCCCAATGGGTGGAGATCGCATTGGGCGGCGCAACTCGCTACCGCGGAATGGTCCTGGCGAGACGGAACCCG
>CAZWVH010000007.1:0-57654 GCA_964636945.1 uncultured Caulobacterales bacterium | reverse complement strand
GGGGCAAGATATTGGCCATGGATCGCGACGTCGTGGCGAAGATCGACGCCATGGGGGGGGGAGTAGGGGTTGTGATGGAGGGTACGCTGCGGCTGTCTCGGAGAACTCCACAATTCTAGGCTTTTTGCGAATAAGAGCCAAAGGCCACCCCCTCTCCCTTCTCTGTCGAGAGGGAATCAAACGGTGAGGGTTGGGCTGGCGACACAAACCGCGGCCCCACGGTCAAATCACCCCTCTCCCTCGCTCCGGTCTCCCCTGGGACGAGAGAAGGGAAGGCCCGCTGAGATGGATTTGTTAAAGGGTGTGACTATAACTATAGCAACTTATGGTTGATATTACTTCCGCGAGCGTTTAGTGTTCCCAAAAGGCGAACGGGGAAACCATGGCAAACGGGCAAAACCGAGTGAGCATGGCGCGGCGGTTTCGGAAGACCGCTAACTTTCCCGAACGCCGGGCCTGGCAAGGCCATAGTCGCCTGAGCACGATGGGCTATACGGTGCGCCGGCAACATCGCATTGGTGGCTTGGTTTTCGATTTCGCCATCGCCCGCACCAAATAGGTCACGCGTCAGGTTCCGATAGGGTGTATAATAGCACCTGCGCGAAAGACTAGGAGCCCATGATGATCAAGCAATCCATAAATCTGACCGAGCCGAATGACGCTTGGCTGACGGCGAAAGTTGAGAGCCGGGAGTATTCCAGCAAGGCTGATGTCGTGAACGATCTGATTCGGCGGTTTCGTGAGATGGAGCAAGAACGCGAACTGATCCGCGCAAAACTGCTCGCATCTGAGCAGAGCGGCGTCACGCGTCTCAATAAGGACGAAATCCTCGCTGAAATCAAAGAGACGTTGCGCTCGAATGGCGAATTATAATCTTACCGGAGAAGCCAAAGCCGATTTATTGCGCATTTATCGTTGGGGGTTGCATCGATTTGGCGAGGCTCAGGCTGACAAATATTACGATGAACTATTCACCTATTTCGACCGTATCGCAGAGCAACCGGACCGATATCCCGTGACGGACATCCGTGAAGGCTATCGCCGTTGCACCACCCGAAGCGACACGATCTATTTTCGGGTGGTCGACGGCGTCGTCGAAATTGCAGCGATCCTTGGGCGCCAAGACTTGGACCAATGGCTATAATCATCGCTAACCCCGTTTGTGGCGGCATATTTGCTTCACAGTAATTGCGGGTCCGCGTCGCGGCGCGTCGCTTGCCCCGCCCTTGTGTGTTGGGAATTTGGTATGATGGACCCATACTGAGCGTTGGCGCGCTTCAGCATGGGCATGCGTGCGCCGTCCCGCCTTTTTGGCCAACCATACGATGTGGGCCACGATCGTAGACTGGCGGCGCAGCAATCGAAGGCCCTACGCCTTCGCTGGTCCAGCCAGCGGTTGCGCTGGACTCACGCCCAACCGGCCACGCGTCAGCAAAAGCACCGATAGTGCACAAACCGCTAAAAGGATGAGCGTAATGACATAAAGTCGAGGGTCGACGCCGGGAATGATCTCCCCTTCAGCTGCGGCGCGCATGGAAATATCGCTGAGCAAAAGAGGGCCCCAATAATCCACCGCAGCATGAAGGACAATGCCGGCGAGAAGAGTGCTCTGACCGGTCATATTATAGAGCCACGTCATGATGATCGACAGCGAGATCGTTCCCGATAGATACGGCAGCAGCATACCGAGGCCGAATTGATAAAGCAGCGAATCCTCGACGAAAAACTCCGGCAAATGCCAAATCCCCCAAAAGAGACCGATGACAAGGCTCGCTGTTAGGGGACCGGAGGCCGACTGGATGCGATGTTGGAGAAAGCCACGCCATCCAATCTCCTCGCCAACGGGCCCATAGATTGGCAGAAACACGATGGCGAGGAAGGCGAGACCAAGAGCCGGCTCGTTCAAGATCACGGTGAATGGCGGAGGCTGGCCGCCCATCGCAACGTGAATGCCAATGGCGGCGACGTAAACCAAAGCGATGGCAAAGAAGGCTAAGAACCACCAAAGTAAACCAACCCGCCAGCGAAAAGCCCGCCTTAGCAACGCAAAGCCCTCTTGGCGACCGTGCAGCAAAAAAGCGAAAAGTATTGCGATGGCGGAAGGCGACAATGTGAGAGTATTGCCAATTCCCAGCGCCCAAGTAATCCAGCTCACTGCCAAAACAATGATGAGATACAGAGGAACCGAATACCGTCTAAGATATTGCACTTCCTTGCCTCCATTTTGAAAGTAAATCGTAACTCACATAAATCGACGGGGCAATCTTTGAGCAATCAATGTCTTCGTAGGCACTCGCGGTGGGGTGTTCCAGACAATCGGCGAATGAATGAAAAGCGCCGCCAAGTTGAATTGGGGTTTGACGACCGCCTCGAAGCGCTGCTCAGCTCACATTCATCATTGGCGGTGAGATAATGCCCACAACCAAATGGAGATCCCACTATGCCAACATATCTCAGACGCACGCTCATTGCGGGGACGTGTCTCACCATAGGCGCCGTCCCGGCTCTGGCCCAGGATGACCAGCCAGAGATCGAAACTGATCCGTTCGCGCTGGCTATTATGGCCGAGCGCTATGGGGTGTTGATCGACCGGGCGCGCGAGGGCGCGATTGAGGGTCAGCCGGCCATGACGCTGGATGACGAGATTACGACCGAACGCGCTGCGACTGCACTGCGCCGAGCGGTGTTCGACCTCTATCAGCTGCAAGCCATTACCTGTGATTTTCAACTCGTGGGGCCAGACGATTGTGGCGCTATCGCGCCGCCTGAATGGCTGGGCGAAGCGCCGGGGTCGACGCCAACACCCGAACAGATTCACGAGCGCATTGATTGGCTCACCGCCCACATGGATCCCTATGTGGAGGCCGGATGCGATGCCGGGGAGAGCCGACGCACCGACGAGGATGGCCTACCGCACTATTGTTCGGTGGAGTGATGGGCCACCCCGTCATGGCCTGGTGTCAAGCGGCGTGGTAAGAGAATGATCTTTCCATGGGTGGCGATCCATGCGGCGGGAGGCGAGGAAACAATGATGAACGCATTGGCGCGATTGCCGGTTTTGATACTTGGATTGGTGGTGTTGGCGGCGTGCGGGCAAGCTGAATCTGAGAGCGGCGCACAACCCGCCGATGAACGCACAGGGGCTCAATCCATGAACTGCCCAGTCATAGATAGCCGCAATTGGGAGGCGTGGATCAACGCCATGCCTGGGCCAGACGCCCAGCGTACTCTGATCGTGGTGGGTGAGGTGGATTTACCCACGCCCGGTTTTGACGTGAACGTCACTCCCGGTCGCGCTGACCGGAGCGCAGTGCCCACCCAACACGCCATACTATCCGCCACACCGCCCGATGGCGTTGTTGCTCAAGTGGTCACCAGCTATCCGGTGCGCCTGGAAACACCGGCAATTGCTGACAATTACACCGCTGTGATCGTCAGGTGCGGTGATGATGTCTTGGCCGAAATCACCGAGATCGTGGTGGCTCAATAGTTGGTCTGGCGCCGAACCGGCGAAGGATATGAACACGGTGTCTGCGCTTGCTTTGGATGGTGAATTCAAGGGAGACTGTATCGTAAATCACACAATGACGTTGATCTTGGGAGGGTGACGCCATGACCACACCTTTGTGGAGATTCCTAACCGCGGCGGTGGTCGTAACCGCTCCCATGGCGGCCCATGGTGATGATGTGCCCGCTAGGACACGGATTGATGCGGTCAAAGTATTTCCCAGTCGCGCTGATATCACCCGCCTAGGCGAGGTCGCCATCCCAGAGGGCGAACATCGCGTTATTGTCGCGGGCCTGCCAGCCAATGTGGACACCAACAGCCTTCGCGTGCGCTTTGACAATGAGGCGATCATCGTCGGTGCGGTTGAGGCGCGCCCCGATTTGCCTCAGGACGGTGGCCCGCCCGAGGCGCAAAGGCTGCGCAATCAACTCGAGCGCCTGCAAGAACAAGTACAACAGCGTGATTATCGTGTTCAGCAGGCGGAGCTGCAGCTCAGTTTTCTCAAAAGCCGGGCTGACGCTACCGAAGGCGAAGCCGGTTCAGATCCGTCCAATTGGCCGGAGGCATTGTCCGCACTCCAAACCGGGGCCAATGAGGCGCATCAAACCATCATCACCGCACAACGACAGCGCCGCGATCTCGAGCGTCAAATTGAAGAGGTTCAGTTGCAGCTGCGAGATTTTGACGATGATTTTACGCGGCGCACCACTGTGCAAGTGGCGCTCACCGCCACTTCGCCAATCAAGGCCCGCATGGCGCTAGACTACCAAGTGTCGGGCACCGGCTGGTCAGCTGTCTATGATGCGCGCCTCGATAGCACGGCCGGCGCCATGGTGCTGGAACGCAAGGTCAAGGTGACCCAGAACACTGGCGAGGACTGGCGCAATGTGCGGTTGAGCCTGTCCACTGCGCCGCCCACCAACCAAGTGGCTGCGCCCAATGTGAACTCGCAGTTTTTGCGGTTGATGGAGGAGCAGCCAAGTCCGCCTCCGCCTGCGCCGGCTCCAATGGCGTCGCGCGAACTGGGGGGCCTCGCCACTGAAAACGCCATGGCCGCCGATATGATGGTCGTCACCGGTTCACGCCGACAGACGATAGAGACCGTCAACGCCAATTTCGCGCAATCCTATGCTGTGGGCGGTCGGGTGGACGTGCTGTCCGACAATCGAGCGCGCACATTCTCGGTGGGCCAAGAGGACCTCGAGGTAGAATTGGTGGTGCGCGCAGCGCCGCGGATCCGCACAGACGCCTATCTAATAGCTCAATTCACATATGCGGGAGATGGACCGTTGCCCGCCGGCGCGTTACGCAAATATCGTGATGGCGCATTTTTGCGTGAAGATCGGCTCGATTCGGTGATTCCCGGAGAGGAGATCGAACTCGGGTTTGGCCAGGATCAAGCGGTGATCATTGCTTGGGCCGATGAAGCTGGCGATGAAAATGATGTGGGTCTGATGGGGCGCACCCGCGAAATCGTGGAAAATCATCGCTTTGACGTCACCAATCGCCACGCCCAGGCCTACACTGTAGAGCTAGTGGATTTCCGCCCGGTGTCGCGCGATGACGATATCACCGTGCGCGTGAGTGCTGACACCACAACGCCGGATGAAGAAAATTGGAATGATAAGCCTGGCGTGTTGGTTTGGCGGCGCGATGTCGCCGCTGATGAAACCTGGAGTGTGCGCAATGGCTTCACAATTCGCTATCCGGCCAATGAAACGCTTTTGCGGTAAGCCAAAAAGTCAAAATGTCATGAGCGGGGCCGCAGAACGTTCGGGCCTTAGCCCTCAACCTTGGTCCAAATCGCCAGCTCATTGCCGGAAGGATCGGTGAAGTGAAACCGCCGGCCTCCCGGAAAGTCGATGTGGCCGAACACTGTTGCGCCCGCGTCAATGACCGCTTGTTCTGAGGCATCCAAATCATCCGAGTAGAGGATGGGGATCGGGCCGCCCCGCGCAATTGGCTGTTCGGTTTTGGCGAGGCCGCCGTTGAGACCGGCATTTTCGAACGAGGCGTAGTCATCACCCCAATCTTGGAAGGTCCAGCCAAACACGCTGCCGTAGAACATCTTGGCGGCCGCCATGTCGGTCACTGGGATCTCAAAATAGTCCAATGTGTGGTGCGTTTGCGCCATACCCGCCTCCTGCGTTCCCGCTATGTTCTAGCCTGAGCGCAGCGTGGCGTCAATTCAATTGCGCCGCAATAACGAGGAATTAGCGGGCCGCCGCAATCCCAGTTGCAATGATCGCTTGATATTCCGGATGCCGGCGTAACCAAGCTGCAGCGTAGGAACACGCAGGATCAACGCGCATACCTTCGTTTTGCGCGTCAGCAAGCGCCCGAGAGGTCAACGCGCCGGCCACACCTTTGCCCCGCAACGCCGCTGGCGTGACGGTGTGATCAATGACGCGCACGTCACCATGATCCAAATAGGTGAGTTCGGCTTCATTGCCCCCACTCATCCGAGCAATGTAACGCCCCCGGGGAGCATCGTGCTCCCGAACGATTTCGAGTTGTTCCGCAGTAACCATACTCATTCCGATCTCTGCTTTCGTGCATTGGGTACAGTTTCGCACGAATGCGTTAACCGAGCCTTGTTCATCGGCCACGCCAAAATGCCCCGATCAGCTGGAGGCGGCCCCACACCGCCTACATCTGTCGAACACCAATGCGAGATTATTCGCAAGCTTTTAATGCGGTTATCATAGTTTCCGTCCACATATTGGATGCAACTCTAATGCTGACAAGGGGGCGCTAAGTCCTGCGAACGGTAATAATGCACCGATGTTTCCCACCGTCTAACCCCAGAGTTGCACAGTCATAACGGACAGCTTGGCGTTGTTCGTCCGTCGGGACCAGCAGATTTTTCGTCGATCGGATTTGGTTGCACCGCAAGCGTTTTGGTCGTCATCGCGTAAGCATCGAGAACCGATCAATCACTCACGCCGTCAAACGCAATGGATGCAGCACTTTTGCAATTTCTATACGGGTGTTAAGTGATCGGGCGTTTTCCGCGGTCGGGTCAGCCTCAATGTTTGGGCGCGCTCGGCTTTCCGCGCCCTCATGGTGCGTGACTGGCGACGTCATGCTCGTGTTCCTCCCAATTGTCTTCCGCTTCTACGAGCGGTCACAAAAAGGCAGAATACAGTGCGTTGCATGCTGAAGGCGACCAGTCCTTCCACAATTAACACCATCGACCAGCTCGGCGCGTCAGCGCCTTATCCGTTTGTCACAACCGGAGCTTCTGCGGTTGGTCTGCCAATGCGGTCCGCTTCGTCAATGGTGATCAGTTTGCCAGTGGTCACATCATAGATCATGCCATGTATGGGAATCCGTCGTGGGACCAAGGGGTGATTACGCACACGGCGCACGTCCTCGATCAGGGCGGTTTGAGGGTCTGTGAAGGTGAGCCAATTGACGTAGTCGCCCTCAACTGTACCGGGCCCCTCGCCCACATCAGTCCAGCCATCCTCGGTGCGCACAGCGGGCTCCAAACTGCTGGCGAGCAAATCGCGCATGGTGGCGTGATCGAAGGAGGCCAAGCCGCAATCCGTGTGATGGATGATAAAAAACGAATTGGTTTGGAGCATTTTGTAGGAGATCACCAGTGAACGAATGGCGTCGTCTGAGGCGCGACCGCCCGCATTCCGGATGACATGACAATCGCCAATCTCCAGGCCCATAATGCGATCAGGGTCGATGCGGCAATCCATGCAGGTGACGATAGCGGCGCGACGACGGGGAATCAGTGGCAAATCCCCGTCTTTAAAATTGGCTACATAGCGCTCGTTCGCTTGCAAAAACGCCTTGCGGTGGGGCATGGACGCTCTCCTTCAAGTAAAGCTCGCTCGAAGCGGCGGTGCAAAGCTTCGATCACTCCTCGCGCTAAAACAAGTCGGGTCGAATGACCTGGACATCCGTCACGGTGACAATGCCGATTTGCTGTTTCACAATCTCAAATACACCGGTGAGTACTTCGTCTAGCCGGTCTTCATCAAGAATGAGCGAAACGACTGTCATCACCCCAGCTTCGCCAACTGCGCCGTCGCGACGCCAGACGCCTGACCGACCTCGGCCCGCAAGCGCTGGCTGTGCAGTGTATCCGGGCACGTCCATCTCATCGAGCCGGCGCAGCAAGCGTTTCAACGCGGGCGACTCGATCACGATGACCAAACGTTTCTTAGGGTGTAGGTCCATACGGCGGATTCCTAACTGGCGAGGAACTGAGCGACTGCGATGTAAATTGGTATGCCAATCGTGAGGTTGAACACAAACGTCACACCGAGCGAGACCGTGAGATAAATCGCTGGTCGCGCTTCGGGGATTGCCAAACGCATCGCTGCCGGAGCGGCAATATATGACGAACTGGCTCCCAGGGTAATCAGCAGCGCCGCACCCCCCGCGGATAACCCGAGTAGCCAGGCCGCGATCGCAGCGAGAGTGGCCACAATAAGCGGAATTGCGACGCCCAGTCCAACCAGCCTTAACGAAAGGGCGCCAGAGCGCACACCTTCCTGCAATCCGCGGCCCGCGACGAGGCCCATATCCAACAAAAACAGACATAAGACCCCGACAAAAGGGGCAACGAAAAATGGTTCGACAGCAGCCATACCACTTGGCCCCGTCGCCCAACCAATCAAAAACGCCCCGAACAGGAGCACCACGCTTCCGTTCGTGAGCACTTCGCGAATGAACGCATTGTCCCCCGTCTTTCCAGCATTGCCTCGCGATCTTGCCAGCCAAACCGCCGTCAGGATTGCCGGCGCCTCCATGACCGCTGCTGCGGCGGCCATATACGATTCCGGCTCAAGCCCAACCAACTCCACGGCTCGGGTTGCAGCCACGAAGGTCACAATGCTGATCGAGCCATAGTGACCTGCCGTGGCGGCCGCTTCGGCCACGTTCAGCCGGGCGCCAACGCGCAATAGGGGATAGGCGATCAAAGGGGTAATGGCGCTGAGGACCGCAGCAACAATCAGCGTCGCCGCCATGCGACCATCTAGCCCGTACTCAGCAACGCCCGCTCCGCCTTTAAAGCCAATCGCCATGATCAAATAGAGCGCCACGGCCTTCGCCGCCGCTTCGGGGAATGCAAGGTCGGATCTTAGAGCGGCGGCTCCAAGCCCCAACACGAAAAACAGAACAACCGGTGAAGTCAGGTTCGCGGCCGCGAGAGCCAGAGTTTGGGATAAATCAATCATTGTGATGTCGTGGAATGAGTGCGGATGGGACGGTGCGACAGATGACTGGCAAGGTTTGGCGATGTCAACACGGTGCGCATACCTGCGTCTGGGCGGGTTTTCGACCGCTAGGGAGTAAGTGAGCCGCTGGAGCTCGTCATCATTGATTTCGCGATCACGCGGATCGGTTTGCCTTAATCGGCCACAAGCACAGCATTGACGAGCAGTCCTGCGGTCAGCGCCAATCCCGTCTCCCGATTGAACTTAAACCAGCGCAAGCAGGATTGGTCATTGTCCAACCGAACTCGCCAAACTTGCAGGGCGAGCAGAGCGCCGAACGCGAGAACCGGGGCAATGCCTGTCCAGCGTACAGGTGGAAAGGGAGAAGCCAGAACGGCGGCGAAATAGAGCATGATTGCGGCGAACACATACGAGGCGCCAACCGCCAGCTTTGAGTAATGGCCAAACAGTCGCGCAGTGGATTTGATCCCCACCAGCGCGTCGTCCTCAGCGTCCTGGTGCGCGTAAATCGTGTCATAGCCAAAGGTCCACGCCCACAAGCCGGCAAAGGCGACGAGGGCGGGCAAATCGATGTGCCCAATGACTGTGGCGTAGGCGACGAGCATGCCCCAATTCATGGCAAGCCCGAGCCAAGCCTGGGGAAACCAGGTGATGCGCTTCATAAACGGGTAGGCGGCGATGATCGGGATCGCGCCGAGAGCGACCAGTTGGGCCGCGCGCGGGATCACGATCAGTACAACCAAGCCCACCGCCAATTGCGCAGCCAGAAACATCCACGCCGCGCGCAGGCTGACTGTGCCCGCCGCCAGTGGTCGATCAGCGGTGCGCGCCACCGAGGCGTCCAAATCCTTGTCGACAATGTCATTATAGGTGCAGCCGGCTGCGCGCATTGCAATGGCGCCGAGGGTCAATAAGGCGGCGAGGCCGAGATCGCTCCATGCCCACCCTCCAGAGCTGCGCGCCAGGGCGATGCCCGCCCAACACGGGATGGACAACAGCCAAAATCCCACCGGCCGGTCTACCCGCGCCAGTCGCAAATAGGGACGGATTGTCATGGGCGCCCAGTCTGTGGGTGAGCGCGCAATGCTGTCGGCGACGCGTCGATCGGGGCGAAGTTCGGTCATGGCTTGGTCATACAAGGCCGGTGGGTCCCAAGACAACGTGCTGCGGCGTCCGACCTGGGCGGTGCTGGACACAGGCGCGGGACGCGGCGTAGATGCACTTGCTACCAAGTGGAGGCAAACATGGCGGACCCGGCGACGCGTAAAACCAATGGGCGCGGCAGGCTTTATGACAGCATTGTGGACACGGTGGGCGACACGCCCTGTGTGAAGATCAACCGCCTCGCGCCCGCCCAAGTGCGCCTTTATGTGAAGGCTGAGTTTTTCAATCCGGCCGCCTCGGTGAAGGATCGTCTCGCGCTCAATATTCTTGAGGCGGCTGAACGCAGTGGCGCGTTAAAGCCGGGCCAGACCGTGGTCGAGGCGACCTCGGGCAATACCGGCATTGGCTTGGCCATGGCGTGCGCAGCCAAAGGCTATCCGCTGGTGGTGACCATGGCGGAATCGTTTTCCGTGGAGCGGCGCAAGCTCATGCGGTTCTATGGCGCCAAGGTGATTGTCACGCCCAAGGAAGACAAAGGTACGGGCATGTACCGCAAAGCCCGCGATCTGGCCGAAAAGAATGGATGGTTCTTGGCGCGTCAGTTCGAAACCCAAGCCAATGCTGACATTCACGAGACCACCACCGCGCGTGAAATCATGACCGATTTTGCGGGCGAGCGATTGGATTATTGGGTGACCGGATTTGGCACGGGCGGGACGGTCACCGGCGTGGGCCGCGTGCTGCGCAAAGAACGTCCCGAGACGAAGATCGTTCTCGCCGAACCGGATATTGCGCCAATGTTGACCAGCGGGGAAGATCAAGCGCGCGAACCGGACGGTGGGCCTGCCTCCAGCCATCCGCATTGGACGCCGCACCCGATCCAGGGCTGGACGCCGGATTTTATTCCGCTGGTGATCGAAGAAGCGCGCCGCGACGGACTTTATGATCAATTGGAGACGGTCAGCGCGGCAGAGGGCATGGACTGGGCCAGAAAGCTTGGCGCCAAAGAGGGAATTATGACCGGGGTCTCCGGGGGATCCACATTCGCAGTGGCCATGCGCATCGCGGAACGGGCGCCGCAAGGAGCCGTGATCTTGTGCATGCTGCCCGACACGGGCGAGCGGTATCTATCCACGCCGCTGTTTGGAAACATTGCAGCCGACATGGACGACGATGAACAGGAGATTGCCCGCTCCACGCCGGGCTATCAGCTGGCGTGACCACGCCGCGTCTGTTCATTGAGAATCGGATCGAGGCGCATGCGTCCACCGCGCTGGCGGCCGACCAAGCGCACTATTTGGCCAATGTGTTGCGCCTGACCAAAGGCGCGCCGCTGCGGGTTTTTAACGGCGTGGATGGGGAATGGGCCGCCAAGCTGGTTGAGGTGAGCAAACGGGCGGCCACAATTCAGATCACACAAAAAATTCGTCTTCAAGCAACTCCGCCGCGCTTGTGCTTGATCTTTGCGCCTCTGAAGAAAACCCGCACCGATTTCGTGGTGGAGAAGGCCACTGAACTTGGCGCCACGACAATCCAGCCCGTCTTTTCCGATCGCACCAATGCAGATCGTGTGAAAATCGAACGCCTTCAGGCACTTGCAAAAGAAGCCGCAGAGCAAACTGAGCGTCTGGATGTGCCCCACATTGAGCATGCTGAGGCCTTGTCATCGCTGTTGGACCGGTGGCCCTCCGATTGTCCCAACCAATCAATCATTTACTGTGATGAGGGCGCACCGCGCGACACGGCCTGGACGTCTCCTGCGGCTCAGGCGACAGGTCTCTTGGACTGTCTTCTCGGTTTGCACGACGGGCCTGACGCCAGTTCTTTTGCGCCTGGCGCCATTTTGATTGGGCCCGAGGGCGGGTTTAGCCCTCATGAGCAGGAGCGCCTTCGCGGAGCTGCGTTCGCCATTCCCGTCAGCTTGGGACCGAGGATCTTGCGGGCTGAAACGGCAGCTTTGGCGGCGTTGACCATTTGGCAGGCGGTGTGCGGCGATTGGTCCAGCGATCCATCGGAGACGCAGAATAACCTGCAATAGTGGGCGCTGAGTCAACTTTCTGTTGCGTAGCACAAATATTGCATGATCAGGAATTTTGGCGCAATGAATGCGCTATGCAATCACGTTTGTTGAGCAAAACATTATAGGAATGGCGATGTGGGCCGTTCCATTTAGGGAGAAACGGGTGGTTCCAATTTCATCGTCCCGGTGTGTAGAGTCTATTTGAGACTGTTGGACTTTGGCGAGAACCATCACAATCGGAGGAGGCAGCCGCCGTGAGCGTCAAGACAGGCATTGAAGATTTTGGATTGGCAAGCCCTGGTCACATTCATCTCAATTTGAACGAGGCCGCGCTGTACCAAGCCGCGCTACAGCGCCAAGAGGGCGAAGTTGCAAGGGGCGGCCCGTTGGTGGTGAAAACCGGTCAGCACACGGGACGATCAGCTCAAGACAAATTCACCGTTCGCGACGCCAGCACCGAAGACACGGTGTGGTGGGACAACAACAAGCCGATTAGTCCCGAACAATTCGCCGCGCTATGGACCGACATGAAGGCGCACATGGAAGGCAAAGAATTGTTCGTGCAGCATTTGTTCGGCGGCGCTGATCCAGCTCAGCGGGTTTCATTCCGCGTCGTCAACGAGTTGGCGTGGCACAATTTGTTCATTCGCCATTTGTTGCGCCGGCCCACTAAGGCGGAGTTGGCGGCGTTTGACCCTGAATTCACAATTGTGAATTTGCCGAGCTTTTCGGCCGATCCAGAGCGTCATGGGTGTCGCTCGGATACTGTGATTGCCGTGAATTTCGCGGAGAAAATGGTGCTGATCGGCGGCACATCCTATGCCGGTGAGACCAAGAAATCCGTATTCACAGTGCTGAACTATCTCCTGCCTGAACGCGGCGTGATGCCCATGCATTGCTCGGTCAATGATGGGGGGGACGATGCGGCCATTTTCTTTGGGTTGTCTGGCACGGGCAAAACCACGCTGTCGGCTGATCCACAGCGCACACTGGTGGGCGATGACGAACATGGCTGGTCGGACGACGGTTTGTTCAACTTTGAAGGCGGGTGTTACGCCAAAATGATCCGGCTTTCCGCCAAAGCCGAGCCGGAGATTTATCGCACCACTCAAATGTGGGGCACGGTTCTTGAGAATGTGGTCATGGATCCAGACACCCGCGTGCTGGACTTGGACGACCCCTCTTTGGCTGAAAACAGCCGTGGCGCTTATCCCATCTCTTCGATCCCCAATGCTTCAGAGACGGGCCGGTGTGGTCCTCCCAACACCATTGTGATGTTAACCTGCGACGCCTTTGGCGTGATGCCGCCGATTGCGCGCCTAACCCCTGCACAAGCCATGTACCACTTCTTGTCGGGCTATACGGCAAAGGTGGCCGGCACGGAAAAAGGCGTCACCGAACCGCAGGCCACGTTTTCCACCTGTTTCGGCGCACCGTTCATGCCGCGTCACCCATCGGTCTACGGCAATCTTTTGCGTGACCGGATTACACAGGGCGGCGTCCAATGCTGGCTGGTCAATACCGGCTGGACCGGCGGGGGCTATGGCGTCGGCACCCGCATGCCCATTGGCGCGACGCGTCTGCTGTTGAATTCGGCGCTCAAAGGGTCCCTGGACGAGATGGAATATCGCACAGATCAGTTTTTTGGATTCGATGTTCCCCTAAAAGTTCCAGGTTTGGAGCACGCAATGCTTGATCCGCGGCGCACTTGGGCCGATCCTGAGGACTATGATCGGCGTGCGGCGTCGTTGGCGGACATGTTTGTCTCCAACTTTGAGAAGTTCCTGCCCTATGTCGATGAGGATGTGAAAGCCGCCGCGCCGCGACCAGGATTGTCAGTGGTGAGCAGCGCCGCGGAGTAACCGAGGGCGCTGTTGGGCATGAAGAAACTGGTGTCGCGACTGATCGGTCTGAGCTTTTTCCTCCTTAGTGCGGCGGCGTTCGCTGGAGGGCTCATGTGGACGCGGGCTTCTCAGGTTTATGCTGTGTCTAGCGACTCCATGGCGCCGACCATTGCTGCGGGCGATCGTTTGGTCGCCCGCAAAATCTCCGCAATTTGTCCCGGCCTTGATGTCCGCCGTGGCGACATTGTGATCTTAGACATGGAAGAGGATGACGATCACCCGCAGCTCTTGGTCAAACGCGTTGTGGCCTTGGGCGGGGATGATGTTGTGCTTGACGACAATGGCCTCATGGTCAACGGCGCACGCGCCACGGGACCGGTGTTTCAGACCGAATCCGAACCTCGGCGCTCGACGCTGGGTTGGCGAGAGGCGACGATCATGGCGCGCGAGCGATTGCAGGGCGAGGGGACGTGGATTGTGGCAGGGGCTTCACATGAGCCGGCCTGGGGGGAGTCCATTCGCTTGATTGTCCCCGCTGATCACGTGTTTGTGATGGGCGATAACCGCGCGCATTCTCGTGACAGCCGTCATTTCGGGGCGGTGCATATCTCACACCTTGAAGGACGCGTCGTGCGGACGTTTTTCGGTGATGAGGGCGCATTGTTCGGTCGTTCGCTCCAACCGAGAGCGTCGCGGTTTTGCCCCGACGGCGTGTTCGGCATCGATGCGCCTTGGGCGCGGTTCTGACGGCAAACTTGAGCCTTTGAGCGCACCCGCGTAAGCGTGGCGTTTGCACAACCTAGATCTCCTCTGGGTCCCCACATTCGCGAGCATTTCCCATGTCCACTGCCGGCGCATTCGACACCACTCCGGTGGAGCACAAATCCCAATTGATTGGTTGGATGGCCGAAGGCGCCAAAGCCAAATCCGACTGGCGGATCGGGGTGGAGCACGAAAAGTTTTGCTTTCGCTTGAGTGATCACGCGCCGTTGCCGTTTGATGGGGATGGCCCATCGATCTCTAAGGTCTTGGAGGCGTTTGCGGATCTGGGGTGGGAAAAGCTCAATGAAGACGGGCGCTTGGTTGGTCTTGCGCTAGATGGGGCCACAATCGCCTTAGAGCCGGGCGGTCAGTTTGAATTGTCGGGCGCGCCGTTGGAGACCATCCATCAGACCTGCAATGAAGTGAACACCCATCTGGCCCAAGCGCGCACCATTGGCGATCAGATGGGGGCCGGGTTTTTGGGTCTTGGCGCCGCGCCAACCTGGTCATTGGCCGACATGCCGCGCATTCCCAAGGCGCGTTACGATATTATGCGCGCATACATGCCCAAGGTCGGTCGGCTGGGTCATGAAATGATGCATCGCACCTGCACCGTGCAGGTCAATCTCGATTTTTCATCCGAAGCCGACATGGTTAAAAAATTGCGCGTGGCCCTCTCGCTGCAACCATTGGCCACGGCGCTATTCGCCAATTCACCGTTTATAGACGGACGGCCCAATGGCTGGAAAAGCTATCGCGCTCACGTGTGGTCAGACACCGACCCTGACCGGACCGGCATGCTGCCTTTCGCTTTTGATGAAGGATTTGGGTTCGAGCAATACGTGGATTGGGCCATGGCCACGCCCATGTATTTTCTGAGGCGCGATGGCCGATTTGTTGATGTGGCGGGCACGCCGTTCAGTGCATTGTTCAGCGGCCATATGTCTGACAGACCCGGCGAACGAGCCTGTTTGGGCGACTGGATTGATCATACCTCCACCTTGTTCCCCGAGGCGCGCGTGAAGCGTTTTATTGAGGTGCGCGGTGCGGACGGCGGTCCCTGGGGGAGGCTTTGCGCTCTGCCGGCCTTGTGGGTGGGGCTGCTTTACGACCAAACCGCGCTCGACGGCGCTTGGGAGTTAGCGCGCCATTGGACCGCCGCCGACCGAGACGCGTTGCGTCTGTCCGCGCCCATGCTGGGGCTAGATGCACCGATTGCTGGGCGAACACTCCAAGACGTGGCCAAGGACGCCTTGGCCCTGGCGCGCCAGGGCTTGAAAGCGCGCCACGAATTGGGCTGCGCAGGCGACGATGAATCTGGTTTTCTTGATGAACTCGACGAAATTGCGGAAAGCGGGATCAGCCCTGCCGAGAGGCTGGTTCAAGAGTATCACCAAGATTGGGGTGGGGATCTGAGCCGCATTTTCTCAGCCCATGCCTATTAAGTTGAGCGCATGTGACAGTCGTGCGGTTGGCGTAATTTCACTGCCGTTAACCAATTAGTAATAAATTTTGCCACTTGGGCCGAATCGGGGCCAAGTGCACTCTTGTAAGTTTCTGTTTTGTTCTTATAACGGGGGTGAAAATGGGAGTGCATAATGGTGGGTCCACACAACAATCCTATATCCCTAACGGCTTCTGGCGGTTTGTTATTGGGCTGGCGCAAGGGCGCTGGCCCAGAACGGCGCATCGGTTTCAGCGAACCAAGCGTCGGCGATGACACGCCCGAGCTTCCCCTGGCGGGCGATGAGATGATCGCTTCTGACGGGGAGGGCCATCTGGTCACCGTCGCCCCCACGGGGGCGGGCAAAGGACGCGGCGCAATTATCCCAAATCTGTTGAGCTATAAGGGACCGGCCATTGTGGTCGACCCAAAGGGCGAGAACTATCTCGTCACCGCTCGCGCGCGCCGCGAAATGGGCCAGCAAGTCCATGTCATCGACCCTTTTCGTCTGGTGACTGAGGAAACGGATGAACTCAACCCTCTCGATGTCTTGGGCCGGCCCGATGTGGAGCTGGAAAGCGAAGCTCAGGCGCTGGCGTGTTTGCTCGCCGGCCCTAATCAAGGCTTGAAAGAGCCGTTCTGGGATATTTGGGGACGGGCGGTGATGGCGGGCGTCATCGCGTATGTGGCCGAACGCGAAAACCCTGAAGATCGCCATTTCGGGCGCGTGCGCGAACTCGTGAAGAATGACGACGTGGTGTACAATCTGGCGCGCATCCTTGATGAGTGCCCTGATTTAGGAGGCCTAGCGCAAACGGAAATTGCGGCGTTTCTGCAGCTCACCGAGGTTACGCGATCAGGTGTATTGGCCACGGTGCAAAGCTACACTGACTTGGTCAATTGCGCGCCGGCGCGGCGCACGCTCTCGCGCACCACAATCGATCTCGATGCTGTGGCTGCCGGGGAACCGATGACCATTTATCTGGTGGTTCCGCCGGATAAGTTGGCTTCTCACGGCGCACTGATGCGGTTGTGGATTGGCTCGCTGCTTAAGGTGATCATGTCGCGCACGGTGCGCCCTGAACATGACACGCTGATGATTGTGGACGAGTGCGCCCAGCTTGGGCCCATGGAGGAACTGCGTGTGGCCATGACGCTGCTGCGCGGCTATGGCCTGAAGGTGTGGGCGTTTTTCCAAGACCTCTCGCAAATGCGCCGACTCTATCCCGATGATTGGCAGACCATCGTCAATAACGCGGCGGTGTTTCAGACCTTTGGCGTGACCAATCACGTTATGGCCAAGGAAGTGGCGGACATGCTGGGCGACATTGATGCGTTTGCGCTCAGAGCCTTGCCGAAAACCGAACAAGTGGTGGCGCGCGCGCGCGAGGCGGCCTCAGTATGCCTGTTGCCGGACTATCTGCTCGATCCCGTGTTCGCAGACCGGTTTGACGCCAATCCCATGTTTGCAGGACGCGCTTCGGGTCTGCAATTGCGGTAAGCGCGTGGTTGCTGAGTGCGGATGAACTGGCACTGGGCAGCCCGCCATCCGTCGGGAATGCCGGGCGCCTGACCGCCGGGCTGCGCCAACGCGCTTGAGCAGTCGGAACGATCTGTGCTCAACTCGCAGAACATAAATGGGTCCGGGGGAATCGACGCAAAAGCGGTTCCGGCCCGAACTCGATGAGCTAAGGGAGCCGGCCGTGGGCGCTTTGTTTAATATTGTGGTTGTAGTCGGCATTATGATCACAGCCGTCATGGCGATCCCAGTATTTGCGCAAATGCGTCATCACCCGCGCGGCTTGCATATCTTGTTTTTCGCCGAGATGTGGGAGCGGTTTTCCTATTACGGCATGCGGGCATTGCTCATTTTTTATCTCACGCAGCACTTTTTGTTTGAGGATGCCTTCGCTGCATCCCAATACGCCGCCTATGTGACGCTGATTTATTTTTTACCATTGGTGGGCGGCTTTTTGGCCGATCGCTACTTAGGCACGCGCAAAGCCATCGCCTACGGGGCGCTACTGTTGGTGGGCGGGCACTCGCTCATGGCCGCGGAAGGCGAGCCAGCCAGCCAGGTTTTGGTTTACGGCGAAGAGCGGATCGTCATGGACACACAAGGTCGGGGCGGTCAGCGCGAAGTGTTTGTGCCGCTCGGAGATGCGCGTTGCCAGCTCAACCCACCTGCGGATTCCGATATTGCGGGGATTTGTACGGTTACAGCCAGTTCGGATGGGTCGCTCATCGTTGCCAATGCTCCGAGCAATTCTCCCGTGCCCACCGTTTTGCCCGCGGGGTCGTTTTCGTTTGATGTGGATGGGCGCAGCAACACGATTTTGAACATCTTCTATCTGGCGCTGGCGTTGATCATTATGGGCGTTGGGTTTTTGAAGGCCAACATTTCGTCCATCGTCGGGCAGCTCTATGAGCCGGGCGATGAGCGGCGCGACTCAGGCTTCACGCTTTACTATTTCGGGATCAATCTCGGCGCGTTTTGGGCCTCGGTCCTGTGCGGCATTCTCGGCGAGACCTATGGCTGGGCCTATGGCTTTGGCCTTGCGGGGATTGGCATGGCGTTTGGATGGTTGGTGTTCATGCGCCGGCGTTTGCTGTTTTTCCTACCAGGACCGCCACAACTTCCCGACCATGTCGGCGACGCGCCCGACCAGGCGCGGCTCTCCAAACCATTGCTGGGACCGTTGAGTCTGGAACACGTGATCTACATCGGCGGGATTCTGGGGGTATTTGTGGTGTGGTTCCTCGTGCAATCCCCGCCTTCAGCGATCTTAAACAGCCTTCAATCGCTTATGGGCTCTGAGAGCGCGCACATCCATATCCTGGCGTTACTGACGCCCGTTACGGTGTTGGTGATCGGCTATCTGATTCATTTCATGGTCAAAGAATGCTCACGCGTGGAGACCGAGCGCCTCACGCTCGCTTTGATTCTGATCTCCGTAGCGCCCGTATTTTGGGCGCTGTTCGAACAGGCGGGCTCCTCGCTCAACCTGTTTGCCAGTCGAAACACACAATTGCCAAATGATGGGTTTTTCACAGTGACTGCGTCGCAAACACAGTCATTCAACGCTGGGTTTATCTTATTGCTGGCGCCGGTCTTTGCCGCGTTATGGGCTTTCTTAGGGAGACGCAATTTAGATCCCAATCCAGCTTTGAAGTTTGGTCTCGCTCTTGTTCAGGTGGGGCTTGGTTTTTGGGTTTTGGTGTTCGGCGCACAGTTCGCCGACGAAAACTTCCGGGTGCCGCTGATCTTCCTGATGCTGCTCTACATGCTGCACACCACGGGTGAACTGTGTTTGTCGCCGGTGGGCATGTCCGCGGTCACGAAATTGTCGCCGCTGAAAGTGTTTTCTTTCATGATGGCTGTGTGGTTCCTCTCGTTTGCGTGGGCCGGCCAAGCGGTGGGGTTAATCGCGGCGCTGACGGCCACGGAGACCGTGGGCGGAGCAGTGCTCGATCCGGAATCAGCGCTGGCCACATCCACCGCCGTGTTCTGGCGCATTGGCTTGTTTGCCATCGTGCTTGGCGTGATCCTTGGCGCATTGAGTTTCTGGCTCAAACGACTTGCGCACAATGAGGAATTTACGCCGGATGGTGCGACGGCAGAAGCGCGCTCTGCGCCGGCGGAGTAACACGACCCAACTGGGGTGTTGGACATCAACCCGACTGCCACGTGCGACAATATTTCTGCACGCGCGGCCTGACGGCTTTCAAAGACCGCGTTATATCACAACCCAACGGACTCGCCCGGCGCCGCGTGAAGCGCGCGCAGCCGAACCAAGGGGCTAAGGTAATGATGAGACGCATGGCGCATCGGATTATGTGGTTTGGACTTCTCGGCGTTCTTTTCGCCGCAGCGCCGGCTATGGGCGATCCCGAACCAGGACAGCTCGGCTTTCAGCCCGCCGCCTCTGAGCTGATGGAGCGGATGACCGGATTTCACAACTACTTGCTTGTGTTTATCACGATCATCGCCGTCTTCGTCATGGTGCTGCTGCTCTACGCCATGGTGCGGTTTAGAAAAAGCGCCAACCCAACGCCGCGCAAGTTTTCGCATAACACGCTGGTGGAAGTGATCTGGACCGGGGTGCCTGTGCTGATCCTAATCGCCATCGCCATTCCGTCATTTCGGTTGCTTTACTATCAAGACCGCCTGCCGGAACAGTATGACCTGACGGTCAAAGTGCTGGGCCAGCAGTGGAAATGGTCCTATGAGTATCCTGATGACGGTATTGGCCAGTACGACAGCAACATGCTGGACCAGTCGCAATTGCCAGCTGTCCTGACTTATGAGGCGCAAACCGGGCAGGGCGAAGGGGCCGAGCTTGCCAATCTGAGCGGCGAAGAGCGGTCCAGTGCGCTGGCGCGCCTTGTGGGCCAATACTCCACGCAGGAAGCGCGGGCCCGGGTGCTCGATTTTTACGGTCACGAGCCCCGCCACTACAGACTGGCCGTGGATAACCCCGTGGTCGCGCCTGTGAACACGAATGTGCGCGTACAGGTCACCGCGTTTAAAGTGATCCACAACTGGGCTCTGGGTGAATTCGGCATCAAGACCGACGCCATTCCAGGGCGGCTGAATGAAACGTGGTTCAACGCCAAGGAGCCCGGCACCTATTATGGCCAGTGCTCTGAGTTGTGCGGCATCAACCACGCATTCATGCCCATCCAACTGGAAATCGTGCCCCAAGACGTATTCGACGAGTGGGTGGCCACAGCGTCACAATTTGGCGGCGCGAGCGCTGAGGCGCGTGCTGTTTTGAACGATTACAAAGGCCGCGGCGACACGACCGGATTGCTCGCCGTAAACGCCGCAGACTCCGATGTGGAGGGATAACCAATGAGCGACACCGTTTCGACAATGGATGCCCACGCCAGCGCACAAGACGATCACAGCGCGCCGAGTGTGTGGAGCTGGAAGCGTTGGGTTTATTCCACCAATCACAAAGACATTGGCACCATGTATTTGGTGTTCGCCGTCATCGCGGGCCTGATCGGCTCGATCATGTCCTGGCTGATCCGCGGTGAATTGGCGTCGCCAGAGGTGAATTTCCTCACGGCGTTGCCATGGGTCGCCGACGCGGAAGCGGCAAAACACTACTATAACACCTTAATCACGTATCATGGCCTGATCATGATCTTCTTCATGGTGATGCCGGCCATGATTGGCGGTTTTGGCAACTGGTTTGTGCCGATCATGATCGGCGCGCCGGACATGGCTTTTCCGCGCATGAACAACATCTCGTTCTGGCTCCTTCCGGCGAGTTTCGCGTTGGCGGTAATGTCGATGCTGGTGCCGGGGCAGGGCGCAGCGGCGGGTTTTGCCGGAGGTTGGGTGCTCTATCCGCCGTTATCGACCACCGGGCATAACGGACCGTCAATGGACCTGCTGATCCTGTCGCTTCACATAGCCGGGGCGAGCTCGATTTTGGGCGCAATCAACTTCATCACGACAATTTTCAACATGCGCGCGCCGGGAATGACACTGCACAAAATGCCGTTGTTCGCATGGTCGGTGTTGGTGACAGCGTTCTTGCTGCTCTTGTCGCTGCCCGTGCTGGCTGGTGCGTTGACCATGCTGCTCACGGACCGCAATTTCGGCACCATGTTTTTCAATCCACAAGGTGGCGGCGACCCGGTGATGTATCAGCACCTATTCTGGTTTTTCGGTCACCCGGAGGTGTACATCCTGATTCTGCCCGGCTTCGGCATGATCTCCCACATTGTCTCAACGTTCTCCAATAAACCCGTGTTTGGCTATCTGGGCATGGCTTACGCCATGGTGGCCATTGGCTTTGTCGGCTTCATTGTGTGGGCGCACCACATGTACACCGTGGGTATGAACACTAATTTGGAGGCGTATTTCGCGGCCGCCACGATGATCATCGCAGTGCCGACGGGGATTAAGATCTTCTCGTGGATTGCGACCATGTGGGGTGGGTCGATTGACTTCAAAACGCCGATGCTCTGGGCGATCGGATTTATCTTTCTGTTCACCGTTGGCGGGGTCACGGGCGTGGTTTTGGCCAACCCAGGCATCGACACCAAATTTCATGACACCTATTACGTGGTGGCCCATTTCCACTATGTGCTATCGCTAGGCGCGGTATTCTCGATTTTCGCCGGGTTTTATTATTGGTTCTCCAAAATGACCGGCTTTGACTACAACGAGACCCTGGGCAAGCTGCATTTCGCGCTGTTCTTCATCGGATCGAACATTGTGTTCTTCCCGCAGCACTTCTTAGGCGCGGCCGACATGCCCCGGCGTTATGTGGACTATCCGGAGGGATACGCGTTCTGGAACAGCGTGTCGTCGTTCGGCGTATTGTTCATTATTGCCGGTACGTTGGTGTTCTTGGCCGTCATTGTGGAAGCATTTGTGCGCCGTAGACGGACCGTGGCCAGCCCCTGGGGCGAGGGCGCGACGACGCTTGAGTGGACGCTCAGTTCGCCGCCACCTTTCCACCAGTTCTCTGATCCGCCGCGGATCAAGTAAGAGAGTGTAACTGTCATTGCGCGCTTCACCCGGTGGATGCCGGGTGGGGCGGCAATCCAAAAGCAGGACCACGCATAACAATCATGTCGAGCGCCACTGAAACGCAAGTCCAATCGCCAGCAGCTGAATGGCGCGATTATTTCGCGCTGACCAAGCCACGGGTCATGTCTTTGGTGGTCTTCACTGCGTTTGTGGGTTTGGCGGCGGCTCCTGTTACCCTGAATCCCGCCATCGCATTGATCGCGATTTTGTCGATCGCGGTTGGTGCAGGCGCCTCGGGCGCGCTAAACATGGCCTATGACGCCGACATTGATGCAGTGATGGCGCGCACGCGCGCACGGCCCATCCCGGCCGGACGCGTCAGTGTGAACGAGGCCAATGCACTTGGTCTTGTGCTGTCGGCGCTTTCAGTGATGACGTTGGGGTTGGCGACCAATGCACTCGCGGCAGGACTGCTCGCCTTTACCATCTTCTTTTATGCCGTCATCTACACCCGTTGGCTCAAGCGTTCGACGCCGCAGAACATTGTCATTGGCGGATTGGCGGGCGCACTGCCACCAGCGATCGCCTGGGCGGCCGCGACAGGGGAGCTGAGCTGGGCGCCGGTTTCGCTCGTTGTGTTGATTTTCACGTGGACGCCGCCGCATTTCTGGGCGCTGTCGCTATTGACCGCACGGGACTATGAGCGCGCGCGCGTGCCCATGTTGCCGGTGACCCATGGCCCGGCCATCACACGGACGCACATTCTTGTCTACAGTCTCATATTGTGGCCAGTCGGCTTTTTGCCCTTGTTGACGGGCATAGGCGGCGTGCTCTATGCGATCTGCGCCCTGGTTGGAGGGGCAGGAATGGCCGCTTTGGCGGCCAAGCTATGGTGGGTGGGCCGAACGCAGTCGGCCGATGACGACGGCGCCGATGACGCTGGGGCGTCCGCCACCGCGGCGCGCACCAGCAAGCAATTGTTTGCCGCCTCCATTGTCTATCTGTTCGGCTTGTTCGCCGCGATTTTATTTGAGACTGCCGTGGGCGCGGCCACACTGAAAGGCTTGATGTGATGACTTCGCCCGATACGTCGCAATATCGCACCGAAGAACCTAAGACTGCGCAGGCGGCTCGTAATCGCCGCAGCGTCGCGCTCGCCATTAGCCTCGTGCTGTTTGTGGTTCTGGTATTCGTCTTGACGTTGGTCCGATTGAAGGAGCAGGCCCTTGTCCAGCCCTAAGCCAAAAGCCGCCAACGCACGCATTGCCGGTTTCGCCGCGGTTGGCGCGCTGGCAATGCTGGGCTTGGCGTTCGCCTCAAAGCCGCTTTACGACACGTTTTGCCGCGTCACCGGATTTGGCGGCACCACTCAAGTGGCCGAATCCGCGGCCAGTCGCGTGCTTGACCGCACCGTGAGTGTGAGTTTCGACGCCAACGTGAACAGCGCGCCATTAGAGTTTCGCCCCTCGCAACGCGCGATCGAGGTGAAACTCGGTCAGAACGCGCTGGCCTATTACGAGGTCACGAATACCTCGGACCATCCCGTGCAGGCCATCGCGTCATACAATGTCACGCCATACAAATCAGGCTTGTATTTCAACAAGTTGGAGTGTTTTTGTTTCGATGTGCAGACTTATATGCCCGGGGAAACCGTGACCTTGCCGGTGATTTTCTTTGTCGATCCACGCATGGATGATGTGGAGCGATTGGATGACATTCAGAATATCACTCTGTCATACACATTCTTTGAGGCTGACAGCGAAGCGTTCGCACAAGCGACCGACCGTCGCGGGGCGGCTAGTGAGGGGTGACGCGTAGTGGCCAGACCGGCTATGACACGCGCACGTTGGGATTTTTAGGGAGATCGCCATGGCTGCCGGCGCGGTGAAACACGATTATCATCTTGTCGACCCAAGTCCCTGGCCATTTGTCGGGTCGCTGTTCGCGTTTGTGCTCGCTGTTGGCGCGGTTGTGTATATGGCCGGGCTGAATTCAAACGAAGGTTCGGCGGCCTATTACGTGTTCGGCAAGGGCCAGCCATGGCTGATGTTTGTCGGTCTCGGCGGCATTCTTTACACCATGTTTGGCTGGTGGGGCGACATCACCAAAGAAGCGCGGCATGGCGATCACACGCCAGTGGTTGAGATCGGTCTGCGCTATGGCATGATTTTGTTCATCATCTCCGAAGTCATGTTTTTCGTGGCGTGGTTTTGGATCTTCTTCGAAGGACAAATTTTCCATGATGTGCGCATCGAAGAAGGCTGGCTCTCCCAATATGGGCTCAGCGATAACCCCGACGCGACACAGGCGGCGTGGTCAAACTGGCCCCCACAGGGCGTGGAAGTTCTCGACCCGTTTCATCTGCCATTATTGATGACCCTCGTGCTGCTCACGTCCGGAACCACGGTGACCTGGGCCCACCATGCCCATCAGCATGGCAAAATGGACGAGGCAAAGTGGGGCTTGTTGCTGACCGTGATCCTGGGCGTGTTTTTCACCGGCATCCAAGTCTATGAGTATATGCACGCCACCTTCGCCTTTGGCGGCCCGGACGCAAACCTTTATGGCGCGAGCTTCTACATGGCCACCGGCTTTCATGGTTTTCACGTTGTGGTGGGCACAATCTTCCTCTTGGTCTGCCTCCTATTGATGATGCGCAATAATCTGCCGCCGGAACGTCCTTTCGCCCTCGATGCGGCAGCCTGGTATTGGCATTTCGTGGATGTGGTGTGGCTGTTCCTGTTCGCCTTCGTCTATGTGGCCGTAGCCTTGGCGACTGCCCCCACGTGACCGGTCAAGACCGCCAAGTCGCCAATCCACTGATTGCGGGGGTATTGTGCCGGTGTCCTCGGTGCGGCGAGGGCGCTCTGTTCGATGGCTTTCTTCAGGTCGCCGATCGTTGCGAGTCGTGCGAGTTTGACTTTGCCAAAGCCGACAGTGGTGACGGGCCGGCTGTATTTGTGATGATGGTTGTGGGCTTTCTCGTGGTGATCCCGGCCATGCTTGTGCAGATCGCCTACGATCCGCCGGTCTGGATACAACTGATCATTTGGTTGCCTTTAGGATTGATTTTAACCTTGGCTTTGTTGCGGCCGTTCAAGGCCACGCTGATCGCGCTACAGTTTGCTCACGACGCGCATGAGGCGCAGCTGGATGACTGAATTGGCGTCACGGCGCAAACTTGGCGGATTGTCACCGCGCTTATGGCTGGCCTCTTTGCTCACTTTCGCCATTCTTGTGGGCCTCGGCACATGGCAAGTGCGCCGGTTGGCGTGGAAGAATGATCTCATTACCACCCTTGCAGAAAGACAAGACGAGGCGCCTTTGCCCTATCGGCAAGCCCGTGATCGCGCCCGCAAGGGTGACGATGTTCGGTTTCAGCCCGTTGAGATCGAAGGCGTCTATTGGCATTCTTCTCAAGCTACCATCCCCACGGTGCGCGATGGACAACGGGGATGGCGCATTGTGACGCCATTGGTGATCTCGGGCTCACGGGAAGTGGTTCTGGTCGAACGCGGGCTTGTCTTTGACCGAGAGGCAAACGCCCCACCTCAAACACCCAGCAACAGTGAACCAAGCCCGACGGTCACCGTGGTCGCCCAGGTCCGCCCCAGCTCTGAAACGAATCCATTGCTCAAATGGACCGAGCCGGTTCCTGACCTTGATCGCGGTGTATTCTATGCCTTTGACCGTGATGCGATCGCCCAACGCGCCGGAGCAAGCGAGTTGGCGCCGTTTGACGTGACGGCCATCCGCGAAACGCCTCAATGGGCGGCTCCCGAGGGCCTTGAGCGCGTACGCCTCGATCCCAGTGAGATTTCCAACCGGCATTTGGGATATGTGATCACATGGTACGGTCTGGCGGTCGCGCTCCTGGCGGTGGTGATCGCTTATCACCTTGCGCGCCGACGTCGTGTTCGCGGAGTGGAATAACGGCGCAGCAGGGGCCTTGCCCAATTGCCGTATTCTCCTGCACCATGACGAACCAATAACGTGGGGTATCGCCATGGCGGTCATGGGTTTAGCGTCAAACGCCAGTGCGGATGACGCCTTGGTTGGTGAGGGAGTGTATCTTCGTCGTCCCCGCTTTGGCGATTTCGCCGAGTGGTCGAGGCTCCGCGCACGCAGCCGCTCTTTCCTAACCCCCTGGGAGCCCACTTGGGCGTCTGATGAATTGACGCGCTCTGGATTTCGACGTCGCTTGCGCCGCTATGCCGATGACATTCGGATTGGACTTTGCGCGCCATTTTTTGTGTTCCGTTCTGACGATGACGTACTGGTCGGCGGATGCAATTTGAACAATATCCGCCGCGGCGTCGCCCAATCTGCCGCGATCGGCTACTGGATTGGCGAGCCATACAAACGCAATGGCCACATTCGTGCTGCTGTCAAAACCGTGACGCGCTACGCTTTCGAGGAGGCCGGACTTCATCGTTTGGAGGCGGCATGCATTCCCAGCAATCAGGCTTCGAGAGCTCTGCTCAGCGGGCTCGGATTTCGCGAAGAAGGCGTTGCGCGGTCCTATCTGAAGATCAACGGCGTGTGGCGCGATCATGTGATCTACGCCCTCTTGCGCGATGATCAACGCGCCAAGCGTTGGCCAAGCTAGGTTCAGGCCTCGCCTGTGAACAAGGACAGTTTCGAGGGTGATACGCCGATGGATTCCAACGCGGCCGCCCATTTATTGGCGTGGTCCACGCCAAAGATCAGATCATCGGCAGCATCACATGTCAGCCAGGCATTGCGTTGAACCTCATGTTCAAGCTGACCTGGCCCCCAACCAGCATACCCAAGCGCTAAGATAGCCCGTTCGGGCGGACCAGAGGTGGTCATCGCCGCAAGCGCTTCCTTAGTGGCTGTCAGGGCCACATCGCCCGATACGGCCATGGTCGCATCACCGGCATTGTAGTCCGCCGAATGCAGGACAAATCCGCGATCGCCGTCCACCGGGCCGCCCATGAGCACAGCCTGATCATGAGCAGTATGGTGCTCGGACAGTTCCAGTTGGTTCAGCAAATCGCTCACCAACAAACCATCATGGGGCTTATTCACAACAATGCCCATGGCCGCTTCTGCGCTATGGCTGCATAGGAAAATGACGGAGCGCTCAAACCGCGGATCACCAATCGCCGGCGTGGCGATCAACATCTGCCCGCGCAACCAAGAGTCGTGGTCTGGTTCGTGCTCCATCCCCTCAGTGTCGGCATACGGCGCGACTGCGGCAAGAGGGAAACGGTAAATTTTCGAAAACGCCGTTTGCTGGTTCTCCCCGACGGTCAGGTCAGGTTCAGTAACACTGATTTAGGCAGAATTTGATCCGGAACCCGGGAGGAGCATATGCGCCGGTTTTTATTCAGTCTTATTGGGTGTTCATTGTTTTTGGCGGGCTGCATCATCGTGGTGGACAGGGAAGACGACAGCCGAGACGTTGCGGCCCAGTCCCGTGACGCCAACTCGGCGAGCTATACCAATGGGCGATACTCACTTCGGTTTGAGTCATTGATTTCTAATCAATGCAGCTCTGATGAAGGCAATGTTCGCTGCGCCGTTCGCGCACGTGGGCCAGTGGATGTGTATATCGACGACGTGCACAAGGGATCTTTCTTTGTTGCTGATAATGGCGAAATGATTTGCGAGTTCCATGGCGACGAGGTCACCTGCGCCTAATTCGACTTGCCATCGAGCATGGCGCGAAGGCCTGCCTTGGCCAATTGATCGGCCCGCTCATTGCCTGGATCGCCCGCGTGTCCCTTGACCCAACGCCAATCGACGGTGTGTGCGCTGGCCAATTCGTCCAAGCGCCGCCAGAGATCATCGTTTTTGACCGGCTTTTTTGCAGCTGTGCGCCAACCATTGCGTTTCCAGCCATGGATCCAGGACATGATGCCGTTGCGCACATAGTTTGAGTCGGTGTGCAGCTCCACGAGCGACGGCCGTTTAAGCGCCTCCAGCGCCTTGATCGCCGCCATCAACTCCATGCGGTTGTTAGTGGTCTCCAGCTCGCCCCCATTGATTTCTTTTTCCGCATCACCGGAGCGCAAGATTGCGGCCCAACCGCCAGGGCCGGGATTTCCCGAACACGCGCCGTCGGTGTAAATTGTGACCTTTGGTTGAGACATGGAAGGAAGAACTTGGGATTTGACGGTTGTGTCAAGCGTCATCAGGGACGGGCAGGCCGTGTAACTTAAGAAATCGCAATCGATCGAAATAGCCGCGTTGGAACGCAATCTTTCCGTCTCGAACCAGAAAAAATCCACACCCACGCAACCCATTTGGGTCGCGCCATTCCAGGATCGCCCAGTCATTGCCCATGTTGTCTTTGGTCGCAAATAGGTTGTCGATGATACACGTCATGTCGGCAGTGGAGAATTCACGCGCGAACATGGCGCCGATCGCTGCGCGTCCTTCGATCGGATCTTGCACCACTTGGTGATTGACCGCATCGTCATGATAATGGGCGGCCACCGCTTCAGCATCGCGTTTATTGAAAGCGTCCACCCAAGACTGGACAGTCTCGCGCGCTGACCGACTCATGACGGTTTCACGGGATATTTCTTGGCCAAATCATCAAGCCCAAATTTGATCAGTTCGGACAGAACTTCTAAATCGACATCGTCTAACTTATTGATGTAGAGACACGATTTTCCGATTGAATGCTTGCCCAGTCGCTGTAAGATTGGATCATAGGCGGCGTAACCAGGCATAATGTAGATTGTATGCTTGGCTTTTCGCGGCGAGAAGCCAGTGGCTAGAAAGTCGCCTTCGCGCCCGCTCTCATACTTATAATGATACTCGCCATACCCGATGATGGATGGTCCCCACATGCGCGGCGCCCAACCGGTGACTTTTTGGAATAAGGCATTGAGCCGCTGGGCCTCGTCGCGTTTTCGCTCGGGCGCCACACCTTGCAAAAATTGTTCGACGTCAGCCGAGGTTGCCTGGATTTTGTTCTCGGCCATATCCGGATTCCGCTAGCTGTGTTGCTCCTCAATACTCAGAACGCGCGGCAGCTTAAAGGTCACGTCTTCGCGCGCCACATTGACCTCTTCCACAGCCAAATCAAATCGCTCGCGGGCTGCATCAATGACCGCGGTGACAAGCTCTTCTGGCGCCGATGCTCCCGCTGTGAGGCCAATGACCATTCCTGGCTTAATCCAAGACCAGTCCACATCCGCCGCCGTTTGCACCAACATCGCGTTTTGTGCGCCAGCTCGCAGAGCCACTTCAACCAGCCTCTGTGAATTGGATGAATTGGGCGCTCCAACCACAAATACCACATCGCATTGGCTGGCCATTGCTTTCACAGCATGCTGGCGATTGGTCGTGGCGTAACAAATGTCCTCTTTATGGGGCGCGGCGATGTCCGGATAGCGTTCACGCAGGGCCTCGACAATGGCGGCTGTGTCGTCGACCGACAGTGTGGTTTGGGTGACAAAGGCTAAGCGATCCGCGTCCTCAACTTGCAGCGAATCAACGTCCTCAACTGTCTCAACCAAAGTGACGGCCCCTTCGGGCAGTTGGCCCATGGTGCCGATCACCTCAGGGTGTCCGGCGTGACCGATCAGGATGATATGCCGACCCTCGCGGTGATGGCGTTCAGCGCCTACATGAACCTTCGACACCAACGGGCACGTGGCGTCCACATAGATCATATTGCGGCGCTCGGCTTCGGCGGGCACTGATTTGGGCACACCGTGAGCGGAAAATACGACAGGTCGATCGGTGGGGCACTCGTGCAGCTCATCCACAAAAACCGCACCCATGTTTTTGAGCCGGTCCACCACATGCTTATTGTGCACAATCTCATGGCGCACATACACCGGAGCGCCCCAGCGCTCGAGCGCGCGTTCAACGATTTGGATGGCGCGGTCCACGCCTGCGCAAAAGCCGCGAGGCGCCGCTAAGAGCAGTGTGATTGAGTTAGACTGTTGCATATGGGCAAGCGTTTCCGGCATTGATGATCGTGTACAGCATTAGGGCGTCGCACGCGGTTGCTGCAATGCGCAAGCGAGAGTACCCCTATAGGCATAACAGAATTCGGCGCGACAACGAATGCGTAGACGCGTCGCTTGTGATGAAGAAGGATTTTTGCGATGCGCGCCAGTTTGGCCTTTTTTGCTGCGGTTACTACTGTTCTTGCCGCCATTGCGGCGCCGGCGGCGGCACAACAGTCGTCCGGCTTGCGCGGCCTTGATTCGCGCAACCGCAATGCAGGACCGTGCCCGAACGCATTTGCCCTTTATGATGCAATTCGCGTCGTGGATTTTACGGGCAATGACGAGACGTACGACTCGATTGGGTTCACCGCAGAAATCCAGCAAGTGCGTTCGCTCTGCCAGTATCGTGGCGATGACCCCATCAAGGCTGATTTGGAGATCGATATGGGCTTTGGCCGCGGTCCGGCGGCTGAGGGGCGCAAGCATACTTACCGCTATTGGGTGGCCGTGACCCGTACCGACCAAGCCGTGATCGAAAAGCTCACCTTTCCGATCGAAGTTGAGTTTGATCGCGATGAGGAACGCGTCTTCCGGCGCGAGCGGATTGAGGAAATCACAATCCCGCGTGCGAACGATTCTGTGTCTGGGTCCAATTTTGAAATCATTGTCGGCTTTGAAGTGACGCCTGAGCAGTTGAATTTTAACCGTCAAGGCAAGCGCTTCACCATTGATGCAGGCACGCGATAGTCGCGGCATGTCTGGGGCGGACATGCTCGCCGGCGCGAGCGCAAATAGTTTGGCGGACACGCTCACGGCTGCGTTTGAAACCGCATTCGCCGCAGCGGGATTTGACCGGAAATTCGGCCGCGTGGTGCGTTCTGACCGCGCGCCATTTCAGTGCAATGGCGCCATGGCCGCCGCCAAGCCAGCCAAGACCAATCCGCGCGAGGTGGCTCAGAAGGTGCTCTACGCATTGTCTGATGACGTGTGCGCCTTGGTGGACGTGGAGATCGCCGGACCCGGGTTTTTGAACATCACGCCGAAAGATTTCGTGCTGACCGATGCCGCCCGCGCTCTGGCGGAGGATCCGCGCGCCGGCGCCAAAACGGTGATGAAGCCTGAGACGGTGCTGATCGACTTTGGCGGTCCCAATGTGGCCAAGCCCATGCATGTGGGCCATTTGCGCTCGGCTGTCATTGGCGACACGCTGCAGCGGATTTTCCGGTTTCGCGGTGAACAGGTCACCAGCGATGTGCATTTGGGTGATTGGGGCCTGCAGATGGGCCATTTGATCACCGAGTTGGCGGACGAACAGCCAAATTTGCCCTATTTCGACGCGGACAATCAGGGGCCGTTCCCCGAGCAACCTCCCGTCGACTTGGAAGATTTGGCGCGGCTTTATCCCCAGGCCAGCACCAAGGCCAAAACCGATCCTGAGCGCTTGCAGCGCTCTCGCCGGGCCACCGCCGAACTGCAAGAGGGCCGTGCAGGATATCGGGCATTGCTCCAACATTTCATTGACGTCTCTGTGGCGGGTCTCAAGCGCGACTATGCTGAACTCAATGTCAGTTTCGATTTGTGGAAAGGCGAAAGCGACGCGGCCCCGCTGGTCCCTGACGTCATCGGCGCATTCCAAGACAAGGACCTGCTCGAGGATAGTGACGGCGCCAAAATCGTCCGCGTCGCGCGTGAGGACGATAAAAAGGAACTCGCTCCGCTGATCCTGGTGACGTCTGAAGGCTCGGCCCTTTACGGCACCACGGATTTGGCGACCATTCTGGATCGGGTCCAAACCAATGATCCTGATCGTGTATTGTATGTGGTCGATCTTGGTCAGTCCGACCACTTTGAACAGGTATTCCGCGCCAGCGATTTGGTGGGCTGGCTCAAAGAAGAGCAACTAGAGCACATCAAATTCGGCACCGTGAACGGCACGGACGGCAAGCGACTGCGCACCCGTGAGGGCGGAACGTTCCGGCTGTCTGATTTGGTGTCTGAAGCGCAGGAGCGTGCGCGCGAACGCATCGATGAGGCGGGCCTGGCGGCAGACTTGGGCGAGGACGACCGCGCTGACATCGCCCGTATGGTGGCGTGCGCCGCGTTGCGCTTCGCCGATCTGCAGAATGTGCGCACCACGAACTATATCTTCGATCTGGATCGGTTTTTGAGCTTTGAGGGGAAAACCGGACCCTATCTGCTCTATGCCGCGGTTCGGATCAAATCGCTGTTGCGCAAAGCCCAGGAGCACGGCGCTGAAGCTGGCGAGATCGACATCGCCGCCCCGGCCGAACGGGCGCTGGTGCTGGAACTGGATAATTTTGACGCGGCATTGGCCTCGGCTCAGGACCGCCGTCACCCGCATATTTTGTGTGAGCATGCATTCAATTTGGCCCAAGCCTTTTCGAAGTTTTACACCGATTGCCCTGTGCTCGCCGCGGAAACCGAGGAGATACGCGCCTCGCGCCTGGCGTTGAGCGCACTGACGCTGAAACAGCTCTCACTGACGCTAGATTTGCTTGGGATTGAGACGCCTGAGCGGATGTAATAGCCCCGATTGACTTTGCACCGGTTTGCGCCAAACTCTCTTTCTCTTGCGGGAGACGGCGATCGGCAATCGATCGCGGCCGAAGGCGCAACCGCCCCGGAAACGCTCAGGCAAAAAGGACCGCGAGGAAACGGACACGCTGGAAAGCGGGCGCTGACATGGGCTGCGCCCCGCCGACGGAGCAAGCGGGCGCGCAATGCTCGCGGAATCTCTCAGGCGCCGACGACAGCGGGGGCGCAAATTTGGGAATCCCCTCAAGGATAGCCTAAACACGCGTCACCGGCTGTGAAAGGAAGCGTCCGCCATGACCGACATCAGTGATCTCCTGAAGACGCCGTTGCACGCCCTGCATGTGCGCTTGGGCGCGCGCATGGTCCCATTCGCCTGTTATGAGATGCCCGTGCAGTTTGAGGGCGTGATCGCCGAACACACCTGGACGCGCGAGCATGCGGGCCTGTTTGACGTCTCGCATATGGGCCAGGCGATTTTGGTGGGCCCTGACTTTGAAACCGTGGCCGCCGCGCTGGAGGCGCTGGCGCCCGGAAATATCACTGGCCTGAAGCCGGGCCAAATGCGTTACACCGTCCTACTTAACGATGAGGGCGGGATCATCGACGATCTCATGGTCCTGCGCGCCCACACCGATGGCCATGTGGGCCTTGTGGTCAACGCCGCGCGCAAAGCCGTCGACTACGAGCACATCGCGGCGCGCCTGCCCGGCAATGTGACGCTGGAAACGGCGGACGATCGCGCGTTAATCGCCCTGCAGGGCCCAAGCGCCGCACAAGTGGCGGCAGATCTGTTTCCTGCAGCGACAGAATTGACCTTCATGCGGGGCGCGGCGGGCGTTGATCTGGCGGGTGTACCGGTGAATCTCAGCCGCTCGGGCTATACCGGCGAGGACGGTTTTGAGATCTCAATTCCTGGCGATCAGGCTGAGCATGTCGCGAACGCATTGCTGGAACATCCAGAAGTCAAACCCATCGGCCTTGGCGCGCGTGACACGCTACGCCTGGAAGCAGGCCTTTGCCTTTACGGGCATGATATTGATGAAACCACCTCACCGGTGGAGGCGGGGATCACGTTCGCGATCGGCAAGCGTCGGCGCGAGGCGGGCGATTTTCCCGGCGCCGAACGCATCCTCAAGGAATTGACTGATGGTCCGTCGCGCAAATTGGTGGCAATTCAGCTCGACGGTCGCGCGCCGGCCCGTGAAGGCGCGGAAATTCACGTCGGCGCAAAACAAGTGGGCGTGGTGACCTCGGGCAGTTTTGCGCCCAGCGTCGGCGGGCCTATTGCGCTTGGCTATGTGGCGGCGCAGCATGCGGGCAAAGGAACACAGCTCGATCTTGTGGTGCGTGGACGTGCGCTGAACGGTCGTGTTGTCGCATTGCCATTCGTGGCGCATCGCTATGTCAGGGGATAAGGAATAGGGCTATGAGCACCAAATATACCAAGGATCATGAATGGATCCGCCTAGAAGGCGATGTTGCGGTGGTGGGCGTGACGGTCCATGCCGCCGAACAATTGGGCGATGTGGTTTATGTCGACTTGCCTAATGTGGGGAAATCCGTTTCGCAGAGCGGTGAGATCGCCGTGGTGGAAAGCGTTAAAGCGGCCTCCGACGTTTACGCTCCAGTTTCGGGCGAAGTCACGGAAACCAACCAAGCGCTGATCGACGCCCCTGAAAAAGTCAATGAAAGCCCCGAAGACGAGGGCTGGTTTTTTAAGCTGAAAGTGTCCGATGCGTCCGAACTCGACGCCCTGATGGACGCCCAGGCATACCAAGCGTTTTTGAAGGAACAAGCATAATCCATGCGCTATCTTCCCCTGACCGACGCTGACCGTAAAGACATGCTCGCCGCCATTGGGGCGGGTTCTGTCAATGACTTATTCGCCGATGTGCCGGCCGAGGCCCGCCTCAACGGCGTCATTGATGGTTTGCCTTTGCACATGAGCGAAATGGCGGTGGAGCGGCGATTGGCTGCTCTGGCCGCGAAGAACACGGCCGCTGGCCAAGCTGCGTTTTTCTGCGGCGCCGGCGCCTATCGCCATCACGTCCCGGCCAGCGTGGATCACATTATCCAGCGCTCGGAATTTTTGACCTCCTACACGCCCTATCAGCCGGAAATCTCGCAGGGGACGCTGCAGAGCTTGTTCGAGTTCCAGACTCAAGTGGCGCGCCTGACGGGCATGGGGATCGCCAACGCCTCCATGTATGACGGCTCGACCGCGTGCGGCGAGGCGGTGTTGATGGCCTGCCGGGTGACCAAGCGGTCGAAAGTTGTGCTCGCACCCGGCCTGCACCCACACTATGCTGCGGCCACAAAGACATTGGCCAAGCATTTGGACATTGAGATTTTGGACTTGCCGGCGTCAGTGGATGGCGACCATGAGGCGGCGGTGAAGATCACTGACCAAGTCGCCTGCATTGTGGTGCAAACGCCCAACGTGTTTGGGGCGTTGGTGGATTTGGAGCCATTGGCCAAGGCCGCCCACGAAAACGGCGCGCTGTTGGTGGCGGTGACCACCGAAGTGGTGTCGTTGGGACTGATCAAGAGCCCAGGTGAAATGGGCGCGGACATTGTCGCCGCTGAGGGGCAATCGATCGGCAATGCCTTGAATTTTGGCGGTCCCTATGTGGGATTGTTTGCCTGCAAGGACGATCGCAATTTCATTCGGCAAATGCCCGGACGCCTGGCGGGTGAAACGGTGGATGCGGACGGCAAACGCGGGTTTGTGCTGACGCTCTCCACGCGCGAACAGCACATTCGCCGCGATAAGGCGACCTCTAACATCTGCACGAATTCCGGCCTGTGTGCGCTCGCTTTCACCGTCCATATGTCTTTGCTAGGCGAAGCGGGCCTGCGTCGTTTGGCTCGAATCAATCATGAAGCCGCGTGCGAAACTGCTGATCATTTGGCGTCACTTGACGGCGTGGAGCTGGTGACGCCGCATTTCTTCAACGAATTTACCGTAAATCTCGACAAGCCCGCCGCCGAAGTCGTGGCCCGCTTGGCTCAGAATGGGGTTCTCGCTGGCGTGCCCGCCAGCCGTTTGATCCCTGGCGATGGGTTTGCAAATCATCTGATCATCGCCGTCACCGAGACCAACTCCGACGAGGACATCACCGCCCTCGCCAAGGGACTGAAGGAGGCGTTGGCGTGAGCATTCAAGCACGACAGTCGCCCGTCATCGCGCAGCGCGAACTGGTGGTGTTCGAAGAGGGCCATTGGACGCCGGCCTGGGTGCGCCTGCACGCCCCAGTCGAAGTGGAGGAGCATTGGGAGTGCGGCTACGAGTTTGTCGGCTTTGGGCCTAATCAGGGGTTCGCCGCGAAAGGCGAAGACTCCTATGAGGCTTTACAGGCGGCGATGGCGGCCATCTCTGAACATGCCTCCATGGCGCGACAGCACAAGGAAGGCCGCTTGCACGACAAGCGCGGCGAAACTTTTGACGTGCTCAAAGAGCTCGGTTTCAAGCGGCCCAAGGACTAGGGAACCGATTGTCAATGCCCAAGATCAACCGCGACATAGCGCCAAAATATGAACGCCAGGCCTATCCTGGACGCCTGCGCAAGCGCACGGATGGGTGCTGGAAAACTCGTCTGTCCGATGAAGGCGGCCTCACCCAGTTTGGCTTTGGCGAGGTGGAGCTCGCGCCGGGCTCGTCCACCGGCCTTTATCATTGGCATGAAAAGGATGACGAGCTGGTCTATGTGCTCGCCGGCGAAGTGGTGATGGTCGAGGGCGATGTGGAAACCATCATGCGCGCCGGCGATTGCGCCACGTTCAAGGCCGGAGTTGCCGTGGGCCATACCTTTGAGAACCGCAGCGACAAACCGGCGCGGTTGCTGGAAGTTGGACCGCGAGGCCTGGATGAGACCGCGCATTATCCCGGGCTTGATATGCTGTATCGGCGCGCGCCGGATGGAACCCAACATTTTGAAACCAAAGATGGACGGCGGCTCGACAAATCAGACGAAATCGCGCGCGTCGCTGATCCCACAAACCTTAAACCCGCCTCGCCGCTGGATATTGAGTAGGTGAACGCATGACCATGAACACACAAGGCCGCCCGACCCGCCCCGCCAAAACGAATGGCGATGTGACTGTGCTGGAGCGCAAGCGCGCAACGACCGCCGGTACAGACGGGGAAGGTGAGCACTCGGTCCCGCCGCGCCAAGGCGTGGGCCTGCTCCAAGACGAACCGCTCTTGTTTGAGGTCGGATCTCTCGACAAGACTGGCGTTGATCTTCCCGAGCCAAGTGGACGAGCGACGCGTCTTGGCGGTTTTGAGCGTACTCAGCCCATCGGCCTGCCTGGCCTCTCCGAGCCGGAGACCATGCGCCATTATGTGCGGTTGTCTCAACGCAATTATGCCATCGATTTGGGGCTCTATCCGCTCGGATCATGCACCATGAAGCACAATCCGCGCCTGAACGAGAAAATGGCGCGCTTGCCTGGCTTCGCCGACATTCACCCACTGCAGCCCGAAGAGACGGTGCAAGGCGCGTTGGAGCTCATCGACGAGTTGGCCCATTGGCTCAAGACGCTGACGGGCATGCCGGCGGTGGCCATGAGTCCGAAAGCTGGCGCTCATGGTGAGCTGTGCGGTATGCTGGCCATCCGCGCCGCGCTCGATGCGCGCGGTGACAAGAAGCGCAGGCGCGTGCTGGTGCCTGAAAGCGCGCATGGCACGAATCCGGCAACGGCTGTGCAGTGCGGCTTTATTGTCGATGAGATCGACGCCGACGCTTCTGGCCGCGTGGACATGGCGCATTTCAGAGATAAATTGGGCGACGATCTGGCGGGGATCATGCTCACCAACCCCAACACCTGCGGGTTATTTGAACGCGACATTCGCGAGATCGCGGATCTCATCCATGAGGCAGGCGGGTATTTTTATTGCGACGGCGCCAATTTTAACGCCATTGCGGGGCGCGTGCGCCCCGGCGATCTTGGCATCGACGCCATGCACATCAACCTGCATAAGACATTTTCCACGCCCCATGGCGGCGGCGGGCCGGGCTCGGGCCCCACAGTGTTCTCCGAAGCGCTTGCCCCATTTGCCCCACTGCCTTTTGTGGTGAAGGATGCGAACGGTAAGTTCCACCTGGTTGAGGAAAACGACGAAGCCGCCGATGGCCTTGCGCCTTTTGGCCGCATGGTGGCGTTCCATGGCCAGATGGGCATGTTTGTGCGCGCGCTCAGCTACATGCTCAGTCATGGCGCGGACGGTGTGAAGCAAGCGGCCGAGGACGCGGTGCTCAATGCCAACTATGTGCTCGCGCGCCTCAAAGACGCGATGACGCCCGCCTTTGACGGCTATTGCATGCACGAGGCGCTGTTCAGCGATAAGTTCTTAAAGGGGACGGGCGTCAGCACGCTTGACTTCGCCAAGGCCATGATCGATCGCGGTTATCACCCCATGACCATGTATTTTCCGTTGGTCGTGCATGGCGCCATGTTGGTGGAGCCCACTGAGAGCGAATCCAAGTATAGCCTCGATAAATTTGTGGAGACTTTGAGGGATTTAGCAATGTTGGCGCAGGAAGAAACCACCAACGCATTTGCGTCTGCGCCAAACAATGCGCCGATGAAACGCCTTGACGAAACGCTCGCAGCGCGCAATCCCATACTGGTGTGGCGTTGAACCCACACCGCCGCTGGCGTTTGAGGGGATAAGGAGATAAACAATCCTTCACATGACCGTGCGAGGGGAGTTGCGTATTAATCTGGAACTCCTAGCTTACACGGGAGTATCAGGCGACGCAGTCGCCGTGCATAGAGGTTCTCCCTATGAGAGACGAGTTTCGTGCGTATCGCGTCACCGGTGTCGAGCCGAGGGCGGGACGCGAATTTGGTGACTTTATGGCTTGGGCGTTGAAGCGCGTTTCCGCGCTGATCGGATTGGTTTTTGTAATTGTCGGTTTGCCGCTTTTGGTGACGCCAATCCCGCTGGGCCTAATCATGATCGTGATCGGCGTGGTGCTTTTGCTGCGCTCATCGGACACGGCAAAGCGCGTCTTTTTCAAGTGGTCGCGCACCTATCCGCTTACCTCGGAACATGTCCGCAAGTTCTTGCGCCGTCGTCGCGGACGGACGTAGGTCGACAAGCAGATTTTTTTCTAATTACAGCCGTTCTTTAACGTCAGCGATGGCGTTTTCAATGAGCGTGCGCTGACTGGCAGCCGGCAACTCTTCGCGCAAAACCAACGCTGCGGCCTCCGCGGCCAAGTTCGCAGCTTTGCCGCGCACGCTGGCGAGTGCATCGGCCTCGGCTTGAGCTATTTTGGCTTCCGCCATCGCGCTCCTGCGCTCCAACCGCTCTGATAATTCGTTGCGCATCTCGGCCGCTAACAGATCAGCCTCTTTGCGCGCTTGGTCGACTATGGCCTTGGCTTCTTCTTCAGCCTCGGTCTGGCGACGTTGATAGGCGGCCAGAACCTCTTGGGCTTCCTCGCGCAGCTGTCGCGCATGATCCAATTCAGCACGGATCGCTTCCGCGCGATCATCCAGTGCTTTCACCAATTTCTGGGGCAATTTTAGCCATACCACCAAAACGAGGAAGGTGATCAGGGCCAGAAACACCCAAGTCGTGGGATCTTGAGGATCGCCGGGCCAATGGAACAAGTGCGACATGGGCTAGGACCTCGTTTGCGCCTGAATCGCCTTGGCGATGGATGCGGCGTTCGCTGGCGACCCGGACAATTTCTCGACAATGGCGCCGGCGGCGTCGGTGGCGACCTCATTGACGTTCGCCAAGGCGGCGTTCACCGCTTCAGCGATTTGCTTTTCCGCGGCGGCGGCGCGTTTGTTCAGCTCGGCGTCCACCGCTGCGCTGTCGCGAGCCGTTTCTTCGGCCAGACGTTCACGCGTTTGAGCGGCAAAAGAATGGGCGCGCGCCCGCGCGTCGTTCAGCGACTGCTCAAGAGCCTCCTCGGCCGCTTCAGCTTGACGCTTGAACCGGGTGGCGTCATCCAAATCGTCGGCGATTTTGTCCCGCCGGTCTTCGATCACTCCGCCAATGGGCCACAAAAGCACCCGCGACAACAGCAGATACAACAAACCGAAAGCGATCAGCGCCCAAAAGATTTGGGCGGGCCAGGTCTCAAACGCGAACTGGGGAAGGCCGGCTGACGCCGCGCCTTCACTCGCATGGGGATCGTCGGGCGCTAAGAGCATTGTGCGCGATCAATTTCGACTATGAGTACAAAATCAGCATGGCGACCACGAAGCCAAACAGGCCAGTGGCCTCGGTGAGCGCAAAGCCCAACAACAGGTTCGTGGTTTGCGAAGGCGCAGCTGAAGGATTGCGCATGGCGCCGTTCAGGAAGCTCGCAAAGATGTTCCCGATACCAATACCAGCACCAAGCAAGGCCAAGGCTGCGATGCCAGCGCCGATAGACTTGCCGAGGGTAATAATTTCACCTGATTCCATGATGCACTCCCTTTGGGTGTAGAGCCCTAGACTAATGATGATCGTGTACAGCTTCGTTAAGGTAGATAACAGTGAGGATGGCGAAAACGTAGGCCTGCAAAAATGCGACCAACAGTTCCAGCGCCGTAATGGCCAGAATGCCCAAAAACGGGACAATTGCGCCCAGAACACCGATGATTGAGTAGATGCCCGATGCGGCCATGCCGGCTAGCGCCAGGCTCACGACAAATCCGCCAAAGAGCTTCAAGATCAAGTGTCCCGCCAACATGTTGGCGAACAACCGGACGGCGAGCGTGAACGGGCGCGCGAAGAACGAAATCAGTTCAATGGGCACAATCAGCGGATAGAACCACCAGGGCAGGCCGGGGGGCGCAAACAGTGTGAAAAATCCCAAGCCGCGATTGTAGAGGCCGAAGATAATCACAATGCTGAACGACATCACACCCAGCATCAGTGTGATGGACAACTGACTGGTCACGGTAAAGAAGCTAGGGATCAGGCCAATGAGGTTACACGCCAGCACGAAACTGAATAGGGCAAACACATAAGGCAGGAAGCGCAAGCCGTCTGGCCCGATAATGTCGGTGATCATTTTGGCGATGAATTCGTAGACCAGTTCGCCAACCGACTGCATGCGCCCAGGAACCATGGACACGCGGCGCGTGGCGAAAAACAGGATCAGTGAAATCAGCGCGACCGCCGCGAACGCGTAAAACGCCACATTAGTGAAATCCAAGCGCAAACTCTCGCTCCCGATCGGGATGAGCGTGTGCACTTCGAATTGCGACATCGGATCATTGTCCTTCGTCAACACGTTCCGCCTCTTTGTCTGGCGCAGCTTCAGCGCGCGCCTGCATCCGATGCGCCGCCCGGATCACTTCACGAAACCCAGCGGCAAAGCCCAATACCAAGCCGGCAATCATGCCGGCCGCACGAAATCCGGTGAGCGCGCCAAGTCCCCAACCGAGCGCTACTCCCACCAATACTGTGACCACAAAGGTGGCCGAAAGCTTAAAGGCCTCGCCCAGCGCCGCGCCCGCGCCCGGCGGAGTCGACCCTTCGGCTCGGTTCTTTGTCTCATACTTCGACAATGCATCGTCCAGAGCCCGCTTGCGCTGGCGCACGTCGTCGAAGTTGTCTTTGTCTTGGACCATGGGTGGTCGAGCGACCTCCCGAGGTTAGTTTTCGGGCCGGACGCTAGTGAGCGTCAACTATGAAGTCAAGCAATCATAGCCGGCCAATCCGTCGGTAAAGTGCGACATAAAACCCGCTCAATTGCGGCCATTGTAGAGGTCTTATTCTACGAGGGGATCGATGATCCTCGCAAAGTCAGCGACGGAGCGCAGACCTGGACGATATTCGCCATTGATCACGAAAGCTGGCGTGGCGCTAATTCCGTAGCGCTCAGATCCGTCCTCGGCGCGTTTGTAGATCTGATCCAGCAAGTCCTGATCACGGACACACTGATTGAATTGCTCCTCACCCACATTGGCGCTACGGGCAATACGCAAATAGGCCTCGCGTAAGGAGCCTTGCTGACGCGCCTGTGCAATCGCGTTAAACTGTTTAAAGAGTTGATCGATAACGGCGTAGTACTTGTCTTCCGCGACACAATGGGCCAACAGCGCGCCATTGCCGAACATTACAGGATCGCCAGCCGGCAATTCACGCAAGATGAACTTGGCTTTGCCGGTATCAATGTATTGCGATTTGAGTTCATCAAAGGCTGTTTGATGAAACGCCGCACACGCGCCACATCCTGCTGAGGCGTATTCGATTATGGTGACAGGCGCATTGGGATCACCAAGCACAACATCCAATTCGTGTGCCGCATAACCATCCGCCGAGGCTGATCCATTCGACTCCGATTGGGCGCCACACGCGGCCACAAACAACAATAAACCGGTCAGCAATGTGATGAATGACGCCCGCGACATGAGCACTCCCGTTCCAGCAGGTGTGAGGGCGCTTAGTCCTTGGATTTGGCTCCTGCAGCCAAAACGGACCGGCCCAATGATCTTAGGGCGTCTTTCAACCCTGGATCGGCGATGGGCTCAAGGCTTCGTTCCAGATCGCGCGCCGCTCGAGGCGAGACGCCTCCAGTGAGTTCGGCCGGTTTTGCTTGGGAACGTTGGGTGACTGGGGCCTGGGTCACATTTACGCGACATGCAATGACCCGCCCGCAATAGAGGTTGGCGCGCTCCAAAATCCGCGCGGCATTCGCCTCGGCAAGCATGGCGGCGGGTCCCTCTGCGTCAATATGCAAAATCCCGCTGGGACCTGGCCTGCCCAGCCGTGTCGGACGGGTGAGATGCGCCAAACGTTCGCCAGCGATTTCAGACCATCCGCCCATTAATTCGGCGACGCTTGGGCCTTGTTTGGCCCGCAATTTGTTCAAAGTTTCCCGTAAGGCAGACGATGCCCGCGGCGGCGGCTTGCGCGCGGGGCGGCCGCGTTGCGGCGAACCAGGGGATGATGTCATCAACGAATCCATCTGACACTCTCGCGTACTCACGACCCCTCATGACCAGAGTGCACGGGGACAAGGCAATTCCAAGGCACATTGGTTAGCCGGGAGTCAGAGTCTGTGAATAACTCTTGATACTCATACCCAATCCAGAGTGAACATTAAGTGAACAAACGCAACAAAGTCAATTTCACGGCGTCAGCGTCGCTGCCGTCCAGAGCAGACGCCCGGCGCATGAAGCGCGCCTTGCTGAGCTGGTATGACTCCTCAGGGCGCACCTTGCCTTGGCGCGTCAGGCCAGAAGATCGCGCCGCCGGCATTGTGGCTGATCCCTATCGGGTTTGGCTGTCTGAGATCATGTTGCAGCAGACCACGGTGGCTGCGGCGACGCCCTATTACCATCGCTTTCTTGAGCGTTTCCCAACTGTGTTCGAGTTGGCCAGTGCGCCGCGCGAAGAGGTGCTTTCCTTGTGGGCGGGGCTTGGATACTACGCGCGCGCGCGCAATTTGCATGCGTGTGCCCAACACGTGGTGGGCGAAGGTGGGGCGTTTCCGTCCACGGAGTTGGGTCTGCGTGAGTTGCCTGGCATTGGCGCTTACACCGCGGCTGCAATCGCCGCGTCGTGTTTTGATCAGCCGGCCAATGTGGTGGACGGCAATGTTGAGCGGGTCATGGCGCGCTTGTTCGCTGTCGAATCGCCATTGCCCAACGCCAAGAAAGAATTGGCGGGGCTAGCGGCCCACTTCGTTGATGACGAGCGTCCAGGCGATTACGCCCAAGCCATTATGGATCTTGGCGCCGTGGTGTGTCGGCCCCGCAATCCATCGTGCGATCAGTGTCCTTGGCGCGCGGAATGCGCTGCATTCAAATCCAATGACCCGCTGCGCTACCCGCGCAAAAAACCCAAACAACTTAAGCCACAGCGATTTGGCGCCAGCTTTGTCGCCTTTGCCAATGACGCCGTGTTGCTCCGCCGCAGGCCGGAAGCCGGATTGCTCGCAGCCATGAGCGAACCCCCTGGCGCACCATGGCGTGATGACCCTTGGACAGTTGACGAGGCCTTGGCGCATGCGCCCCTATCGGCCACCTGGCGCCAATGCGCTGAGCCGGCCCGCCATGTGTTCACACACTTTGCCTTGGAAGTGATTGTGTTTGTGGCCGACGTCACCCAATGCTGCGAGATTGCTGGCCATTGGTGGGCTGATCTGAATGCCTTGGATGCCCAAGCCCTGCCCAGCGTCATGCACAAGGTGATCGGTGTGGCGCGCCGAGAACATGTAACGACCTAAGCGCGGGTTTCGCGTGATGTCTTGTCGCCAAGTTCGGCGCGAATGCGCTGGCGGAAAATATCGATCGGGGTCAAACCCGCATCGGTTTGGACGTGCCAAAATGTCCAGCCATTGCAAGCCTCGGCTTGCATGACTCGCGCACCCATTTGGTGGATGGAACCTGAGGCGTCCGACAATGCGATGGACCCGTCAGCACGCACGCGTGCGGCGTGGCGTCCGTCTGGACTGACCAGCGTGTCGCCGGGATTGAGCAGACCGCGCTCGACGATGGCGCCAAAAGGGATGCGCGGCAGCTGTCGCTTGGATGGTGTGACCGCCACCGTGTCCGCGTCGGCCGGCTCGACGGCGTCGATGCGCGCGCGCGCACAGCGCACATAGTTTTCGTCTTGTTCAATGCCGATGAACCGCCGGCCGAGCCGCTTGGCCACAGCGCCGGTGGTGCCCACGCCAAAAAAGGGGTCCAAAATCACATCGCCGGGGTTTGTCGAGGACACGATCACCCGGTGGAGCAACGCTTCCGGCTTTTGTGTGGGATGGACTTTGGCGCCGGTGCGATCGCGTACACGCTCTGCGCCCGAACAAATTGGCAGCGTCCAGTCAGAGCGCATTTGCAGCTCGCCATTGAGCATTTTCATGGCTGAATAATTGAACGTGTAGCGTTTTTGATCCTTGTGTTTGAGCGCCCAGATCAAGGTTTCATGAGCATTGGCGAACCGCGCGCCGCGAAAGTTGGGCATGGGGTTGGTCTTGCGCCAAATCACGTCGTTTAAAATCCAAAAGCCCTCATCTTGGGCCATGCCGCCAAGTCGATAAATATTGTGATAGGTGCCGATGATCCAGATTGCGCCAGTATTTTTGAGAACACGTCGCGCTTGTTCCAGCCAGGAGTGGCAGAACAAGTCATAGTCTTCAAACGCGTCAAATTGATCCCAATCTGCAGTCACGGCGTCAACCCGCGTTTGGTCGGGACGATGAAGTTCACCTTGGAGCTGAAGGTTATAGGGCGGGTCGGCAAACACGAGATCGACGCTGGCATCAGGTAATGTTTTCATCACCTCAATGCAGTCGCCGTGAATTATTCGGTTTTGCCCCGCCACAACCATCGTTTTCTCCCAAATCGCGCAAACGGCGCGTTGAAGGGCGATGGCCTTATCCTCGTTACAAGCGGGTTAACGCGCAAGCGTTTGACGTACTGGCGCAAACCGGCGGCGATGGATGGGGCAGGCGCCGATGGCGCTGAGCGCCTGTTTGTGAGCGGGCGTGACATAGCCCACATGCTGGCAAAAACCATAGCCTGGCCAACGCAAGTCAGCTTCTTGCATCAACCGGTCGCGCGTGACTTTCGCGATGATGGAGGCAGCGGCGATGGAGACGCATAGCCCGTCCCCGCCAATGACAGTGCGTATGGCCCAGGGCCCGCTCGGCGCTTTGTCGCCGTCAATCAACACACTGTTCGGTGTAACCGGCAGCGCATCAATGGCGCGGACCATGGCTCGGAGCGTGGCTTGCAAGAGGTTCACGCGGTCGATTTCTTCTGGCTCGGCCACGCCGACACCCACTGCAGCGCGTGACATGATGGCGTCGAACGCGCGTTCACGTTGGGCCAATGTGAGCGCTTTGGAATCGCCCAAACCTGCGGGAATGGCTTGATCAAGGAACACTACGGCGGCGGCGACCACCGGTCCAGCGGCGGGGCCGCGACCGGCCTCGTCCACACCTGCCACCGGGCTAGGCCCTTCGCGCTCGATAGGGTGCAACTCCATAGCCCATGGCTATCGGATTCGGAGCGACCGCACACCCGTATTGGACTCAATCAAATAACCGGTTCTGCCCTTGCGGCGCGGGACGGCGGAACAAATCAATCGACAATTTTCGCTCGTTTGCATTGAGTCCAATACGTTTTACCGCCCGCTCGAACCTGGACCTGATCAAATCGGCATAAGCCCCGGTACCGCGTTGTCGCGTCCCAAACTCAGCTTGGTAAAGCCGGCCGGCGCGCGCTTCGCGCATGAGGGACAAGACGCGTTTGGCGGCTGCCGGGCGCTCAGCCTCTAGCCATTCTCGAAACAGGTCTTTGATTTCCAATGGCAAGCGCAGCAGCACATAGCCCGCTTCAATGGCGCCGTGATCGGCTGCGGCGACCAGAAGGTTTTCCAGTTCGTGGTCGGTCAGGCCAGGAACAATCGGCGCTGTCATGACGCGTACCGGTATGCCGGCATTGCTCAGCTGTTCAATGGCGTTGAGGCGCTTTTGCGGCGTGGATGCGCGCGGCTCCAGAGCGCGCGCGAGCTTGCGGTCGAGGGTGGTGATGGAAATCGCCACCGTGACCAAGTCGTGTTGCGCCAGTTCTGAAAGCAGATCGAGGTCACGCGTGACCAATTCGGATTTGCTAACAATGCCCACCGGATGGCGCGTTTCAACGAGCACGTCCAAGATTTGACGGGTGATCCCTAAACGCCGTTCGGCCGGTTGATATGGATCGGTGTCGCCACCCAGAATAATGGGGCGAGGCCGGTAGCCCCGTTTTGCCAACTCGGCTCGCAACAATGCTTCCGAATTGGGTTTGCTGAAAATTTTGCGTTCGAAATCGAGCCCCGGAGAAAGACCGAGATAGGCGTGGTTGGGCCTCGCATAGCAATAAATACAGCCATGCTCGCAGCCCTTATACGGATTGATCGTGCGGTCAAACGAGAGATCAGGCGAGGTGTTGTAGGTGATCAGTGATTTTTGACTGAGGGCGGTGACTTCGGTCTTGGGCGAGGTCTCATCGTCCAACGCGCCCCAACCATCATCAAGGCTCACATGGTCAGTTGGCTCATAGCGCGAGCCCACATTGCTTAATGCGCCGCGCCCCCTGGCATGCTTTGGACGCGCTAAATGTCGGGGATAATCTATCATGCCCCCAGATTGGCGGGAGAACACGTAGTCGTCAAGAACAAAAAGCGAACAAAATCATGTTAGCCCATTGAGTTTTGACTCGATTGCCACAAGGTCGCGCCAGGCGTCGCGTTTTTCCTCCGGTCGGCGGAGCAGGAATGCGGGATGATAAATCGGCATGGCCGGCAGAGACTTGCCATTGCCAATCTTGTACTCAATCCAGCGCCCGCGTAGACGCGTGATCCCCGTAGTGACATTGCCCAAAGACTGCGCGGCAACGCTGCCGGTCAGCACAAGGATTTTGGGGTTTTTTAAAGCGATATGCCTATGGATGAAGGGAAGGCAGAGCTGGATTTCTTCGGCGCTGGGGGATCGATTTCCCGGCGGGCGCCAATTGACGACGTTAGTGATGTAAACGCCGCGTTCAGCCGACAGGCCAATGGCGGCGAACATGGCGTCCAGCAATTTACCCGAACGGCCAACAAACGGCTTGCCTTCCCGATCTTCGTCTCGACCCGGCGCTTCGCCCACAATCATGAGGTCCGCATTGACGTCGCCGCGAGCGAATACGGTGTTTTGCGCTGTGGCGTGCAGGGGATGGCGCTCGAATTTTTCTAGGATTGCTTTGAGTTCATCAAGCGAGTTTGCTTTGCGCGAAAGTTCGGTGGCGGTTTGCAGCTGTGTTGAAAGTGCTGGAGGCGGCTGAGGCGCTCGAACGCTGCGGCGTTTCGTCGCGATATCATCGCCATCCTCCGCAGATGGACGGGGCCCAGGTTCGCGCATCTGCGCAGAGGCACTGTTTGCACGCCTTTCGGAGTGAGTCTGGTGTGGTGTGGGCTTGTCACGAACATCGCCGACGTCCACGCCAGCCTCTCTCCACCATCGCAGAATGGCGAGCGCGGCGTTTCGGGTATGTGTGTTTGACGATGGGCCTGGCTTCACATCAAGGATGTCCGTACCGCGATGACTTGCTATGTCATAGGTAAGCGAAAACAGCGGCGAACGCCAAGCGGTCGAGGGTAACGACCAAAGGAGCAAAGATGAGCGAGCAGGAAGTCGAGCGCGATGTCATGGAGTACGATGTTGTTATCGTCGGCGCGGGACCTGCGGGCCTCAGCGCGGCCATTCGCTTAAAGCAACTTGCCGCCGAAGTTGATCGAGAGGTCTCAGTTGCAGTCCTCGAAAAGGGTTCTGAGGTTGGCGCGCACATTCTGTCCGGCGTTGTGATGGACCCGAAGGCTTTGGATGAGTTGCTCCCTGACTGGCGCGAAGATCCCGAGCCGCCGTTCGACACTGAAGTGAAAAAGGATCGATTTCTCACGCTTGGCCCATCTGGCGGAATGGGGCTGCCGGGCTTCATGATGCCGCCGCTAATGCACAACAAACATTGCTATATCGGCTCATTGGCCATGGCCACGCGCTGGCTGGCGGCGAAAGCCGAAGATCTGGGCGTGGAAGTGTATCCCGGATTTGCCGCAGCCGAGTTATTGTTCAACGAGGCAAACGCAGTCATCGGCGTTCGCACCGGCGATATGGGCGTCAGCCGCGAGGGCGAGGAAAAGCCGGGCGCTTATACCCCGGGTGTCGACATTCACGCCAAATACACGCTGTTGGGCGAGGGCGTCCGTGGCTCATTGTCAAAGATCGCCATCGAAAAATTCAACCTTCGCGAAGGCAAAGAGCCGCCCAAATTCGGCATTGGTCTGAAAGAATTATGGAAAGTGCGCGATGACGTTTTCGACAAAGGTCTTGTCCAGCACACATTCGGCTGGCCGCTGAAGAGCGATACCGGAGGAGGCTCATTCCAATATCACTTCGGCGATAACTTTGTGGCGATCGGGTTCGTGGTGCATTTGAACTATAAGAACCCCTACCTTTCGCCCTATCAAGAGTTTCAGCGCTTTAAGCTGCACCCTTCGATCAAGCCGGTTCTGGAGGGTGGCGAACGCGTCGCCTACGGGGCGCGAGCGATCACCGAGGGGGGATACCAATCGGTCCCAAAGCTCGCGTTTCCCGGTGGCGCTCTGATTGGGTGTTCGGCGGGCTTTGTGAATGTGCCGCGGATTAAGGGCAGTCATAACGCGATGAAGACCGGCATGCTCGCAGCCGAGGCGGCGTTCGAAGCGCTGGGTGACAACCGGGCCAATGATGAACTTACGGCGTATCAATCGGCTTATGATAAGAGTTGGGTGCACAAAGAGCTCAAAAAAGTGCGCAACGTCAAACCATTGTGGAGCAAATTTGGCACGTTTGGCGGCGTGACGCTCGGCGGCGTCGACATGTGGTGCACCACATTATTTGGCGGGTTCTCCCCGTTTTCGTTTATGGGATCGCTCAAGCACGGGAAAGCTGACCACGAGGCCACTGAGCCTGCGAGCAAACACAAGCCCATCGACTATCCCAAGCCTGATGGCGTGATCACGTTTGATAAGCTGACCAATGTTTCGTTTTCTGCGACCAACCACGAAGAAGACCAGCCGGTCCATTTGCATGTGGTCAATATGAATCTCCAAAAAAATAGCGAACACGACGTTTATGCGGGGTTATCGCAACGCTACTGTCCCGCGGGTGTATATGAGTGGGTTGAAGAGGGCGGGGAACCAAAGTTCGTGATCAATGCGCAAAACTGCGTCCACTGCAAAACATGTGACATCAAAGATCCAAATCAAAACATTGTATGGAAGACGCCAGAAGGCGGTGGTGGACCAAATTATCCGAATATGTAAACCCGAACTGCGCGTGGCCGGGGACATGCGATCAGGTGATTGTCATTTCTCAAACGGCTGGTGATCATAACCCTATGTCTTTTCGCTCCCTTATTGCTGTTGGCGCTGTGTTTTCGCTGCTCGCGGCGTGCACCACTGGACCGCAGGCTCGTCGGTTTGTCGTCCCTGTCGACGAGCCCACCTCCTATGGCTTGTTTCTCGCGGGGACATATGCGACCGCCATTGGTGAATCGAACGCGGCATTGTCCTACTATGACGCCGCCTTGTCGCGCGAAGGCGACAATCTGGTTGTGGTGCACCGCGCCTTTATGAGTGCGATCGCCTCCGGCGATATGGACAGGGCCGCATCGCTGGCTGAAGAGCTACTGGCGTCGCCGTATCAAGACCCGCTTGCGCGATTGGTGCTCGCTGGACGCGCCATCAAGCGCGGTCGATATGGGCGCGCGGTGGATCTGTTGGAGGGTGGCGACCTCGGGCCGTTCAACCGCGTCGTGGGCTCCATGATGCTGGCGTGGGCATATGAAGGTAAAGGTGAAGTCGACGCAGCGCTTGTGTCGCTTAAGGCGCCTCATGACGCCCCTTTGCTTGCACACATTACGCAGCTGCACGCTGCGTTGATTTTGGAGCGCGCTGGCGCCAGTCGCGGAGCCGACATCGCATTTGAGCGCGCTTTGTCGAGTGGCGTATTACGGTGGACCGCCATTGAGGCTTATGGACGGTTTTTAGAACGCGATGGGCGAACGTCTGAAGCTGCTATTTTGTATCGCGCCAATCTCTTAGAACGGCCGAATGACGATGCGTCTTTGGCGGGGTTAGCGCGCATCGCGTCCGGCGAAAATGCCCTCGCTTTTGTTGACGACCCCGCATCTGGCGCGTCGCTCGCCGTGTTTGCGCCGACCGCCGCCGTGGCTCCACGCGCAAATGCGGATTTGGCGATCCTTTATTTGCGCCTTGCGCTCGATATTGATCCAGCCAATGGCCCGGCGCGGTATCTGTTAGGCCAAGTTTTGAGCCAAGCCGGGTTTTCGGACCAAGCGCTCGACGTGTTGATCATCGACCCCGATAGTCCCGCCTATTCGTCGCAGCTGGATATTCAGGCCGCTTGGCTATTGCTGGACGCTGGACGGACACAAGAGGCGTTATCGGTGGCGCGCCGCGCAGTGGATAACGAACGCGGCATTCAGGCGCGGTTATCTTTGGCGGACATGTATGCCGCACTGGACCAGCATGATCAGGCCATCGCCATCCAAAATTCGATTCTTCAATCAGCCGCCAATGATGGCGGTGTGGGGCGCGAACATTGGATTGTTTATTTCGCCAGGGCGGCTTCGCGCGAGGCTATTGGTGACTGGGAAGGCGCACAAAGCGATTTACAAACGGCTTTGGATCTCGCGCCGGACCACCCATCAGTGATGAATGGCTTGGGCGAGGTATGGCTGGATCGCGATGAAAATCTGCCGGAAGCTTTTGCGTTAATTAAGCGGGCGGTGGATATTGCGCCCGATGCGCCGCAATTTGTGGCGGCTCTAGGCAGGGCGCACTTCAAGCTCGGTGAATACGATGATGCGGTAAGCCAGCTTGAACGCGCCGCAGCCTTGGAGCCCGATGACCCTGTCATTAATGACTACCTCGGCGATGCGTATTGGCGGGTCGGTCGGCGGCTGGAATCTGGATTTCAGTGGAACCGCGCATTGGACCTTGATCCATCACCGTCCCACCGCTCTGACCTGCAGCGCAAAATCCAATTTGGTCTCGCCAATGCAACCGACGGGTCGAGCGAGTGACACGATCCAAACGGAATGCACAAGCCTGCTGAATTCGCCACCGCCTTCGCGCCGGCCAAGATCAATCTCACATTACGTGTGACGGGGCGGCGCTCAGACGGCTATCACTTGCTCGACAGCGTGGTGGCTTTTGCCGATGTGGGTGATCGCATCACTGTCCGACAGCGTCATGCCATCAATGCTGGGACGTCGCGATTTTCTGGACCGTTTGGGGCCGACCTGTCGGACGAAGCCGAGCGTGCGCAATTGCTGTCCACAGATTCGGCCATTGCGAGGCTCGCGCATCGGCTCGGTCAGGATCGCGACGAACTTGTGACCTTTATTGAAAAGAACCTGCCCTTGGCGTCGGGCATTGGCGGCGGAACCAGCGATGCCGCGGCGGCGATACGCGCCGCCCACGCCGTGTGGGGCGGCGATCTGAGCCGGGCTGTGCAAGATGAACTGGCCAGGAGCCTGGGCGCTGATGGTCCATGCTGCACCGCCGGCGTTCCTTTGCGCATGACGGGAATTGGAGATAAAATTCAAGTGCTTGCACACTGGCCTAGACTGCCGGTCGTCCTGGCCAATCCAGGCAAACGCGTGTCTACGCCGGATGTGTTTCGCGCGTTTGCCGACTCTGGCGCGTCGTTTGCCTCAAGCGAGTCCCCACCACCAAGCGCCTCAAATGTGGACGAGGCCATCCAACATCTGGCGGGATCAGCGAATGATCTGATGGAGCCAGCAATTCAGCTCGTTCCGGAGATATCGGAAATTGTCGCCAGACTCATCGATATGCCCGATGCGTTGTTGGCGCGCATGTCAGGATCCGGCGCCACTGTATTTTGTGTCTATCGCACCCATGGTGCGGCGCAACATGCTGAATTGCTTATGAATCAACACAAGCCCCAGTGGTGGGTGCGCGCTGCAACGCTGGGCGGTCATGAGGATATGCACGGAATTACTTGCAAGGTGAATTGACAATTCTTCCGATGCACGCGAACAGGGGTGTGTAAGGGGAGTGTTAACCAAGCTTGAATAGGGAGACAGTCATGGCGACGTGGCTCCTCATTATGTTGGTTGCAGCTTGGTGCGCAGCGCATTGGGTGGCGCGCTGCGTTGCAACATGCGGCCCAGTCCAAGTTCCAAACGGACGTTCTAGTCATGTTAACCCAACGCCGCAGTCCGGCGGTTTGGGCGTGGTGCTCGGCGTTGGATTGGCGCTGTCGCTGTTGATGATTGCCAGACCTGCTGATGCGCTGACGCCCGAAGATCTGATCGCTGTTGCGGGCGGTGTGATCATGTTGAGCCTGCTAGCAGGTATGGGGCTTATTGACGACATTTGGGAAGTTTCGCCGCGGATCAAATTTGCGCTTCTCATTGCGATTAGCTGCGGCCTCGCCGTGACCGGTGGCGTTGTCGACGCCTTCCCTGTGACCACGTCAGTATCCCTGAACCTACCGTTTGTTTTTGGTCTTCTGGGCTCGGCTCTTTGGATATTCACGGCCGCCAATGCATCAAACTTTATGGACGGGGCCAATGGATTGTTGGCCGGTGTTATGGCCATAGCGTTTGGCGTACTTGGCCTTTGTGCGCTCTTCGCCGGCGCGAACACGGCTGTGTTGTTGTCTGTCGCGGGTCTGGGGGCGTCGCTGGGCTTTTCGCCTCTGAATGCCCGCACTAACGCCCAAGTTTTTCTGGGTGATGTGGGCGCGTTGTTCCTTGGCGGTTTGTTTGCATTCACGGCCCTGATCTACGCCAAAGCTGCGCCGTCGGGCGCCATCTACCTTTGCCCGCTATTTGTTGCGCCGCTGTTGATCGACGTGCTGTTGACCCAGTGGATTCGCGCACGGCGAGGCGCAAGCCTATTGGAGCCGCATCGGGAGCACGCCTACCAGCGTTGGCTACGTAGCGGTGTGCGCCACGTCACTGTGTCACGCCGTGTGTGGCTACAGACCGCAGCCTGTGGCGTGATCGCACTCATCGCCAATATCTCGCTGAGTGCGCTGGGGCCCCTTGTTGGCCTTGCGGCATTGGTGCTCGGCATGGGCGTATGCAGCGCGACGTTTTTTACCGCGCCCAAACTGGACGATGGAATCGTGCGCGCTCCAACGCCGACGCCAGTACGCCGTCATGCTCCAGCGTTCCGGTCAGGATTGCCGAAAATTCAATATGTTCGCTCTGCGACAAAGTCCGCGAGCTCCATCAGCGCAGATCGGTAGTCATTCTCTGCAAATGGCTCCAACGCCGATCGCGCAGCGCGGGCGTGTTCTCGGGCGCGCTCACTGGCGCGCGCCAATGCCCCGGACGCCTTCAGCCGATCTATCGCCATTTCCAGGTCGCCTTCGTCCTGGTTCAAGTCGATCATCACGCGCGTCCAAAAGCGGCGGTCCTCGTCGCTTGCGCCTTTGATGGCGAGCACCACTGGCAAGGTGACCTTGCCTTCACGGAAGTCATCTCCGACACGCTTGCCCAGGCGGGCTTGCACGCCTCCATAGTCCAAGACGTCATCAACCAATTGGAATGCCAAGCCAAGCTGGCGGCCATATTTTGCCAGCGCGCGTTCCTCCGCGTCCGGTCGGTTGCTGATGACGGCGGCCACTTGGGCGGCCGCGGCAAACAGCGCTGCGGTCTTGCCATCGATAATCTTGAAATAATCCTCGATGGTCATGTCGAGGTCATTGGCTGAGGCCAATTGCGCCACCTCGCCCTCCGCGATCACACGAGAGGCTTGTGACAAAATCTCGAGCACTCTGAGCGATTGGGTTTCCACCATCAGGTTGAATGATTGGGCGAACAAGAAATCGCCCACCAGGACGCTGGCCGCATTGCCCCACACCATATTGGCCGAAGCCTGACCGCGACGCAGCGCACTCTGATCCACCACATCATCGTGGAGCAAGGTGGCGGTGTGAATAAACTCCACGGTGGCGGCCAAGCGATGATGATGCTGGCCTTCGTAATTCAGCATGCGCGCCGCCGCCAAAGTCACCATGGGGCGAACGCGTTTGCCGCCGGCTTGGATCAGATGCGCGGCGAGCTCGGGAATCATGGGCACTTCACTGGCCATGCGCTGAGATATCAATGCATCCACCGCCGCCATATCGCTTTCGAGCAAGTCCATGAGCTGCTCGAGCGTAGAGGTCGTTAGGGTCGGTCGGGGCGCGTCGGCTGAAGCTTGCAGGCTCAAAGCAGGTCTCTTGCGCTGAGTGTTGAGTGTGAGAGACAATACGAATGCGTGCTCGCCTGAGCAAGCAAAGGAACAGAGGCGCAAAGTCGCATAAGCGTGAGTGGGTTCGTGATCGAATTGCTTCGAACAAATGATGTGGTGTTTCTGGGTTGGGTTGAAGCGCTGTTGCGTGACGCGGGATTCCAGCCTCTGATTATGGATCAACACGCCAGCGTGATGGATGGATCAATTTCCGCTATTCAGCGCCGATTGATGATCCATACTGATGACGAGTCGCGCGCGCGCCGTGTTCTCATCGAGGCTGGGGCCATCGAACCATAGGCAGACTAACGATCTAATCTGGTCACGGGTGTCACCGATTGCGCCCATTTGAGCAGGAATTGCCCCACGCTTCATTAACCAAGCCCCGCTACAGATATCGTCATGTCTGCCAAGGAATTCATACAGAAGCTTGCATTTTGGCGCTCCACCAGGGCGTTGGTGCCCGTGGTGCGTCTGGACGGCGTGGTCGGACGCGCCGGCCGGCTCGCTCGGGGGTTGAGCTTGACGGGTGTGGAAGACGCCATTGAAAAAGCCTTTGGCATGACCCGCGCTTCCGCGGTGGCGGTGGTGGTCAATTCACCTGGCGGCAGTCCGGTGCAATCGCGACTCATCCATGATCGGATCCGCGCACTCGCCGAGGAAAAGCAAAAGCGTGTATTGGTGTTTTGCGAGGATGTGGCGGCCTCGGGCGGATACATGTTGGCCTGTTCAGGCGATGAAATCTTCGCCGACGAAAGCTCGCTCATTGGTTCGATCGGTGTCATTGGCGCTGGCTTTGGCGCCCATGAGGCTCTGGCGAAATTGGGATTGGAGCGACGGGTTTACACTGCAGGAAAGCACAAACTGCGCCTCGATCCGTTTCAGCCGGAACGGGAAGGCGATCGCACCTTCGTCCACGAAATCCAAGGCGCCATCCATGAAAGCTTTATTGCTTTGGTCCAGTCGCGTCGTCGCGATAAGCTCGACGAAGATTCAGAATTGTTCGAAGGCGATGTGTGGACGGGACTGGAGGCCGTGCGGCTGGGTCTGATCGACGCCACCGGCCATTTGCCGGCAGTCCTGCGGGAAAAATTCGGCGAGGACGTGCAAATCAAGAAAATCCCCGCCGCGAAACAACCGCTGGGCGCGCGGTTATTGGGCGGCGGGGCTGATACGCTCCTCGCGAGCATCGAAGACCGCATCAGCTGGGCCAGATTTGGGCTTTAGGCGGGCTGCGCAGCGCCCAACAAATCCTCGCGATAACGTTGGTCAAGCAGTTCGGCGCTCGTCTTGATCGCCAGATACCGACGAGGCGGGCCGATTTTCAACTGTTTGCGCACGTCGTGAAGGGGCATGCGCAATAGTGCCTCCCAATCAGCATTCATCAGATTGCCAGCTTGGCGCCCGAGCCGCAGCCCCTCGCTAATGCAGGCGTTGACGCCGAGGCCGGGATAGTCGCGCATGGCTTTGAGACGACTAAAAAATACCAACACAGCCAATCCGCGGCTGTTGTTCTGTCTTCGCGTGAACGAGACCAGCGAAAGTTCACCAACAAAATCGCGACCATAACCGGTCAGCACATGATAGAGATCATGGGTGTGGCGAAACCGGTAGATGAACCGCGCCCGGTCCTCGCCAAGCTTGTCCATGTTCTCGCCAGTGGCGTCCATTTCGGCCTGAAAGCCCTCTGCGGACAGACCTTCACGGGTGATGAAATCGAGATAGGCGCGGCCCAAACTGCCTTCGGGCATAGCGGCCAGCGAATTTCGGTCACTCAACGTATGCAGCAAATCCTGTTTGCGCTTCAACACGCGTTGTCCCACCGGCGAGGCGCGAAACTGGCGAAAGTTTCGCTCCACAATCGGGCCGTCCAGGGCTCGCACCAATTGGAACACCTCGTAAGTGGCTTCTTTGTTGCGCAAGAACCCGATCATCGCCTTGGCGGCCTTGAGCGGGCGCACACGCGGCTTGTATGGCGGGGAGGTGAGGGAAGCGGCAGTCATGGCTCTCTCCTTTGCGTGATGGCTTTGTCGTTTTCGGTGGAGTCAAACGGACGGTCGCGGCTTGCCTCTGCCAATGCGGCCGCAAATCGGGGATCTTTGGCAAAGTCGGGACGCAGCGCGGCGATCAGCAGGATCAAGAACCGGTGCAGGCTATCGTAAAGGGCATTGATCTCGTCGCGTCCCTCTGTGGACTGAGCGACATGGATAATGTAGGTGGCGAAGGCGAATTGGAGGTGGGCGAACATCATCCCATCCTCGACGCCAAAATGATCGCCCATTTCGGCGGCGACAAACCGCCAAGCCCGCGCCCGTGCGCCTTGAATGGCTTTGGCCATTTCTGGAGATTCGCTGCATCCTTGGGCCAATGAAGCGAGCACGCCAATGGTGTTGCCGCGATAATCCCTGCCCAGAGCACGCATGGTTTCGATGTAAGAGCCAATCTGGTCCAGCGGGTGGTCATAGCTGCTCATCAGGTCCAGAAACCGATTGGCGGCGAGCACGATGGAGTCCTCGATCATCGCCTCCATCAGCCCGGCCTTGTCGCCGAAATGGTGGTAGAGCGACGCCGCAGAAACCTCAGCCCGCTTGCACACCGCAGAAATGGAAATCGCCGGATAACCGCCCTCCGCAAGCAGAGACATGGCCGCATCCAGAATGCGATCGCGGCTGATGGCGCCGCGCTTTGTGACCCGGCGATCCTCGCTGTCATGAACCACGTCAGTGCGCGGCTTGCCGCCGGTTACCAGCTCCAGTCGCGCTTTGCGAACTTCATCCACCATGGCCACACTCCAATTAGAACGGTCCATACATTACGAATAGAGCGGTCATTCTATTTTGGCAATATATTATTTGGATCGATCGATACAAAAGTTTGTTGCAACGCCGGCGCGGTTGGGTGCAACCGCCAAGCACGCTGAGAGCGTCACGGTCGCTGCGTTAAAATTCTTGAGTGAAGAACGACAGACTCTTAGGCAAAACCACAAAGTCATAGGGAATATACAACGCCAATTCGGTATCAC
>CAZWVH010000006.1:58619-60788 GCA_964636945.1 uncultured Caulobacterales bacterium | reverse complement strand
TGGAAACAACTGGGCCATTCCTATCTTCACAATTTTGGTAAAATTGGCCTCGATCTGAACCGCACCCATTTTCATCACTATTGGCTGCGCAGCAGAGCGCTGGGGTCAACGAAAGATCTTTGGGACTATTGCGTCAACACCCAAGCGGTGAAGGACCTCAAATTTGCGCCCATGGAGAAATTGGGGAACACCCCCCTCTCCGGCATCGTCTATGCCTATCACTTTGACGCCGCACTCTACGGTCGGTTCCTGCGCGCCTTCGCCGAACAGCATGGCGCCCGGCGGATTGAGGGCAAGATTGTCGACGTACTGCGCCATGGCGAAAGCGGCGATGTGCGCGCGGTCAGACTTGAGAGCGGTGATGAAATTGAGGGCGATTTTTTCGTTGATTGTTCGGGCTTTCGCTCCCTGCTGCTGGGTCAGACCTTGGATGTCGGCTACCAGGATTGGTCGCAATGGCTGCGGTCCGATCGCGCCCTCGCCGCGCCCTGCGCCAATGACGGCCCATTCCGTCCCTATACCCAAGCCATCGCGCACCAAGCCGGTTGGCAATGGCGCATTCCGCTGCAGCACCGCACTGGCAATGGCCATGTCTATTCCAGCGCCTATCTCAGCGATGACGAGGCGCACGAGACCTTGATGGCCAATTTAGAGGGCGAGCCGCTGGCCGAACCACGCCTGATCAAGTTCACCACCGGTCGGCGCGATCAATTTTGGGCGCGCAATTGCGTGGCGCTGGGCTTATCAAGCGGGTTCCTCGAGCCGTTGGAGTCCACCTCCATCCATCTGATCCAATCGGGCGTCAGCCGTTTGATCCCCCTCTTCCCGACGGACGGCGACAACACCGCCAAGCGCAATGAATATAACCGGCAAATGACGCTGGAGTTTGAAAAGATCCGGGACTTTCTGATCCTGCACTACCATCTCAATGAGCGCACCGATACGCAGTATTGGATCGACTGCCGGGAAATGGACGTGCCCGATACGCTAAAGCGCAAAATGGCGTTGTTTCGCGAAAGCGGCGGCCTTTACCACGAACAAGAAGACCTGTTCATCACATCCAGTTGGTTGCAAGTCATGCTTGGCCAAGGGGTAACCCCCGAGCGTCATCATCCCATGGCCGATCTGCTGGAGCCCGACAAGCTCGATCAATTCTTGACCGACATCGAACGCATCGTCACCCAAGCCGCCGCCAAGCTCCCCACGCATGAAGAATTTGTGCGCACGCATTTTGGCGAAGGCACCCCAGCCAATCAGGCCGTGGTTTAGCAGAAGGAACAGGTTAGCCCACCGCGCCCAGCTCGGCGGCTTTGCAATGGCGATCAATGTATTGCCTATGGGTGGGCATGGCCTCGGCCGCTTCAGCGATGGCGTGTTTGATCATCGCCAAATGCTTGGCGCCATCCACGCCGCGAACGTCCGCCAACGTATCGTAGCGTTCGGGAATAATGTTCTGCCCCAAAAACACCGCTAGCCAGCTGGGGTTGCTGAACAGCTCAATGCCCGAGGAGACCAGACGCGCATTGCGACGGAATTGCTCGATCTTGTAAGCCAGTGGGTCGGGGATGCTCATCTCGCGCACCATCCGCCAGAGCTCGCCGGTCGTGCGTTCATTGGCGTGGTAGTGGAGAATCAGAAAATCGCGGATCCACTCATATTCGTCGGTCGTCAGCCGATTGTACTCCTCGGCTGAAAGCGGACTGGCGTCCCGGCTGGGGAAGAGCGCAATGAAGCGGATAATCCCCATGTGAATCAGATGCAGCGAGGTGGACTCCAACGGCTCCATGAACCCTGCGGCCAATCCGATCGCCAGACAATTCTTATGCCAGAACTTGTTCCGCCGGCCTGTGGTGAACTGCAACACGCGAGGGTCGGCCAATGGCGCGCCGTCGAGATTGGCGAGCAGGGTCTCGGCTGCAGCTTCATTGTCAATGAATCCACTCGAGTAGACATAACCATTCCCGGTCCGGTGCTGCAGCGGGATGCGCCATTGCCAACCGGCCTCACGCGCTGTGGAGCGGGTGTAAGGCGTCAACTTTTCACTCGCATGCGCGCACGGGACCGCGACCGCGCGATCACACGGCAGCCAGTGCGTCCAGTCTTGATAGCCGGTCTTCAAGGCCTGCTCGATCAAGAGGCCGCGAAAGCCCGACGCATCAATGAAAAACT
>CAZWVH010000006.1:0-58519 GCA_964636945.1 uncultured Caulobacterales bacterium | reverse complement strand
AGCGGCGCGTTTGGTGCACCAGACATGGCCGACTAACCTTTCTGCGATCCATTAAAGCAGTCTACATTGAATCCAATTGGCATCAGCCCCGCGCATGCGCGATTTGGTCAATTGCCGCCATTTTTCTCAGTTGGGCTTTTTGAAGAACGATGTGATGGTGAGCCGTCCCCTTGCCGGATCTGACGATAGCTTATCCGGCGCCGTGATCGACCCGCTATGCAACTGAATACCGCGATAAAACAGTAAACGGTTGAACCGGGGCGGATAAACAGCAATACGATCAAACAGGGGCTCACCGCTCAGCATGTATTCCATGGGTGGAAGGCCGTGTTTGCTGACATCGGCTTCTAAGGCGGCTTTAAAGGGCTCAAAGCGCGTCTGGTCCACCGTTTCAAATCCTGTGGCGCGGTGGCGAAAAAATGCGGTGCCGCCTAGATCGTCTTCACTCATATAGGCAATGGCCGCAAACTGATCGCGCCCGATTCCGTCATAGTGGGGCAGTCTTTGGATTGGCATGAGTTCACTGGGCGGCGTGGTCACCAAGGAAAAAAAGCTTTCCCCCACAAGACCCTTGGCTTCGTGGCCATAAAGTTCCTCCAGAATGTCCGACAGTTCCGCATAAAGTGCAGCTGAAAACGCTGGCGCCAACGGTGCGCGAATACCTGGATAGAACGGACCGATCTTCCCAAATCTGACCTTCTGGGCAGCAGTGCGCGCGCCCATGGGATCAGCGAAGGCGTCATCGATGAGAATGATTGGATTGGCCTCATCGCCAATGGTCTCCACCGATTGACGGCGATTGGAATTCAAAAGCGCGATAGGACGGACCTCCCGGAGTCTAGCGGTACAATCCGAAAGGATCGGCACAATAATTGAAGCTGGCGTTGTGCAATGCCTGGCATTGCGTCCACCTCCTTAACGCAACATTACGAATACAAAGCCAGTATACAACAGGGACAACGTGACAAAGACCCCCACCGCAAACAACACGCGAAAGCGTATGGGTTTATAGCTGACCTCAGCCACAACATCGGCGACTGCGCGCGCGACTTCCTCAGACAAGCTATGGGCGGAATACTTCGATAGGCCGAGCCAAATGCGGTTGGTCCCCTTTTCGGCCTCGACCAACACTTCCGCGTAGGCGCGTTCAAACACGGTGGCCGCCACGGTTTCGGTGACGATTTTGCGTGGGCTCCACCCATGTCGCCGCGCCAAGCGAAAGGCGGGAACCACATATGGCGCCACATTGAGCACATCACGCGTGACAAACGCGGCGATCGCCAGCAGAGAAATGACTCGAAATCCGTCTGGCGTCAGATAGTTGAGTCGCAAGCCGACATAGATCGCCGCAACCACGGCGACTTTGATCAGGACGTTGATCACAAAAGTCCTGATCTTTTCCGCCAACACCCGGTCGACCGATTTGTTGAGCTCAAGTATCGCACGTTCTTTGGCGGCATCCACCTCAGTGGACACCCGGCTTTTGATGGATTTATCCAGCACATGGCGGCCGGCGGCCACGCCACCGCCAATTGCGGCCACAGCGGTGATGATCAATCGGAGCATTCGGGGTGTGTCGACCTTTTTTGCCATGGCTTAATTGGTTGACGGGATGCGCGCCAGTCAAGCTCCAACATGGCTAACATAATTTGCCGGCATCGCCTGGCCCCTCCAAAAGATCGTCAAGATCGCCATCGTCATCGTCGTCGAGGTCGAAGTCATCCTCTTCGCTATCAAAATCGAACTGATCATCGTCAAAGCCAAAACTAGCATCAGCATTAACCGATCAAAACTGGGAAAACTGAAAGCCGGCCCGTCCCGTGAGGGCGTTCACATCAGCGTCCAGACCGTTGTCACCTTCAAAATTGAAGTACGAATAGCCGCCTGAAAAATATAAGCCCGGTGCGCCCGGCCCATCATCGCCATAACGATCTTGAGCGTATGCGCCTGCTCCTGCGGCCGCCGCTAATCCCAGTACGCTGCAAGCGGTCAATTGACGTAACATCATGATGCTTCTCCAAATCGAGTTACTGACGCTGGAGAAACGCCGCGGCCGAACCAAGGCTCCGGCCAATTCTAAATGAATGCGATATGCCCCTGTTTACGTGCTTTAATTTTCTGCAGTTACACCTGATTTACCGCTATGAAGTTATACGGTGGTGCTTTACCGACGAACGAGTTCTAAAGTTTTGCGTTATAGTACATCGGTAGACAAACAAAGGAGGACTTCACTATGGCTACGCGGTCAGAATCCAGTGTGCGAGATCAAGGCGCTGGGTCGAAAGCAACTTCTACGGACGATCTACAGACCGATATCGCTGACCTTAAGTCTGACGTCCAAAGGCTTATCAAGGATATGTCCGCTGTTGTGGGCAACAAAGTTCATCATGAAGCCAAAAGTGTCGAGCATCTTGCCCATCTGGCTGAGGAAAGAACTGGGGAGTTGGCTGACCATGCCCGTGCGGAAGTGCGCCGAAATCCGCTTGGCGCGTGTGCGCTGGCGGCCGGGCTCGGTCTTGTCCTCGGAATGCTCATGAGCCGTTAAGCCATGTTAGCAACCAGACTTGGCTTGGGGGTGTTGGCGGCGTTTGCCGTCTTCATCGGTTTGTCCGCATTAGGCGTTGGTCTGTTTTGGGCGCTCTCACCGAGATTCGGGCCCATGTGGGCGGCGTTCTCAGTGGCGGGCGCGTTCGCGGCACTGTGCGGTGTGCTCGTTGCGTGGATGCAAGCGCTGCGTCACCGGCGCAAGCAAACCCGTCAAGCCAAAGCGAATTCCCTTCTTGAATTGCCCGAATTCCTCGTTGGCGACATCATCAGAGACCGACCGTTCATCACATTGGGCGTTTGTGCAGTGTTGGGATACACAATCGCACAAAATCCAAAGCGATCGGCCATGCTCGCCAGTTTTGCGGCAGAAACACTTAACGGGATGCGGGGCCGCCACGATAAATAGTCGCGTTTAAGCGCCATAACAGTGAACCATGCAAACAGATGTCACACAAAGTGCACGCGCGCAGATGAATGTGGTGAACGCCGCTCGCCTGATCATCCATCAAAACCTCAGAGCGGGGTCGGCTTGGTGCACCCTCATCCCCACCGTGATGGCGCCGCCCCTACAATACCAGGCGAGCACACTCCTCTCTCGGCTATGAAGTGCCGGCGACATTGATGATGAGCTCAGGATCAGGCAGTCCACCCTGAGCAAATCAGCCGGGATTTTCTCGGATCAGATGGCCCAGGAACGGGAGCAAGTTCACCCGGCCTGTCTGCCCGGTTCAGCTCGGACCGTTCAACTTGCTCATGGTTAATGGCAGGTCATATTCCTTGCATTAAGCTAATTGGTATTGGCGCCAACACGCCCGATTCCAGCGCCAATCAGAGAGCTGAAAAAGACTGAAGGTTCAGCATCTGCTATCGCATTGCCGCGCGAAGCAGCACCGCACAGGTATTCATGTCTTGTCGCACACGGCGAGAACGGATTGGCGCGCGGATTATAACGCGAACCGCCCCCATTCAAGCTTGGGATGGCTCACGCCAAACCAGTTCGCCTGAGGCCCATTCGCTGGACAATCTGTCCGGCCCATTGGCGCAGCGCCGATCGTATAGCGCTGCAACAACCTTCGAAATAGAGGTTCACCGTTGACGGAATTAGCCTCTACGCGCCGTTTAACCCAATGGACGACTTAGTGGAGGACGGCTAAGCATGAGCATGAGGGCGGCGTTCAATTGGGGGCGGTAGGAAGGAATGCGTAAGATACGTTGGCGGCTAGGCGGCGTTTTAATGGGCGCCGCCGTCATTGCCATTGTCGGCGCAAGCACCGCGCACCGTTGGCGTCCAAACGGCTCAAACGCCAAGTTTACCATCGAGACCGCCGTCGTGGACCGAGGCGATGTGGCCAGATTGGTTTCGGCCGCCGGCTCTGTACGCGCGCTCACAACCGTTGAAGTGGGCTCTCAACTTTCGGGCCAAATTTTAGAATTAAACGCTGACTTCAATACACAGGTCACCCAAGGTCAAATTATTGCCCGCATCGATCCACAATCGTTCGAGACGCGGGTGGAGTCGGCACGCGCTGACGTGGAAAGCGCCAAGGCGAATGTGGCCGTTCGATCAGCATCGATCAAGCGCGCCGAGGCCAATCTGGCGCAAATCAGACGCGATTTTACCCGGCAGAATGCATTGTTTGCCGAGGACGCCATTGCCCGTTCGGTTCTCGAGGAATCCCAGCGTCAATTGGATGTCGCGAAAGCTGATCTTGAGCTTGAACGCGCGCAGTATCGCAGCGCCGAGGCGACGTTGACCCAACGCACCGCCGCTTTGCGAACCGCCGAAGTGGACCTAGAGCGCACGGTGATCCGATCGCCCATCACTGGTGTGGTGATTGAACGCAATGTGGATGTGGGCCAAACAGTCGCCGCCTCGCTGTCGGCCCCAATTCTATTCCGGATCGCCCAGGATTTGGGTGATATTCGCATCGACGCCGCTGTTGTGGAGGCCGACATAGGCGGCATCAATGCGGGCGATCCCGCGTCGTTTAGGGTCGACGCCTATCCTGAAATTGCCTTTGAAGGCGTGGTGGAACAAGTGCGCCTGGCCGGCCAAGAATTACAAAATGTTGTGACGTATACGGTGGTCATCGCGGCGGCCAATCCACGCGGGCGGTTGCTTCCTGGCATGACGGCCAATGTGGAGATCACCGCTGATAAGCGTGAAGATGTATTGCGGATTGCAGACGCGGCTGTACGGTTTCGCCCGCCGCGCAATGGGCCTGAAGTGATCGAGCGCGCCAGCGCAGACGGGGGCGGCCAGAGCCCTGGCGCTCGGCCGAGGGGTGGCCCAATGATGGGCCGACTCCTGGACGAGCTCAATATTGACGAGGCCCGCCGCACCACCATCCGTGAGGAGCTACAAGCGGAGTTTCGCTCCGTTCAAGAATCGTTTGGCGATGTCGGCGCGCAGTTTGACCGGGCTCGCATGCGCGAACGCATGGTCGCCGTCACAGAACGCGTCCTGCGCCGCAATCTCACGGAGGAAGAATTCGCCACTTACGTGACCATGCGCGAACGCCGAATCAATCAGAGAGTAGTCGACGTTCATGTGATGGCGGGAAATGACGCCTTGGCCAGCCAAAGCATCATTGTGGGGCTGTCGGACGGCACTAACGTGGAAATTCTGGGCGGCGCCGAGGAAGGTGACGAGTTCGTCGTGCGGGTGCGCGAACACCAAGCGGATCGCTCCTAGTGACCGGCGCTCACACTTCCGAAGCGTTGATCGCATGCCGAGAGGTCACCAAAACGTACACAATGGGCGATCAACAGGTTCACGCACTGCGCGGCATAGATCTCGACATTTATCGCGGGGAGCTTACCGCGATCATGGGCCCGTCTGGGTCAGGAAAATCCACCTTGATGAATCTAATCGGCGCCTTGGATACACCCTCCTCCGGACGCCTCTTGATCGATGGACGCGAACTGTCCTCGCTCAGTGATGACGAGTTGGCGGATCTGCGCAATGAAACAGTCGGATTTGTGTTCCAGCAGTTCAATTTGCTCAACCGCGCCTCGGCGCTGAACAACGTGCTTCTACCCTTGCGCTATGCGCGGACCAATAGGGTCGACATCGCCGCGCGCGCGGCTGAATGTTTGACGTTGGTCGGGTTAGAGGACCGCATGGCTCATCGCCCCATGCAATTGTCTGGCGGCCAACAACAGCGCGTCGCCATTGCACGGGCATTGGCGCGCGAGCCATCCATCATTCTCGCCGATGAGCCCACCGGTGCGCTCGATACAAAAACATCGCGAGAAATTATGGACCTGCTAGCACAACTGAACGCAGGAGGCATCACCATCATCCTCGTCACCCATGAGCCTGATGTGGCCGCATGTGCACAACGGCAAATTCATGTGCGTGATGGCGAGATAGAGCGTGATGAAAGGACCGCGTGATGAAGTTGAATGTCGCGTTGCGTTCGGCCTTCGAGGCGCTGATTGTCAATCCGCTGCGCAGTTTTCTGACCATGCTCGGCATTATGATTGGCGTGGCGTCAGTCATGACGATGATGGCGATCAGTGAGGGGGCGGCGCGTCAAGTCGATGAGCAAATTGCGCGTCTGGGAGCCTCCAATCTCACCATTCGCCCGGGCGATCTGCGCAGGGGCGGTGTGTCGCGCGGAGCAAATGCGGCAGCGCCATTCACGGATCAGGATGTGGAGGATTTGGCTCTTGAACCCTACGCCCGGGCCGTAGCTGCGCGCAATGCTGGTCAAGGGACTGCTGTGGCCGGTGAACAAAATTGGACCACCCAAGTTTTTGGCGTGAATGCCGATTTTTTTGAGACCCAAGCTTGGGGCGCAAGTGAGGGGGAATTGCTCACCGATCGCCATGTGGCGTCTGGCGCCGCGGTCGCGGTGATCGGCCAAACCATAGCCGACAACCTGTTTGACGGGTCGAGCGCAATCGGCCAATCGCTGCGGGTCAACAATGTTCCCTTGACAGTTGTTGGCGTTCTGGAAGCCAAGGGCCAGTCGGGCTTTGGCGGGGATCAAGATGATATCATCATCATTCCCCTGTCCACGGCGCGCAATCGCGTTTTGGGCGCCCACCGAACCACACCCAAACATGTGCAGCGCATCGATGTGTGGATTGACGATAACTATGACGTGGCCGAAGCCCAGCTCTACCTTGAGGAACGCATGCGCGAGATCCGCCGAATTAGGCCGGGCGACAGTGATGACTTTCGTGTTTTCAGCGTTGCCAGCTTTATTCGCGCCCGCACTGAGACCCAAACCACCATGGGGGTATTGCTAGCCTTCACCGCTGCTGTCTCACTGATCGTTGGCGGAGTTGGGGTGATGAATATCATGCTGGTTTCGGTGACCGAGCGCACCCGGGAAATCGGCCTGCGCATGGCCGTTGGAGCGAGAAAGGCCGACATCTTGGGTCAGTTCTTGTTTGAGGCAATCGCACTGTGCCTCGTCGGCGGGTTAATCGGTTCAGGCCTTGGGGTTGCAGCGGCGCAATTGGCTGCCAGTCTTGGAGAATTCCCTGTTGTCGTGTCCGCACCAATCGCCATGGTCGCCCTCGGCGCGTCGGCGCTTGTCGGCCTATTCTTTGGATTCTTTCCGGCTCGTCGTGCTGCGCGCCTCAATCCCATCGATGCGTTGCGCCATGAATAAGCGGCTTTTGTCCCTCTATGGCGTGATGGTATTGGCGTCCGCCCTGCCCGCCTGCGTCAGTCTGGAGGCAACCAAACACATAGACCAACTGCTGATTGACGAAGCGGCCCGTTTCAAAGCGCCGCCAAGCTGGGCCTTTCCCACCGATGTCGATGACGCCATCGCCGCTGACTGGTCCATCGCATTTTCCGACCCGCGATTGTCAGCGCTAATTGACGAAGCGTTTGCCAACAATCCTTCCATCATTGCAAGCGCCGAAAGTGTCGCGCGAGCTCAGGCACTGCTGCGCCAATCCCGTTCGGAACAGTTTCCCACTTTATCGGCGAGCTTATCGGGTTCAGGCGCGGATCCGCTTGATGCTCGGTCAGCCACAGATGGCTATGCGGGAAGTCTTCAGGCCAACTGGGAGGCCGATTTGTGGGGACGCATCAGCGCCCGCGTGCTCGCCTCAAACTTTGACCTTGCGGCAAGCGAACAGATCCACCGGGGCGCCCGGCAAGCATTGGCCGCCAATGTGGCGCGCGCCTATCTGGGCACAATCGAAACGCAGCTACAGTTGGAACTGGCTCAGTCAACCACTCGTGCGTTGGAACAAACTCTGCGGATTGTCACCGTTCGCTATGACGGCGGAGCCGCGTCCCGTCGTGAAGTGGTGCTGGCTGAGTCTGACCTTGCCAGCGCGCGCGATACTGAAGCGGTGGCCAAAGCCAATACGCGCGCCGCCGCACGCTTCTTACAAGTGTTGCTAGGCCGATACGCCGACGCAGATTTTGAACCGCCAGAGGCGTTTCCCACCTTTGTTGCTGATGTAAACCCGGGGCGCCCCGCCGATATATTGCGCCGGCGCCCGGACGTGGCGGCGGCAGAGTTTGACGTGCGCGCCGCGTTTGCTGACATCGACGCCGCCTATGCAGCCCGTTGGCCACGGTTGACCCTTTCGGGCGACCTCACCTCTTTGTCGGATACGATTGGTGGCGTGTTCGACGGCCCCTCCGCCGCCTTTGGCATCGGCGCACGCTTGGCTGACACCCTGTTTGATGGCGGTCTCACCCGCAGTCAGATCGAAGCCGCAGAAGCGGCCGGCCGGCAAGCGCTCGCATTTTATGGGCAAACCGTCCTGGACGCGTTCGCGGAGGTGGAAGGGCGTCTGGATGATATTGCGACTCTGTCTGAGCGTAGGACCTTTATCGCGAATGGCGCGTCGGCGGCGCGCGAAACATTGCGTTTGGCGGAAATTCAGTATGATGAAGGCGCGATTGATTTGCTCGATGTGCTCACTTTTCGCCAACGCAGTTTCCAGGCCGAGCGAGCACTTTTGGCAATTCAGCGGCAAGAACTTGAATCGCGCATCGCGCTGCTTCTTGCGGTGGGAGCAATCGACCTTGACAACGCGCCGGTCACGCTGGCGCGCGAATAGGGCGGGGAGAAGCCCCCACATCAACTCCGCCCATGCGCACGGATCGACTATGACCACACAGCAATTTGACGGTCACGATTAACCAAATCGCAAAGAACACGGTGTTTACCGGTGACCAGAACACTTGAACGCCCCCCGTTGCGCGACTTTGTCTGCAAGGCTATTAAGGAGCTCAGTTGGGGGGGGGGTAAGTGTACTGAACCGGCATGTGATTGCCAGCGACCCAATCAACTGGTCGCTGGGGGAATGAGTGAAGACCTGACCAGAAATGCGTAGAAATGTTTGATCCGCGAGGAAAATCGTATCAATTGTGACAGGGAACGTGTCTAGGCGCCAACGGTAGCAGGCGGTGCGTTTGATGTTGCGTTCAAGCGGGGGGGTTCAAATGAAAGTTGGCATCTTAGCTGGTGGATACGGTACTCGGCTGGCCGAGGAAACCGAGATTCGCCCAAAGCCCATGGTGGAAATAGGGGGCAAGCCGCTACTCTGGCACATCATGATGCATTATTCGCACTATGGTCATCGCGAATTTGCGGTCGCTTTGGGATATAAAGGCGAATACATAAAACGTTGGTTTCATGACCAAATAATGCTCAATGGCGACATGACGTTCAAGACGGGTACCGGCCAGGTGTCCAGGAATGGCATCTGTTCAAAAGATTTACCCGATTGGACTGTGAACCTGGTGGAAACCGGTCTCAATACGATGACTGGCGGACGCATTAAGCGATTGATGACCGATTGGCTTGGGCCTGGAACTTGCATGGTCACTTGGGGTGATGGTGTATCGGACGTCGATTTGGATAAGCTCCTGGAATTCCATAAATCGCATGGCAAACTCGCCACGATGACAGCGGTCCGGCCGGCCGCCCGGTACGGGCATATCGAATTTGACGGTCATCAAGTCACAGAATTCACTGAAAAACCACAAGCAGCGGAAGGCTGGATCAACGGGGCATTCTTCGTTTTGGAGCCCGAAGTGAAGGACTTTATCGCCAGCGATGATGTGATGTTTGAGCATGATCCGCTTCGCAGATTGGCGGCCGAGGGGCAATTGATGGCTTACCGCCATGAGGCCTTTTGGCAATGCATGGATACGCTGCGCGAAAAACATGTTCTGCAAAAGTTATGGGATAGCGGCAACCCGCCTTGGAAAAGTTGGAGTGACTCATGAAAGTTCTTCTCACCGGACATCAAGGCTATATCGGCGCCGTTCTGGCCCCCATGCTGATGGAACGCGGCCACGATGTCGTTGGACTGGATAGCGACCTGTTTGAAGAGTGTACATTCGCTGGCCAGCTTGCAGATGTGCGCGCAATCCAAACGGATACGCGCGACTTCAGCGCTGCCAAACTCTCCCTCGACGAGCTTAGCCAATTTGACGCAATCATTCATTTGGCCGGGTTGTCTAACGATCCTCTAGGCGACTACCGACCTCACCTCACCCAAGACATCAATTATCTCGCGTCAGTCAACTTGGCTCAAATGGCCAAACAAGCCGGCGTGAAACGCTTCTTGTTCGCGTCTTCCTGTTCAAACTATGGCGCGGCCGGCCAAGACTTTCTCGATGAGTCGTCCCAGTTCAATCCAGTCACGCCCTACGGCGAATCAAAGGTCAAGGTCGAACACGCCCTTTCGCCCATGGCCGACGAAAGCTTCAGCCCCACATTCTTACGCGCTTCGACAGCATATGGGATGTCTCCGCGAATTCGGTTCGACTTGGTGGTGAACAATCTCACAGCGTGGGCATTCACCACTGGGGAAGTGCACCTCAAAAGCGACGGCACAGCGTGGCGGCCGATCGTACACGTGGCCGATCTTGCTCGCGCCTATGTGGCTGTTCTGGAAGCCGATCGTGACCTTGTTCACAATGAGGCCTTTAACGTGGGAACAACCACAGAAAACTATCAAGTCCGCGAAATTGCAGAATTGGTCCGCGAGATCGTCCCAGGTAGTAAGCTGGGCTTTGCCGATGGCGCTTCACCGGATTCACGAAACTACCGAGTTGATTGTAATTACATTGCGCGAAAGCTGCACAACTTCAAGCCGCAATGGACCTGCCGGCGAGGCATTGAAGAGCTGTATGACACCTATTGTCGAGTGGGCGTGAGTTTGGAAGACTTTGAGGGTGAAAAGTTCAAACGCATTGCTCACATCCAAAAGCTTATCAAGGATGGCGTTCTTGATGATGACTTGCGTCGGGTTCCGGCCAAGGTAACTGTTGATGTTAAGTAAAAGTCCCCTCGTCAATTTATTGAGGGGGCGCTTGAATTAACTGGCTGTGTTCGCCAATCAATTTATTGGAACACATGATGTCTATTGGGGGAATGCCTGTATGTCCGAATTGAGCCTGGAAGCCACAACCAAAACCGCTACGACAGATACATCACACATCTGTCCAGCATGCGAACGTGGCGTGATGCGCGAGTTCTACGCCGTCGACGACGTCCCCACCAATAGCTGTATCCTTCTGTCCACAACCGAAGAAGCACGGTCCTATCCCACCGGCGACATGCGCCTTGGGTTTTGCGATGAGTGCGGCTTCATTTTTAACTGTGCATTTGACCTTAAAAAAACTGAGTATTCGGGCCGGTATGAAGAAACTCAGGCCTTCTCTGGCACCTTCAATAAGTTCCATGTCAATTTGGCTGAACGACTAATCAATAAATATGACATCAGGGACAAAGACGTATTGGAGATCGGATGTGGCAAGGGTGAGTTTCTCATGCTGTTGTCCGAAATGGGCAACAATAGAGGCGTAGGCGTTGATCCCGGTGTGCACGTGGAGCGACTGACTGGCGAAGCTGCGACTCGTCTACGTTTCATTTCCGATTTCTATTCCGACAAGTATGTTGGTGAGAAAGTTGACTTCCTAGCCTGCAAAATGACGTTAGAACACATCCCCAACTCGCTGGCCTTTATGCGTGATGTCCGCGCAGGTCTGGGCGACCAAACTGACGCTGTGGTTTTCTTCCAGATACCCGAAGCGACACGAATTATTGAAACCTGTGCCTTTGAGGATATTTACTACGAGCACTGCGCCTATTTTTCACCGGGGTCAGTGGCGCGGCTATTCCGGCGTGCTGGGTTTGACGTCGTCGATCTATCCATTGAGTACGGCGATCAGTATCTCACGGTCGAAGCGCGCCCAAGTAAAGGTGAAGCTGTTTCTCCGTCGCCACTGGAGGATGATCTCGACCGCCTGCGTGACCTGGTGGCGTCATTCCCTGCACGCAGCGCGGAGAAGCTCCGCCATTGGAATTCATTGCTTGCAACTTATGCGGATCAGAACAAAACCGTGGCGCTGTGGGGATCAGGGTCTAAGGCCGTGTCTTTTCTTACAACATTGGACAATGCCCAAGCAGTGAGCCTGGTCACCGACATTAATCCCCACCGCCATGGTCACTTTGTGCCAAAGGTCGCCTTGCCGATTGTCTCGCCCAAGGAATTGGCGCAAGCCAAGCCGGATGTGGTTATCGCCATGAATGCAATCTATCGCGATGAAATCGCACGCGATCTGGAAGAATTGGGGGTCGAGTGCGAATTGCTCGCGCTATAAGGGAGTAGTCCCACAGCAACTGACTTGGGGCGGGTTGCCGTTTCAAGTTCGGGAGCAGATCCGTCTCAGCTATGCGCCATCAGCGCTCTTGCGATCTTGTCGTCGCGCGTCGAGTATCTATTGGTTGCGGGAGAAAGTGTGTTCCGATTTTCATTGGCGACCGGTGGACGATTTCATGCAGAACCGCGCTGATAGCGCAGTAACGCAATATATCGGGCGGGAACAACGCCCCATTCTGATCATCGATGATTTTGTGGCCACCCCGCCATTGCTCGTCGATGAAGCGACCAAGGCCGCCTTCCGTCCTGATGTTAGGTTTTTCCCTGGCGTCCAGGCGCCATTCTCATTTGACCGCATGGCTGACATGATCGCCCCGCACCATGCCCAGTTGCAGACTGCCTTTGGCGGCGAGGAGGCCTATCGGCCCATCGAATGCGGCTTCGCCTTGGTGACGACACCCCCTGCGCGGCTCGCACCCCTCCAGCGCATTCCCCATATCGACACCACCGACGATACACGCCTCGCGGTCTTGGTTTACCTGTCCGGAAAGCAGTTTGGCGGGACGGCTTTCTATCGTCATCGTTCAACAGGATTTGAATGGCTCAATGAAGCAAGGCTTGGTCCTTACAACCAGGCGCTAGACAAAGATGTGGCCACGCATGGCCCGCCAAAGCCTGAATACATCAGCGCAGATACGCCTCTGTTTGAACAAATCGCCACGGTCGAGCCCATACCGGGGCGGGCCGTAATTTATAAGTCCAATTCCCTACATTCAGGCATGATCTTGAACGCACACGCCTTACCCCATGACCCGACAACGGGGCGACTGACACTCAACGCCTTTTTCACGCCCGGCGGGGTGACGGACTAAGGCGCCAATTGCGCGCTGCAATAGCTGTCGAGATAAGCCCTATGGCTGGGCAGGCCCTTGACCGTTCGCTCTACGTTAGAGCGTACATGGTCAAGAAAACGCGATATCTCTTCGAGTGACATCACGTCAGCAATGGGGTGATGTGTGCGCGGCGTTAATCCTTGGCCCAACATCACCTGGATCCACGAGTTTTCCGCAAATAATTGGTCATTCGCGCGAAACACCCGTCCCGTTTCTTCAAACAGTTTCATTCGATGCCGCAGAGTTTCTGGAATATCCATGGTCTTGCAATGTCGCCAGAACGGCGTGTCCGTCCGATTTGTCAAATGATAATGCAGAATGATAAAGTCGCGAATATGCTCCATCTCATAGGCCGTTTGGGCGTTAAATTCATCCACGTCCTCAGAACTGACCATCCCTTGGGGGAGCATTTGAACAAGGCGAATTATGGATCGCTGAATAAGATGAATACTGGTGGACTCCAACGGCTCAATGAATCCGCTGGACAGTCCAATCGCCACACAATTGCGCTTCCAATGCTCGCGTCGCGTTCCCGTGCGGAAGCGGATGAGTCGCGGCTCGGTAATCGGTTCGCCATCGATACTGTCCAGAAGGTGCTGTTCGGCAGCCGCTTCGCTCATATATCGGCTGCAAAACACAGAGCCATTGCCTGTGCGATGTTGCAGCGGAATGCGCCAGCGCCATCCAGCGTCATGCGCGACCGAACGCGTATAAGGAAGCGGGTCGCCCACCGAAGCCGTTTGGACGGCAATGGCGCGATCACAGGGTAGCCAATGAGTCCAATCGTCATACCCCACGCCCAACGCATCGCCGATGAGCAGCGCGCGAAACCCGGTGCAATCGACAAACAGGTCGCCATTCAGCACCTCTCCATCTTCCATGACCAAGCTTTCAATATCCCCAGTTTGGGAGGCGCGCCGAACTTCAGCGATCTTGCCTTCGCGACGCAAAACCCCGTTGCCCTCAGCCATTTCGCGAAGGAATTGAGCAAATGCGGTGGAGTCAATATGAAAGGCATAATTCAAGCCAAGGTCTGGCAAATGAGCAAAGCGCTCTTTCTCGGCCGCCACTAACTCCAGGCAGTATTCGCCATAATCATCACTGAGGCCCAGCTCGCGGCCTCGATGCCAAAAGTGATTGAATGAAGCCGTCCAATGATCTTTTCCAGTAATGCCAAAAGAGTGAATGTATCGATGATCAACATCGGTCCAGTTTTCGAAGGCAATTCCCAACTTAAACGTGCCGTTGACGCGACGCATGAATTCGGCCTCGTCAATGCCCAACAACCGATTGTATGTCAGTAAGGTCGGGATGGTCGCTTCACCGACCCCCACGGTGCCGATGGCGTCAGATTCGACCAAAACCACATCCACGACCGCATGCAATACCTTGCTGATTGCGGCCGCCGTCATCCACCCAGCCGTTCCCCCGCCAGCGATAATGATCTTCATGTTCTTTTGTTGAGAAGCGCTCATGGGGTCATCATCGATTCAGGCGGTTGAGAAGAAATGCCCGGACTTGGCGCGCCATTGTGTCGGTCATGGGGCCAAGAATACCGCGCGCTTGTTCAGGTATGTGCGCTGCTGCGTCCGTTGTGTCGCCAAAAACATAGTAATCGAATAACATCCGCCAGATTTTCCTTTCGTGATCCGGCATTTCTCTGATCGTCATCATTGCATGGTTCAGGACGTCCTGCGGTGTTCCGTAATATTCCGGCACGGTGCGCCACCAATAATTCACGAGAATATTGAAACTATCTAGGGCCTCAACAGCGTGCCACCACATGGATGGGATGAAGATGGCGTCGCCGGGTTCGAGATCGGCCTGATGAGCCGCCGCCATGGCGTTGGCAAACTTTGGAAAGCGCTCAAGATCTGGGCGGGCGACATCAACAAGACTGATGGGCCGGCCGGCGGGAGTCACCTCGATCGGTCCAACATATAGGTTTTCAATTTGGTCAGGAGGGAACAAGGTAAACCGTCTGCGCCCCGCCGCAACGCAAGCGATATTTAGCGGCAAGTCATTGTGTGGGGCAATGCGGGTCTTTGTCCCAATCCAAATGCTAGCAAGGGGATTCACGTCACCAAAATCGACGTCGTTTTCGGCTCTAAAACCGGGAAGGCACTCGTCTACCCCCACTGACGCCATGTAAATCAATGGCGGACGGTCCGCCCCGCCATACCGTGCAATTTGCTCGCATACTTTGGCAATCGATGAGCGTCCATGGTCCACATTGAAGCCTGTGAAATCGGCATTATAAAAAACTCGGCTTTCGATTTCCGGCTTGCCCACCGAAAGGGGCACAATCGCACCCTGGTCGAACTGGCTCAAATACCGGTGGAGATCAGTCACCGACTTTTGAGCCGCTTTCACCACGGGCCAACTGGCAACAAACCCTTTAAGAATGAGTGGCTCGCGGCAGTTCGCAATTTCTTCACTGAGAGTTGCTGGTTTATCGACTTGAACGACCGCCGCCGACCGACCTGCCTTAAGGCGCTCTTGAGAGTCCAACGCATCGACGGTCATGCCAACTGCCTCACTTGTCGGTTTCGACGTTCAATCAGGGCGCTAAACTGTGAAATCGACGCCACCGCCATGTAGACGGGCAAAAGAACATTCGCCGCCTGAAGGCGGCCGAGCGCGTCACCGTCCAACGTGAACAAGTTTTCTTCCTTGATGGTGTATAATCCCGCCAATCGGCCTGATGATCCATCCTCCAACGTCACATCAAGGGTGAACGGCTCGAGCAAGTCCAGTTCATCAAGCGTCGCGGAAAACGCCGTCAAGCCTGTTTCGGCCTCGTGGATGTCTTCAAGGGTTGAGACCACGGATTTGAGCAAATCGCTGTGTCCGCCATGATCGAGAAAAACGGGTTCTCCTCCATCCTTACTCACGCGGGGATGGTCGAGGTCGAGATGAACCTCCATTTGCCGGTGTCCGGACTCACGCGCTGAAAATCCAATGACGAAAGGCGCAATGCGCATAGCCAAAGGGACATAGGCCGCTTCCCAGCCCGTTTCACCAAGGAACACATTGCTGCCGTGCTCCAAACCGAATAAGGCCTGCGGACGAAAAAAGCCCTTGCTCGGATCCTTTGAAAACACAATGGGATAGTGAGCCTGCGCACGCCGGAACTCGTGAGGAAACAAAGCGCAAGACATCACCGCGTCGCCCAAAGCCGCTGAACGCTCCGTGCGCACGCGTAGATCGGCGTGGTCCACGTTATTAAGTTGGACGTGTTGAGCCATGCGCAGTTACTCCGTTGCTCAAACGCGGGTGAACCCGACGTCGCGAATATGATTCACGAGCTGTCGGTTTGTTGGCAACCCGGCCAGAAAACGCTCTGCGGTCGCATGAGTTTGTTCGAATTGTCGGCGGGCCTTGATGGGCTCGTGGCGACGATTTCGAACGGGCGGCGGCATCGTCTTGAATCCCATGCCGTAGAGTACATAAGCATAGCTGGCGGCAGGGAAAATTTCGAGTGACTGAGTAAAGTCCTCGCGCGAGGGAGGTTCATAACGCCAACGATCAAGCAGTTCAGCCAGCCGATCAGACCAGGTGCTCGGATCGCGATGATCGCGCCAAAATGGCTCAGCGCGCTGGCTCAGGCAGTAATGCAACTTGAGAAAATCAGCGATCCGGCTCCACCGGTAGGCAAACCGCGCGTTAAATCGGTCAGCGGCGCTGGCCACCATATCCATACGCGCGGGCAGGCAGTCACTCATCATCATGGCGGAAAGCTCCACCATGACGATGGCTGAAGCCTCAAGCGGTTCAACAAAGCCCGAGGCCATGCCCACCGCCACACAATTTCCAACCCAAGGGGTTTGTCTGAAAGCCGATCGAAATGAGATGACACGCGCGTCTTCACCGCTGACGCCGCTACCGGGCGCAACCCGGGTCAAATAGCCCGACAGTCGATCTCGCGCGTCCTGCTCAGTGGAATGGGTTGAAGAATAGACGTGGCCCACTCCACGCCGGGTTTGCAGACCGATATCCCAAATCCAACCAGCTTCGACGGCTGTAGCGTTCGTTTGCGATGCAATGGGTTCGCCCGCTGAACCGTAGGGAGCCTGTACAGCCAGGGCGGTATCATTAAACAGGATTGGCGAAATGTCAGTGAGCGGCGCGCCATAATGGCCGTCGATCAGCAAGGCGCGCATACCGGTACAATCAACGAAGAGATCACCTTCGACCCCGCCATGTTCGTCGGTCATCACCGCGGCGATATCACCTGTCGCGCTGGGGCAAACGCCATTAATCCGGTCGGGAATATGGCGCACGCCCAGCACGCTGACGCAGTGCTCTTTGAGCACTTCGACAAAGCGTCCTGCGTCTAAATGATAAGCATAGTTCGTCACCGCCGCATATTCGGGCGTGCCGGCCTGTTTCGGCGCTTTGTCCGCCAAGCACAGCGCCACTTGATGACTTACTGCTTCGGCAAACGGCGTGCCGTCCGGCGCGGCGCGCCACACCGCGAGGGCGTCGAGATCATCTTGGCTTGGCGGGGCAGTGAAGGGATGGAAATAGACATCCTCGCCTCGGCCATCCAACCAGCCGTCAAATCGCGTGCCTTGTTTAAAGCTGACCTCGCAGGCGCGAATGAAGGCGGTTTCACTCAGACCGATACGGCGCAGGGTATCACGCAGGCTAGGCCAAGTTCCTTCACCAACGCCAAGGATGGGAATGTCCGGCGCTTCGATGACCGTCACGCGCAACCCGTCATCGGCGTCGGCGCAGTGGTCAGCAGCCAGAATGCCGGCTGTTAGCCAACCCGCCGCGCCACCGCCAACAATCACAACATGAGCGATCGGGCTTGCGGGATCAGGGTTGCGCTCTGCTGAACTGTGCTCCTCGGTCATTCCTTGATCCTGCCATGGGTTTGCATAGCCGGAAACTCAATAGGCCAGCGCGCGCCCCGCCACGAGGGAGGGACGCGCGCCGTCAGGGCGCTCCGGAGTAAGGGAGGAAACGGAGCGCCCAAATGCCTGTCAACTTAGAACGTGTAGCGCACGCCAAAATTGTAGCGCGAGCCAGTTTGCGTGGCAAAATTGGTGTAGGCTGACGTTCGGCCCACCACGCGGCGGGTTTCATCGGTGAGGTTGATCCCTTCGACAAAGACCGAGAAATTGTCCGTGAACTCGTAGCTCGCGTTCAAATCCCACTGGCCGTACTCCTCAACATAAAGCGGATTGCCCTGTGCCCCGCTGACCCCAGTGGCGGATGTTAAGAATTGGTCACGCCAGTTGTAGGCCAGGCGCACCTGAATGCCGTCTTTGTCGTAAAACCCAATGATATTGTAGCTGTCTGACAACCCGATGAGCGGGGTTTGCAGCACACCGCTTGGCTGGAAATTGTCGAACTCAATGTCGCCTTCAACATCGGTATAGTTCAATATCCAGCCAAAACCGGTCTCGCCCAAAAAGTGCTGCCAGGCGACCTCAAAGCCGTCCACATTCTTGGTGTCGAAGTTGACTGGGCGCGCAATGTCAAAGACCAGGAGCGGGTCTTCCCCGGGTATGCCGAAGATTTCTCCGGTTTCGGCGTTAAAGCCAGCTGGATCGGTGTTGTCGAAAATCCATTGGCGGATCGCGTTCACATCGGTCCCTACCGCGTCAATAGCGGCGTTGTAGCGGGCGCCACCAATTGGCGTATAAACATCGAACGGCATGTCCTGGAATACATCGGTGCCAATGAAGTTTTCGACTTCTTTGTCGAAGTAACCAAGTGAAAGATAACTTCCCTCCCCGTAATACCATTCTGCCGAAAAGTCCAAATTCCAAGATAAGAAGGGTTTGAGCGCCGGATTACCCGAGATGCCTTGACCACCGTCAAATCGGGGGTTTCCCTCAACGATCTGACCGCCTGAGATATTGTTATAGGTTGGCCGCGTCATCGTTCGACTATATGAGGCGCGCAGAACGACATCATCACGCGGCTCTATGGCGAAGTCTAAGTTGGGCAGCCAGTACTCGTAACTGCCGTCTAACTGCGTAAAGTCGCGGTTGTTTGGATCATTCAGCCCAAGCAAAGCAAACTCATTCGCTGATATCCACGCCAATCCCGTCGGGAAGCCAACCAAAGCTTCCGAATTCACCTCCGTTTCTTCATAGCGCAAGCCGGCTTCAAAACTTGCCGGCAGCGGCCCAACGTCAAATTCAGTATTGACCTGGCCAAATGCGGAGAACGACTCTTCCTCCGTGCGCTGGTCATTGGTGAGCGTGTCCGCCGTGCAAATGCCATCGCCACCGCAAATGGGCGCAGCATTGCCAAGTTGAGTGTCTGCGACGGAAATAAACTGTTCAAAGTCTATGATAAAGAACTCGGGGTATGTCGAACCAGCACCACCGAGTTGATCAAAGTTACCGGCCAGATCGGCGCGTTGCCAAATACTGTCTGGGTAGTCATCAGGTCCGATACCGCTTTCAGGGTCAACACCACCCCAACTATCGCGCTGATTGTTAGAAAACGTCGCACGGTATTCATTCTTGGTGGATGCAAGGCCAAAGTCGACACTTTTCACAATCGATGCATCAAAGTCATAGGTCGCGAAAAGTTGAAACTGTTCGATCTCGGTTTTGATGGTGCTCGCCTGGAAGGTCGACCCTGTGCCCAACATCCGCGATGGATCAATGACGTCGGTCCCGTCCTGGAACCCAATCGTCAGTGTCGGCATTTCGGTCGTGAAGTCTAACCCCTGGTTTCGCAGGGAGAAGTCGGCCGTTCCCACAACGCCACTTGAGCCGAACGGACTGTCGGGCCGGCTATCGGCGATAGATGAGTGGGCGTCAAACTCGAAGCTCAACCGATCGGTGGCTTGCCAGGCCAGATTAAACCCGAATGATTCGTTTTCTGAGACCGTCGCGCTTCTCGCTGCGCCCATGGATAGATCCGATCCCGCGTCGCCGAAGTCCTCATTGTAAAAGATGGGGCTCGATATCGGACCGTCCGTCCACGCACTGGTGGTATTGCCATGATTGAACCAAACCGAGAGGTCAGATGTGCGCGTGTCTACTGAATTTTGAGAATAGAAATAGTCCAGGGTCGCCGTTACCGTATCTATTGGCCGGTATTGCAACGCCAACTGACCATTGATCCGTTCGCGGGTGAAATTGGTCAATGCATAGTTGCCATTCTGCGGTGTCGAGTAAATATCGTCAGGACCTGGCCGATTGGTGATTTGGTCATTGGGCAATTGCGGCAGTGTGCCCCAATTGTTTTCCGAACCTAGAAAGGCCCCGCGCCAACCGCTGGTAGTGCCAAATTGCGCCACGCCGCCTTCGCGTTCCTGATAGCTGGCGGCCAGGGCGACGCCGAACTTGCCGTCCCCAAATGTGTTGGAGAAAATGCCCGAGATCTCCGGCGTGATCGTATCGTCGTCGCCAAGTTCGGTGATCGAATTGTCAATGACGCCTTTAGCGCCAACAGAAAACCGCAACCCCGGCGCATCGAGGGGGCGAGCTGTTTTGATGTTGAGCGTCGAGCCAATGCCACCACTGGGCAGGTCTGCACGACCAGTTTTATAGACTTCAACCGCCGCAATGCCTTCTGACGCCAAATTGCCAAAGTCAAAGCTGCGCGACGCCGGCGCGCCGCCTTCCAAAAATGCTGTTGGCATTTGCCGGCCATTGAGAAGAACCAAATTAAAGTCCGGGCCAAATCCGCGAACCGTGACGCGGCTCCCTTCGCCGTTCTGCCGGTCGATCGACACACCTGTGATGCGCTGCAACGACTCCGCCAAGTTGGTGTCAGGAAACTTACCAATATCTTCAGCCGTGATGGCGTCCACAACGCCTTGCGAGCCGCGTTTAATGTCGGACGATGCTTGTAGACTGCTGCGAATGCCCGTGACGCGAATGACGTCATCTTCTGCATCATCGGCGTCATCCTGTGCGAACACTGGGGTCGCCAGTGCAATCAAGGATACGCTGCTGAGCAAAGCCAACGAACGGCTCCACTTTATCTTTGTGGCGTGTTTCATTTTACTCCCCTCCCAAGACTAATTTGAGTTTTACTTCCAAGTAACCGCAATCAGTTATTCTTCGGCGGCCTGCGGTTCCCATGGCCCCCGTAGTGTTCCGTCCCACTGAGCATCAGACAAACACGCGCGACCGGTCTCAAGATCGCCCTGGCATTGCTCAACGCGAACCCAGTCCACCAACAACGTCGTTGGAAATGTGGAGGGATCAAACCCGCCCCCATTTTCCTGTTCAGGCAAGCGTCCGCCGACTGCCAGATTGATCATCAAATAAAACGGCTGATCAAATGGTGCGAATTCATCATCCGTCTTGTCCACGGCGGCTGTATGCCAATTATCTGCGGTCACGCGCATGAATATCTGGTCATCGACAAACCACTGGATCACGCCTTCAGCCCACTCGACCGTGTAGGTGCGCCACTCGTCCGCCGGTGTCGCCGCTGCACTCTCGGCAGTCTTGGCAAACCAATATGTGTTATCGGGCGATAGACTGCCGAAATGAATGGCGCCCGATGTCCGGGACTCAATCGCCTGATCGCACTCCTCGCAGGGAGTTTTCAGGTTCACCGCCTCCATGATGTCGATCTCGCCGGAGAGCGGCCAATCTCCGTACACGCTTTCAGCCGGCATCATCCAAAACGCCGGCCAAGACCCTTGGCCCTCGGGCAACTTCATGCGCGCGGAAAATCGGCCATAGCGCCAATCCGCCAGGCCGCGCGTGCGCACTTTGCCAGAGGTATAGTCTTGGGTACGCGTCTCATCCGCCCCGGACCGGCGCTCTTCCGGAAAAAGGGGGCCGGTATGCGTTTCGGGTCGCGCAATCAAGTGCAGCACACCATCGCTGACCATCACATTTGCTGGGCGATCGGTATAGCATTGCCGCTCGTCATTGCCTCCGCCCCAACATGACTCTTCTGGGGCCCATTTGGCGGGATCAAGCGCATCGGTCTCAAAATTGTCTTGCCAAACCACAGACCAATTCGGGGACCCATCACTTACCGAGTCATCCGCAGTGGCCATGGTCGCGCCCATGCCCAACGCCATCGCGATAACGGCTCTGCGTTGACAAAGACTCTGAGCTGCGACCGGCTGACGCTTCACACTTCTCCCCATAGTGTTTTGTTTATGCGCGATACTAGACCTGGCGCTACTGAGTGACTCAACGGGCTTTGCGCCAGGGCGGACTGTAGCTGCGTTAAGTTGGACTAAGACTGCGCCGCGCCCAATTTCGGTTAAGTTGCGCCACGCCTTCGCACGTGCAGCAATTCCATTCTCTTACACTGTAAACGCTGCAACTAACGCTCTGCTTTACACCATTTGTTTGTGCGGACAGACGCTACCCGCCCATCACCCCCGCCATCTCCGGAAGAACCGAAAAGGTGGCGCCCAGACTGGCGTTCGAGGAACCGCCGACAAAGACGTCAAAATCTCCGGGCTCGATGAGGAATTCCCCCTCGGGATTATAGAATCCTAGCTCTCGGCCTGTAAGCTGAAATACGATTCGGATCGTCTCGCCGGGCGCCAGGGAAACTTTCTCAAACCCTTTCAGCTCTCGAACCGGTCGACTGACACTCGCCGTGAGATCGCGAAGATAGAGTTGAACGACTTCTTCGCCGGCCACATCCCCCGTATTCGTCACAGCAACGGACACGCGAACGCCATCGTCACTCACATTCGCATTCAAATCGGCATAGTCGAAAGTGGTAAAACTCAATCCATGACCAAAAGGGTAAAGCGGCGCATTGGATTCGTCGGTGTAGTGAGACCAGAACACCTCATCCAGCGGTCCGGGGCGGCCCGTGTTGAGGTGATTATAATAGACTGGAATTTGCCCCACTGAGCGGGGAAACGTCATCGGCAGTTTGCCACTCGGATTCACCAAACCGGTCAACACCTCCGTGATGGCTTGTCCGCTCCTATGCCCCAAATGCCAGGCCTGGACAATGGAGGGAATGTTGTCATTCGCCCAGGTCAAGATGAGCGGTCGCCCACTCATAACCACCAAGACTGTATTGGGATTGGCCGCGTGCACAGCCTCTAACAAGTCTTGTTGAAGGCCGGGCAGATCCAAATTGGCCCGACTGCGTCCCTCGCCAGCTTGCCGCGCCGTCTCGCCCAAAACGATCACCACCTTATCAGCATTACCCGCCGCAGCGATAGCTGCATCAAAGCCTGATCGGTCAGTGAGATTCACCTCCACATGTTCGTGAAACCCAGCCTCCGCCAATTGCACTTTCGCACCTTCGGCAAATACAAAATCAAGGCCGGCGAGTTCAAATCCCTCGACCACTGACATTGCGGTGTTGGCTTCGCCCAGACCGCGCCAATTGCCCAAAGGCGCGTCCTTATCCGCCGCTAAAGCCCCGATCAATGCAATGCGCTCACCCTCTCCAAGCGGCAGCATATCGTCTGCGTTCTTCAACAGCACGATGGATCGGCGCGCCATGTTCAAGGACGCTTCTAAATGCTCCTCAGTCATCAACAGTGATTGTTCGCGCTCTGCGTCGAGATAGCGATAAGGATCATCGAACAAACCCAGCTCGAATTTGACACGCAAGACCCGCCGCACGGCGTCGTTCAGGACGGCCTCATCCACCTCTCCCGACATGACGAGATCTTCCAGATGGTCGCGATAAACATACGACTCCATGTCGATGTCAGACCCAGCGGTAATCGCTTTGTGGGCCGCATCGCGCTCGTCGGCGGCAAATCCATGCGCGATCATCTCGCGCGCTGAACTCCAATCAGAAACAACCAGACCATCAAAGCTCCAATCGCCCTTGAGAATATCGCGCTGCAAGAAATCGTCGCCGGTGGCTGGGATTCCGTTGATGGTGTTGAACGCATTCATCACAGTTCGTGCATTGGCTTGTGCAATGCCGGCGCGGAACGGCGGAAGCACAGTGTTGAACAGAGTGACAGTTCCAATTTCAGCCGCGTTGTAGTCCTTTCCGGCCTCTGCAAATCCATAGCCCGCCAAATGTTTGACCGTGGCGGCGATGGTGTTGCTCGCCGAAAGGTCATTGCCCTGAAACCCCTCGACCCGGGCCACCGCGATCGCTGATCCAAGGAACGGGTCCTCGCCCGCGCCCTCCATCACGCGCCCCCATCGGGGATCACGCGAAATATCGACCATGGGCGCGAAGGTCCAATTCAGTCCCTGGGCGGACGCCTCCACCGCCGCTATACGAGCGCTGCGTTGGATGTGTTCGAGGTCCCAACTCGCCGCTTCAGCCAGTGGAACCGGAAAGATCGTTTTGTGCCCATGGATAACATCAAACGCGAACAACATGGGAATGCCGAGCCGGGAATTTTCAACGGCGTAGGTTTGCACCGCGCGGATTTCCTCCACGCCCACCACATTGAGCATTGAGCCCACCACGCCGCTCTCAACCAATTCATACTTTTGTTGTTGATCGCCGTCTGTGGGGGCTGGGCCGGTCACATCCCAAAACGCACTGTATTGGACCAGTTGGCCCACTTTCTCAGAGAGAGTCATTTGGCCAATGAGATCATCAATTCGTTGTTCGATGTCCTCCTGAGCCTGGACTGGCGTCGCGATGAGCAACGCCACGAAACAGATTCTCAGTGCAGCTTTGATCATGACGCCTGCCCTCCTCGGTGTATCGCGCGTTTCCCTCGCTCTCTTGTGTGACGCGGATAATTCACGACGCCAACGGAGCCTTGCGAATGTCCTCCCAGGGAAAGTCCCAGGCGACCAGCCCCCATGCGGCCGGATGGACCGCGTCTGCGATAAGTTGGAAGGATGAGGCGCGCTAACTGGATGGATTAGCCAGGTCCGGTAAGGGCGCGGACGACGTCGCGATAACTTCGGCTAGCTTTGACAGTGGCGCCGCCTGTGAGCGTGATTTGAGCCTCACCCTTAGCAAGCAAATGCACTTCCTGGACATGCTGAGACGCAATGATCGCCGATCGGTGCACCCGCACGAACCGGTTTTTGGGCAGTTGCGTTTCAAGCGAACGGATAGTGGCGCGCATGGCGTACTCGCGGTCAGCTGTGTGGATCAGAGAATAATCTCCAGCCGCCTCAATCCACCGTACATCGTCATATCGGACGAAATACACATGGCCCGCATCTCGCACCTTGATCGCCTCGCCATACTCCGGCGACAGTATGGAGGCTTCGTCACTTTCGCCATCAGTCCCGGCGATAAGCGCATGCAATCGAACAGCCTTTTCCACGGCCTTTTGCACCCGGTTGGGTTCAAGCGGTTTCAAAATGTAATCTATGGCGTCGACACTGAAGGCGTCGAGTGCGTACTCTGGGTGGGCCGTGACGAAAATGAGGAGCGGCTTGGGATCGATACTGACATGGTCGAACGCACTGACGCCGTGAGTGTCGGGCATCTCGATATCGAACACAGCAAGATCAATCCCACCCTCATTGATCCGGCGGATGGCGTCGCGGATCGAGAGGCTGGCGAGCACGATGTTGACCTCCGATGTGGAACGCAGCAATTCGCTCACCAGCTCCAAAGCGGGGGGCTCATCATCACACACAACGGCGTTTAACATATCCGCGCTCTCGTATTGGCCATCTCAACCCCGAACACGTCCTCACTTTCGAGGTTGACACGCTCAGCCATATCCGTCCCCGTAGACCAATCACAGTTTTAGGCCATTTTGATAACTGCCATGGCAAGCAATCACAGCGTTCGACATCATTTTCATTCCCATAATTACTGGCTTTTTCAAATCGCCGGATGGTCTGGGCTCACAATCATATTCTATCTCAGCCTTACTCTTTGGTACAATCCAGGCCAATGGCCCCACGCCATCCATACTATTGTTCAGTCCGCCTTAGGGCTGGTGATCAGCCATCCCCTCCGGTCAGTCGCTTCGCGCAATTGGTATGCGCCGATTTGGCGCCGCGCGTTGTTCAACGCGCTTGGCATTGTGATTGCGTCATTGATCTGGACAGTCGGGCGTCTTGCGACCTTCGAATGGCTGACCGGCGAGCATGTCGCTCCCCAAGATTATGGCGGCTGGGCCTTCGCCTCCCTGATCGTCTACGCCTCTTGGGTAGTGTGCTATCACGCCTTTAAATACTACCACCAATGGCTGGAACAACGCGATCTCGCGCTTGAAGCCAAAGCCCGTGTGCAAGCCGAAACCATGAGGCGTCTTGAGGCCGAGAACCTTTATCGGGAAACGCAAATGCGCATGCTGAAGTATCAGCTCAACCCGCATTTCTTGTTTAATGCTCTCAATTCAGTGGCATTGTTGGTCCGAAAAGACCAGCGCAATGATGCAATTGAAGCCATATCGCGCATTGCCGACTTTATGAGAATTAGCTTGGAAAGAGATGATGAACTGGAGCATAATCTCTCAGAGGAAGTTGATACATTAAGGCTGTACATTGATATTGAGAAAATTCGCTTTTGTGAACGATTAGACGTGAAATTTAATATTTCTCATACAGCGGGCCGTGCACGGGTTCCCTATCTTTTACTTCAGCCTCTCTTTGAAAATGCAGTGAAGTATGGTGTTGGCAAGAGCCTCTCCACCACGACTGTGCAATTAGATGCATGGATTGAACACAACCGCTTGGAGCTTCGTGTTCGTGACACAGGGCCGGGAGATGTCTCGCTCGAGCAAAGTGGACAATCCAATCTGGGAATTGGACTGCGCAATGTCGAGCAAAGACTGCGTTCAGCCTTCGCTGACGATTTTCGGTTCGAGCTTGTCTCAAACGCTCCGCGCGGGTTTTGTGTTGAAATCTCAATCCCAGCGCAATTTGACCGTTTAGGGGTTGATGGGACCGAAGAAGACTTAGCCAGCGCTGCTGAGTAGAGCTTGGTCGATCCCGTCATGCCCAAGCACGGGTCCGTTCGGACATGGCCTCCCATTGCGTCGACGCAATTCTGTTCGTCGTTGCCCGGTGTGTAGTATTCGGAACGACCGCTCCACATTCTCGATTGATAGTTTACTTTCCACGCCCTTACCAGTTCCACACTGTGCCGTCGGTCAGACGAGCCACTGGTAGTTATTTAGGGTCATAAGGATACCGGACAGCCAGCTCTTCATTCAAAGACACACCGTGGCCGGCCCCCTCCCCGCAATACAGATGACCGTACTCAAAATAATAGTCATGGGGAAAGACATCGTCGGTTTTTTCTGTGTGGCGCATATATTCCTAGATGCCAAAATTGGGGACCCAGGTATCGAAGTGCAGGGCGGCGCCCAGGCAAACAGGTGACAGATCCGTGGCGCCATGACTGCCGGTGCGTACCTGGTAGCGCAGTATCGACCGCTGCAATTTGAGAATGGCGCCAAACCCCGGGGAGTTCCGGTTGAGCTCCAAGGGGCCAAAACAGGCGATGCCTGCACCGGCCGGCTCTTGCCAAGCGCTGCGGCGCTCGTCAAAGAAATCCCCCACCGCGCCATGGGTTTCTTGCGGTGTCGTGGTGGGGATGCGCGCTTGAGCCAAAACATGACCATCTTCAGTCAACGCGGCGGCGAGGAATTTGGCGCCCACGCCCTCGATCGCCGCGCAAACGCGCTCGGTCATTCGCTCCGCCGACTAGGATCGCCGCTACGAGACAGCGCGCTGTTTTCGTGAATGAGAATTTTGAGGTCGAGCGCCCGCCCCTTGACTGCATTCACCCCGGTCACTCGTCCCACCAACTGGACGCTTGACCCGGCCTGGGCCAAATGGGCGTCAAACGCCTCGCGTTCACTTTGGTCAACCACGGCGACGCCGCATTGGGGATCATTGAGGAGGACCGCCGCAGCATCATCCCCATCGCCCAGCACCACATCAGTGCCAAGATAAAAAACGTTGGACGGCTCGCGATAGCCCGCTGTGGCGGTGGTCAGGGTTTCGCAGCCCTGCAAACCATGAACGATTTGCGCAGCGCGGTGAGAGGGCCAAAGCGGCTCAATACGCGGAATGGCGAACTGAAAACCGGTCCAGTAAAGGACAATCACCGCAGCAATGGCGGCGTATTGCCTGTGTGTGGACTGGGGCTGCAACGCCAAGACGACGCCCGAGGCGCCAGCGATTACCCCTGCAATCACAGCGATCACATTCACCGCCGTCACCGGTTCCGCGCCGAACTGGGCGGTGACAATCATGGGCGCTGCGCCAACGACAACGGCCGCTAACGCGAACAGACCGACAAAAATCCAATAAACCCAACGCCGCCAAGCCAATGACAGCATGGCGCCCGCATCCTTGAGACCCAACGCCATCAAAATTGCGATTGCGGGAAAGGCCGGCAGCACATAGTGCGGCAGCTTGGTCGCCACCAATTCAAAGATCACCCAAGTGGGGACCGCCCAAGCGATCAAGAACCGCACCACTGGCTCTGCGCGCCGGCTCCACGCCGCGGCAATACCCAATCCCAGCAGCGCCACACTGGGCCAAAGCGTCACCGGGGAGAGCAATGTGTGGTAGCCCAACGGTCCCGCATGGCTATCATCGCTTTCGGCCACTTTACCCAAAAAGGCATGGCCAATGGCCTGTTTGATAAAACCGCCATCGGTCTGTATGTTGATCAGTATCAGCCAAGGCAGCGCGATTGCGGCGGCCACGACGATCCCCAGAGGCGCATGGAGTCGGCGCAGCACCGACGCGTCACGCATCCACACGGCATAAACCCCAAGGGTCGCCGCTGTCACCATGGGCACGATCGGCCCTTTAATCATGATCGAAGCGCCGATGGCGGCCCAGAACACCAACGGCGCGCCAACAAACCGAAGCGGTGGGCCGTCTTTGGCGCGAGTGGCCATGATCAGCAATGCGCCCTGAGCGAAAGCGGCGCTCGCCAACAGCAATGCATCGGTTTTTGCCGTGCGCGCCTCCACCGCCGCCGTCAGCGTCAGGCCAAGCAATATCCCCGCCGCCACGCCCACCGAGCGCCCGCCAATGCGTGAGCCCACCACCACGGTTGCCGCGCAAGCCAAAAATATTCCGATCAAGGACGGCAAGCGAAACGCCCATATCGGCGCGTCAGCGCCACCAAAGACCGATGCTGTGATCGATTGTGCCCAGTAAGTCCCGGCCGGTTTGACATGGCGTGGTTGGTCCTGAAACCGAATGTCGACGAAATTGCCAGTTTCCAGCATTTGAACGCTGGCTTGCGAATAACGCGCCTCATCGCGATCCATCACCGGAATGGAAAAAAAACCAGGCGCCAACGCCATCGCCAGAACGGCGAACATGATCGCCCACTGCTTTGGCGTCAGCCGTTCAGCCACCGGAGGCCGTTGAGCCAGCTCCATGGTCATGCCGCGTCAGCCCATTCTTTGTGCTCTTTCCCCAAAATCAGGTCGCGCGAGGGTACGCTGGTGCGGCGCATCAACCAGGATACGCCCATCAAGTCGACCAGACCTGCAGCGGCGCGACCGATATTGGAGTATTTGGACTTGCCGTGGATCCGCTCACGATTTGTGACCGGTACATAGCGGGTCTCAAATCCCATATGCTTGGTGAGCGCGGGCAAATACCGGTGCAGAGCGTCAAAAAATGCGAATGCAAGAAACAAATTGCGCGGCACGACTTTCAGCCCGCATGCCGTGTCGGGGCAATCATCGCGCAGCAAACTCCGACGCAGGCTATTGGCAAAACGCGAAGCAAACTTGCGGCTTGCGCCGTCGGTGCGCTGCTGGCGCACGCCGCCCACCAGACCCACATTGCCGACCGTGCTCAAGTCAACTTGGGCCGCGAGATTCAAAAGATCACGCGGATCGTCCTGGCCGTCACCGTCCATGGTCCCAATCCACAGTGTTTTAGAGGCCATCACGCCACTGCGCAGAGCTGCGCTTTTTCCTGAACGCTTCGGGTGGCGCACAAGGCGCAAATGAGGAGTACGCCGTGCAATGTGGCGAACAATATCCGCTGTGCCGTCATCAGAGCCATCGTCCACCACCACGACGTCAACGTCCTGATCGGCGACCACCTCCATGACTTCCTGAATCACGGCGGCGATATTCTCGCGCTCTTCATAAACAGGAATGACGATGGTCAACCCCGGTCGAAGATCACTCGTGGTCATGCAGCACATCCAGATAACAAACGTCGCCGCCCCAGCCGACCGACAAACCCAAAAAACTGAAAATGAGACTTATTCGCGCGCTATGTTCAAATAGTGGCTAATGACGCGGTTTCCAAATGGATTCCACACGCCGCTGAAAATGGCGTCAAATCGTTGCGTCACTGCACCCATTAAGCAGCGTGAATGATCCAAGGGACTTGGCTTTGAATGCACAGGCGTCATAAAAGTGTCACATGAAGCATTTGAAAACTCGTCATTCACTTGACGTGCTGTTGGATAACGAGGCGTTCGACGCGATATCGAACCTCGACATTCTGCGACAATACCGCGAAGGCATAGCCCGTACGCAAACGGTGACCACGCGTTGGTTTGACGTTGACGACCCCATGCTGAGTGAGGCGGGTGTGACTGCGCGTCTGGAAAAAGCGCGCACCCGCTGGCGGCAACACATTTCGCCGGGGCCCTGCCAAAGCGCCCGGGTCCTTCGGTCGCCCGCCAAACAAGGACATCCCGAACTTGCCAAGGCCGAAGGCTGGCGAGTCGACGATGAGTTGTGCCAGCGCGTGCTCGACGCGAATTGGATCATGAGAGTTGAGGCGATAACCCGCCGCACGTTCCGCCAGCTCATTGATGGTAAGACGCGGATGGACCTCGAGTTGGTGCATCACCAGTTTCTTGACGAATTCGACAGACAACCACGCAGTGGACTGAGAATTGAGCTGATACAAGGATCAGCGGAGACCTTTTGGGCCTGGGCTCAAAAATTGATCGGTGATCAACCAGCCAAACTGTTTTTCATTCGACCTCAGGGCGGCGATGTCACACTGGCGGATCGGCTGGAGCATGACCGAGCGCAACCAATAGCGACGAGCAAGCTCCACAAGGACTTGCGCCCAGGGTCCTACTCCGACACTCGGGGCTTACTTCTCGCGCTTGTGCATCGATACGGTCGCGCCATTTCCAACAACGCCTATGCATCTCTAACCTACGAGCAACCTGACGGCCCCTATCAGCTCAGGGTGGCCTTGCGCCGACTTCGCGCAACCTTGAAAGCATTTGCGCCGATCATGCGACGTAAACAAACCAAACACCTGGCGCATTGGGCGCGTCAATTGGGACGATGCGCTGCGCCATTACGCGATGCCGACGTGTTGTTGGAGCTGGTGAGCGCCCAAGCCGCCGCTGGAGATGAACGCGCACAACGCATCGTCGGCGCTTTGGAAGATTGGCGAGCAGATATTTGGCGTCAAACCAGTCCGCGGCTGATTCAGCTCAAACCAACTGACTATGCGATTTCGCTCTATCGATTAAGCGCAGGTGATTTTTGGACAAAGAAATCCGCGCGATCAACCGGCAGCTTGGACGCAACGCCTCATCAGCACTTGATCAATCGGCTCGATGCATGTTGGCGCAAGGTGCAAAAGCGAGGCGTACGATTAACCACGCTGTCCATCGATGAGCTTCACGAATTACGCAAAGATATCAAGGCAATACGCTATGCGGCGGAAATTGGCCGAGGCCTGTTCGAACCCACAGCCGTGAAGGCTTTTTCGTCAAAGGCGAAATCGATGCAGCGCCGGCTTGGCCGAATGAATGATTTGGCGTTGGTCGAGACCATTACTCCGGTTATTCGTGGTGCGACCAACCAGCATCAATTTGAGTGCTGGCGCGATGATTTCATTCAGCAGGCGCAACATGACATTGAAGAGTGTGTACAGCACTGCGTGCAACTTTGGTCCGAGCTTGAGGAGACGCCTCGGTTCTGGACCAAAGCGAATTCAACGGTGAGGCTTGCGGTTTAGCCTGGCCCCATCGCCGGCGATTCAAGAGGTCTTCACCGATGGATTGCCAAATTTTGGCGCTCAAACCTCTGTCACACCCACGCCAAAATGTGCCATGTTAAAGAGTATGTTTGACCGTGTCCGTTTGAGATCAGGGGGAAAAGATGAGTTCAAAAGACAGCTATGGGCACGAGGTCTTGTACACCGCCCACCCCACAATGTTCCGTAACCGCCCGTTCAGTTTTATTGGCGCGGTGATTCTTATTCCCGCATTTGGGCTTGGCCTGATCATTTTGCTTGCGTGGTTCATCAATACCCGCGCGAAGAAAATCACCATTACGCGGCGTCATGTCACCTACCGGACAGGCATTTTGTCAAAGCGTGTCAATGAGCTGCGGATCGCAGATGTGCGCGACATCAATATTTACCAGGACTTTTTGGAGCGGATCACCAAAGTTGGAAGTCTGGAGATCGCAGCGGCGGGGGCCACGTCAAATTCCAACTTTTTTATCAAGGGCATACCCAATCCGGAGAAGGTGAAGTACATCATTCACCACGCCGAAGAAACCTCGGTGGATTAGGCCCCGCCGAAGGGTAACTCTGGCTAAGTCGCGTCGCGCGCTGCAGACTCCAGTTCAGCGGGCGCGCCAACAGCCTCGTACAAGGTGATAATGGAGGAGGCCAAATCGGCCTGACTATCCACATACGCCTCCCGGTTCGAGATCAGCGACCGTTGCGCATCCAAAACATCGATGAAAGTGGCCAGGCCTTCTCGGTAGAGTGCGTTGAGCTGTTCAAAGGCGTCTTCGCTGGTCTGCACCGCGATGAGCAGTTCGCGTTGACGCTCTTCGAAACTTTGAATCGCGACAAGGGCATTCTCGACCTCGGCCAGACTTTGCAACAATGTTTGTTCGTAGTTGCGCAGGGACGCCACGGCCCCTTGCTCGGCTGCTGTCACTTCCGCGCGCCGTCGACCAAAATCAAACAACGGAATGTCCAATTGCGCGCTCAATGTTCCCACAACTGAGGACCCCACAGCATCCGCGCTGCTCGCATTGGCCGATAGCTGACCAGGAATCCGCAAGCTCGGATAAAGATCGGCGGTTTCAACTCCAATGCTGGCCGTCGCTGCAATCAGTTGCGCTTCGGCGGCTAGCACATCCGGCCGCTGGCGCACGAGATTGGCTGGGGCGCCAATGGGAGGACCGCCGCCAAACGCGGGGATGGCGCGTACATCATTGATATCGAGAGCCAACTGGCTAGACGTTCGGCCAGAGAGTACGGCGAGCGCTTGCTCAGCGCGTTGTTGCGAGATTACGAGCGTTCCGCGCTGGGCCCGGGTTCGGGCAAAATCGGCCGCGGCTCTTTGCACATCCAGATCAGCGGCGAGCCCTGCATCCCGGCGCAGCTCGACAATGCTGAGCGTCTGAGATTGCAGCTCCAGCGATGTTTCAAGCAAATCCAAGCGCTGCTCAGCGCGTCTGTACGCGACATATTGGCGGGCGACCTCAGCCGCCGTAATGCGTTCGATATCGGCAAGTTCGGCGACCCGGGCGCGCAATCTGGCCTGGGCGGCCTCAACTTGCCGGCGTTGACGGCCAAAAATGTCAGGTATGAAGCCGAACAACAAACCCACAGAGCTGGTCTCGACGCGGTCCCCATCCTCGTTCAAATCGTCACGCACACCAGCGTTGGCAAACCCATCCAGGGTTGGGTACAGATCCGATCGTTCAGCGCCCAATAGCGCCTCAGCCTGACGCAAACGAGCAAGCGCCTCATTGATGTCCCGGTTTTCGTAAAGTGACTGTTGGATGAGGGTGTTCAGGGTCGCATCCTCAAAACCCAGCCACCAACTTTGGTCTAGATCCTCAGTATCGGCCGCGAACTCTGCGCTAAACTCCTCTGGCAGATATGGATCGGGCGGCTCGTAGTTTGGACCCAGCAGACACCCCATCACGAGAAATGGCGCCGCAATGATCAGGCCGACTGTGCGCATCGCAATCATTGTGCTGGCGCCACGTCTGACGACGCTGAGTCACGCGCATCGAGTTCAGCAAGTTCACGATCCAATTGCTGTGATCGTTCAGATCGCGCGCGGCCAAACCGCCCTAACAACAGATACAGCGCTGGGGTAAGGAACAGCGTAAACAGGCCGGCAATGCCAAGTCCGCCAAACACAACCCAACCGATCGAATTTCTCGCTTCGGCGCCGGCCCCAGCTGTGATGATCAAGGGCAAAGCGCCAAGCACGGTGGACACCAGCGTCATCACGATTGGGCGCAAACGGATGGTCGCGGCATTGAAAACTGCATCGCGCAAGGATTGGCCTTCGGCGCGAAGCTGGTCGGCGAATTCGACAATCAGGATGCTGTTCTTCGCCATAAGCCCGATTAGCATCACAAGGCCGACTTGCGAGAAGATATTCAAGGACACGCCCGTTGCGAACATGGCGTAAACCGCGGCGGCCAAACCAAATGGCACGGTCAAGATCACCACAAAGGGGCTCGACAGACTTTCAAATTGAGCAACCAACACGAGAAAAACGATGATGAAGGCAAAGGCGTAGGTAATCGCCAACTCTCGAGAGGTCTCGTTCAATGTCGCGGCTTCGCCTTCAAGCAACATTTCAATGCCATCAGGCAAGGTGGCCCCGGCAAGACGGCGTAGCTCCGCCACGGCGTCGGCGAGGGGCACGTCGGGGGCGATATCAGCTTCCACCTCAATGGCGCGACGCTGCTCGGTGCGGTCAAGTTCAGCAGCCACGCCCTCCTCGACAATGGTGGTGAGGCTGGACAGAGCAATCAGTTCGCCGCTGGAGGAACGCACATAGAGATTGCGCAAATCGGAAGGATCGGTAATCGCGCCAGTTTGCGATTCTAAAAAGATGGGAATGGCTTGATCGGCCACGTTTAAGTCAACGATCTCATCGCCGCCCACCATGGTTCGCAAAGTCAATGACAGCTCATCAAGCGACACACCAAGGTCGGCCGCCCGCCTACGATCCACCTTGATCGACAATTGTGGTTGTGTCGGCTGATAAGATATTTCGGCGTTGGATAAGATCTCCGACTCATTGTCGATGGCCGCGGCCAAGGCCCGTGCGCCCTCATAGATATCATCATATTCCGCGCCCACAAGCGCCGCCTCAATACCGCTTCGCCGGCCACGCCCGACGTCCAAGCTGCCCCGGCCGAACACGCTGATCCGTGCGCCAGGGATGTCATTCAACGGTCCGCGCAGCGAATTGATGATGTCCTCTTGGCTGCGCACGCGCTCTTCCCACGGCGCCAGGGTGGCGGTCACAAACACCCTATTGGGGTCCCACTGACCTACGACAGAATAAAGCGAGACCACCTCCCCGCTATCGACCAAAGGCCGCATCACACGGTCAATGTGGTCAGCTTGACGTTGCATATACTCAAGACCGACGCCGTCCGGACCGGTGGCGAATACATAGACAACACCGCGATCTTCGGTAGGCACGAGCTCTTGATCCAAAGAGTAAACGACGGCGACCGCGCCGCCCGCCAGGCCCATGCACAACAACGTGGTGAGCAACGGAACGCGGACCACCACATGCAGAATGCCTCGATACCCAACGGCGAGCCAACGCCCTATTCGTGAAAGAACCGGCACGCCGCGCCGTTCAGAGCGCAGATCCAAACCAGCAGCCAAAGCTGGCACCAGGGTTAACGCCACAAATGACGAAATGATCACCGCCACAGCAAGGACGAAACCAAACTCTCGAAACAACCGGCCGGCTGTTGACGGCAGGAACGAGATCGGCGCGAACACAGCAACCAAAACGGCGGTGGTCGCCACAACCGCGAAGAAGACTTGCTTGGTGCCGCGCGCTGCAGCCGCCTTGCGGCCCACGCCATTCATCTGCCAGCGCTGAATGTTTTCCAGAACGACGATGGCGTCATCAACGATCAGACCTGTGGCCAACACAAGCGCCAGCAGAGTGAGCAAGTTGACTGAAAAGCCCAATAGCCAAATCCCGGCCACCGCGCCAATCAGCGCGGTGGGGATCGCGGTGGCGGGGATCAGCGCGGCTTTGAATGCGCCGAAAAACACCAGGATCGTGACCACGACAATGCCAACCGCAATCAAGAGGGTGACCAAGACTTCGCTAACCGACACACGAATGAATTGCGCCTCATCGGACGTGACCTCGATTGCCAGATCATCGAAGCGCTCATTCAATTCGCGCGTTTTGTTCGCCACACTGTCTGAGATATTGATCGTATTCGAACGCGCCTGGCGTATTATGCCGAGACCCACGATTGGGTTACCGTTATAGCGGACAAAACTGCTCGCATCGGCCGGTGCAAAGAATGCTTCGGCCACATCCTCAATACGCACATCTTCAGAGATGACCACTTCCTTGACGCGCTCCGGCGTTGCAGCCGTGGCCTCAGCGCGCACCAAGAGCTGTTGGTCTTCTGAAAGAAAACTCCCCACCGGCACATCAAACGGCGCTTGACGCAGCGCATTCACCACATCGCCCATGGTCAGGCCAAACCGGCTCAGCCGCAGAGGATCGACCACCACCCGCAGCTGTCGCTCACGCGTCCCGAATTGATCGACGCTGGCAACGCCTTCAATCGAGAGATATTCCGGCAGGATATCCTTCTCGATAATCCGGGTGAGTTCCTGTTCGTCATACACGTCGCTGAAGATCGCCAGCCTCACAATCGGATCAGAGTCGTCATCGGCCTTGACGACGTTCACCTGCTCGACACGATCGGGTAGACGCCGCTCGACTTGCGCGACCGCCTCGCGCACATCCGCGGCGGCGGTGTCGAGGTTTACGCCCGGATTGAACTCGACTCGAATGCGCGCGTTGTTTTCCTCGCTCGAGGAATTGATATCACGAACGCCAGGGACACGCGCCACGGCGCCTTCGAGCACGCTGGTCACTTCGGCATCGACTGTTTCAGGTGCGGCCCCAGGAAATGTCGCGCGCACTGAGACAACGGGCCGGTCGACATCGGGCAACTCGCGAACTTCAACGCCTAAAATTGCAGCAAGACCCGCGATGATGATCAAAAGATTGAACACCATCATTAACAGCGGCCGTCTGACTGCCAGTGCGGAAAGTCCGTGATCGTCGGTCTTCACGGCGCGCTCGTTTGTTCTGCCGAGCGCACGGTGCGCGCGGGGCGGACGTCCGACGGACTCCAGTCACTCACTGGCGCACCCTCGCGCACCTTTTGAACGCCCTCGGCGATAACGCGCGATCCACGAGGCAGATCGCCCTGCACCAGCACTTGGCCCTTGGATCGGGCTTGAATTGTAATGGGAATGCGCGCTGCAGCACCATCGATCACGCCCCAGACATAAGCGCCTTCGCTGCCCCATAAGATCGCGGCTTCAGGGATGGCAGGATACTCGGCGCCCTCAATGGCGAATTGCACCCTAAAGCTCATGCCGGGCCGAAGTTTATCGGATTTATTGTCGATTTGCGCGCGCACGACGAACGCGCGTTGGGTCGGGTCGATGCGGCTGTCCACGCTTACCACTGTTGCATCATACTGCTGCTCCAATTCCGCGAACGGGGACACAGCGACAACGTCTCCCACCTCAACGCGATTGAACAATTCTTCTGGCGCGACAAAATCGACGAACAAAACAGCCCGGTCGTCAAGCCGTGCAATTGGCGTGGATGGTGTGATCCGGGCGCCCGCATCAATATCCGTAAGTCCCATATGCCCTGAGAACGGAGCAATCACGTCCCGCTCAGCCAGCTCGACCTGTGCCCGCTCCAACTGAATCCTAGCCGTCTCCAGCGCCGTGCGCGCTTCGTCAATTTGCGTGTCGGAAACTGCACCAGTGTTCTCGATGCGTTGATAGCGCGCGAGCAGCTGCTCGGCCTCCTGAACCGTGACTTCGGCCAGGCGCACATTCAGCGCCTCTTCGCGCGACTCCAGCCGTAGCAGAGCATCGCCGGCGTCCACATAGCTATCGGCTCGGAACAAAACCTCGGTCACTTCGCCGCCGGCTTCGGGATAAATCTGTGCTGAAGCGCGCGCACGCGCCGTACCAACGGCCTCCACCCGGACGGTTTCGGGCAAATAGGTAACAAGCTCGGACACCACCGCCACGGGTTGGCTAGACCCGCCGCCACCGGCCCAGGGGCCACCGGCGCCGCCTTGGTTTGATTCGCTGGATTGGTCGCATGCCGCCAAGAGGCTCATGCCGCCAAGGATAGATAAAACGCGCAGTATTGTGACTGCTTCCACGATGTCCCCGATGCATTTCATAAATGTTGGCGCGCGAAACGCGTCGATAGCGTTTTCTTATACGCGCGCCAACGCATTATAGATCGCCTTTAGGCCGCCCGGCGAGTCAAAGCGATGGACCTATCCGGTCAATACCCGCCCGCAGCACCATCCTTACGCATCTCGGATGCGCCGGCGTACACGCCATTGTCCAGCCGCCGGATGGCCTGATAGCCCCCAAAACCGCCATTGCCCGGCTCGACCACATGACCGCGCGCCCTGAGCTGGTCAATCACCTCGGTGGAGTATCCGCTTTCCAAGTAAACGACGCCAAGATTGGTGTCCGCCGGACCGGTCGGTTCGCTCGAGCCGGAGTGACGCCAACGCGGCGCATCACCCGCCTCCTGCACATTCATGCCGTAGTCGATCATATTGACGAGGATTTGCACATGGCCCTGCGGCTGCATGCCTCCCCCCATAAGCCCAAAGCTCATCCAGGGTTGCCCGTCTTTGGCGACGAACGCCGGGATGATTGTGTGAAACGGCCGTTTTCCCGGAGCGTACACATTGGCGTGATCATCCTCTAACGAGAACATTTCACCGCGGTCTTGCAGCATAAAACCAAGCCCATCGGGAACCAGACCTGATCCCATCCCCCTATAGTTGGATTGAATGAGCGAGACCATCATCCCGTTGCTATCCGCGACGGTCAAATAGATGGTATCGCCATCCTCCAGGACTTGCGGGTCGCCTGGCGCGACCAGGGTCCGAGCGGCGCCCATATCGATCAGAGAACGGCGCTGTTCAGCGTACTCATCAGACAACAGCGCCTGCACCGGGGCAGGCGAGAATGCCGGATCGGCGTAGTATTTCGCACGATCCTCAAACACCAACCGCTTCGCCTCGATCTGCGCGTGGAGGCTGTCGGCTGAACCAAACTCCATGGCTGCAAGGTCATAGCCCTCCAGGATTTGCAGCATTTGCAGCGCGGCAATGCCCTGACCATTGGGCGGGAGTTCGTAAACCGTGTAACCACGATAATCGACTGAGACGGGCTCCACCCAGTCTGACGTATGCATCGCAAGGTCTTCAGAACGAATGAAACCACCAATCCGGCGCATATAGGCGTCGATGGTCTCAGCGATCGGGCCGCGGTAGAAGGCGTCGCGACCGCCTTCGGCAATCAATCGATAGGTGTTTGCGAGATCAGGATTGCGAAAGACATCGCCGGCCTGTGGTGAACCGTTAGGCCAATATGTTGCGCGCGCATTGTCGATCTCTTCAATCATGCCGCTTTCAAAGCGCGCTTCGTGCGCCGATCGATTGAGCTCCCAATAATACGCAATCACTTGGGTAATCGGAAATCCTTCCTCAGCGTAGGTGATCGCGGGCTCAAGCAATTCGGCCATCGGCATCCGGCCAAAACGCTCATTCAGTTCAAACCACCCATCCACCGCGCCGGGCACTGTGACCGGCAATGAGCCGTGCGAGGGAATAGTCCCCGCCTCGGTGGCCCGGCTGCGCAACTCGTCCAAGGACAAATTCTGTGGCGAGCGGCCCGAGGCATTGAGCCCGTAAACCTGTTGTGTTTCCGGATCCCAAACAATGGCGAACAAATCCCCGCCAATGCCGTTGCCCGTCGGCTCCATCAGCCCCAATGCTGCGTTCGCAGCGATGGCGGCGTCGACCGCGTTACCGCCAGCCTTGAGAATGTCCATGGCAATTTCGGTGGCCAATGGCTGAGAGGTTGCCGCCATGCCATTTTGCGCCAAGACCGGCGATCGCGTGGCAAACCAATCGCCCGTGACACGATCGCCTGCCGGACGGCTGCGGTCATCATCGTTGGGTACAGAAGACGCAACGCATCCCATGACAAAGGCTCCTGCAAGTATGCTGCTCAGTATGCGGTGCATTGATCCCTCCCAACGTGGTGAACGCCTCACCCTAACGTCCAAGAGTGGCTCAGGCAAAGCGCGCCTGTTTCTCAGATCGGTTCACGCGGTGTGAACGCAAGCGCCACGTGCGCCAAAAACAGTGTATGACCTAAGGCCAATCACGATGTGAGGAGCGCACTATGGAGCATGCGGGCCAGGGCGTTTGGCTCAAGGATGTGTTGGTGTTCTTATTCGCCGCCGGCGTGGTGGTGCCCGCATTGCACCGTGCGCGCACGCCTGCCGTCTTGGGCTTTCTCCTTGCCGGCATAGCATTGGGGCCCCATGGATTAGGAGCGTTGGCCGAACGGTGGTCGTTGGTGGAATATGTGACCATCTCCGAGCCGGAGGCCGTGGAGCCATTCGCTGAGCTTGGCGTGTTGTTCTTGCTTTTTCTGCTTGGCCTCGAATTGTCGTTCAAGAGACTTTGGTCATTGCGACGCGCCGTGTTTGGCGCGGGTGCGCTGCAAGCCGGATTGAGCGCGGCTGCCATTGGTTTTTGCGTCCATGCACTGGGTATGCCTGGTCCAACATCAATCGTCGTAGGACTCGCGCTCGCCTTATCATCAACGGCGATTGTCATGCAGCTCATGGCCGACCAGAGGCGCACCGCCTCGCCCACCGGCCGGGCGACATTGTCTGTGCTCCTGTTCCAGGACATCCTGGTCGCCCCGATCCTCATTGTCGTGAGCGTTCTGGCGCAAGATTCGGGAACCAGTCTCACGCGCCTCATCACCGTCGGCGTGCTGCAGGGATTGGGCGCCTTGGCAATCATTGGCCTTGTGGGACGGTTCGCTTTGCGCCCCGTATTCGGCTTGGCTGCGCGCACCGGAGGGCGCGACTTCCTCATGGCGCTGACGCTCTTGACGGTGGTGGGCGCGGCGCTGCTCACCGCCGGCGCGGGTCTGTCACTGGCCCTCGGCGCGTTTTTGGCGGGGCTGTTGCTCGGGGAAACCGAGTTTAAACACCAAGCTGAAATCGATCTCGAACCCTTCAAAGGCCTGTTGCTTAGCTTGTTTTTCATGACTGTGGGCATGAGCCTCGATCTGAATAGTGTCATGGCATACTGGCCAACGATCGCCGCGGGGCTTCTCGCGCTTTTTGCGGTCAAGGCGGTGATCGCAGGAGGGGCGCTGCGACTGTTTGCCGGCTCGACTGCCGTGGCGCTCGAAGGGGCGTTCTTACTGGCGCCCGCGGGCGAATTTGCCTTTGTCGTCGCCTCAAGCGCATTGGCGAGCGGTGTCATTGACCAAAGCGTCGCGACAATCCTGGTGGCAATTGCCGGCTTGTCCATGTTGCTCACCCCATTCTTCGCCATTGCCGGCCGGCGCGCCGCGCGGATCTTTGAGAAAAGCGCTCCCGCCGATGAGGCATTCGATGCCTCGGCCGCGAGCAATCACGTGATCATCGCCGGATTTGGCCGTGTGGGTCAGGCCATTGCCCGAATTTTGGAGTCGGAAGGGACAGACATCATCGCGCTCGATCGCAGCGGCGCTTTGGTTAGCCGTGAACGTGAACGCGGCTCTCGGGTGTATTTGGGAGACGCCTCTCGACCTGAGTTTTTGACGCGCATGGGCGCAGAACACGCCGCCTTGGTGATTGTGACAGTGGACGATCCGGCAAGCGCCAAGGCCATGGTGCGCGCGGTTCGCTCATTGCGCGCGGGTGCGACCATCCTGGCGCGCGCCAGAGACACCGGCCATGCGGAAGAACTCAAAGCCGCCGGAGCCAACTTTGTCATCCCCGAAGCCATTGAGGCGGGCTTGCAGATTGCTGCGCGCGCGCTTGAGGAATTTGGCTATGCCAGCGAAACCGTCCGCGATCGCATCGCTTCTGAGCGCGAGGCTGAGTATCGCAAGGCGGAGAATGCCGAAAAATCTGACTGATTAAAACCCGCCGCCGGTGCGAAAACCGCCACTGCGTCGTGGGCGCGAGCGCGGTGCTGAGGGCCGCGACATGGTGCGCCCGCGTGTTGGCCCGCGATAGCCGGACCGCAGCACTGAGGCGATCAGAATATCGGTCGCCAATTCCGGCAATCCCATGGTGCTTCGACGTCGGCGCCCCCCAAACCCTGTGGGTCCTTCGGCGTTCACCCAGCGGAGTTTCTTTCTCAATCGTCGGACCGCTCCGTCGGCATTGTCATTGCCTCGCGCCACATTTTCGATGGCCTCGTCCACATACGCTGAGCCCACCAAGACATAGCGACTATCAAACTTCGAGGCCTTAAACTTTCGGCGAAAAGCCTCGAGTGCACCGAGCGACTGACGCAAATGCTCAATGCGCTCGGGGTGGCGACTGGCCTCTTGTTCGATGTTCAACTCCCGAGCCCGAAGTTTTACAAGCTCATCGACAATTTCATCGTCCGCCAGCTCCACAGTTTCCGCCACAAGTTCTCTCAAATCGGGAAAGCTCATGGATTTTAAGCGGTCGGATAGCAACTCGCGCGCTTCAGCGGCCGGACCGCTCTGGGCTGATAGCGAGTGTTGATGACGGATGGTCAGCTCCTGGTGCTTGATCTCGGCGGCTTCGATTTGCTGGTCGGTAGACTTGAGGCCTTGGGCCAATTGATCAACCGCCTCGCGCAACGCATCTCCACCCGCCTGCTCCACGGCGTTATGCTCATAAGTTTCTAAAGCCGCTTTGGCCGTTTCTGCTTTTTCCTCAACACGTTCAAGATGCCTTGCAAGCCGCTCTGGCAATTCCGTCAGGTGAACATAATCAAGATAAGCCTGATCGTATTTACACAATCGACCAACCCATTGATCCAAAAAGCGGATGGGCGGCGATGCCTTATAGTCCTTGCTGCGAAACCCGCGTCGCCACAGGTACGAAAACAACGGATCGCTCAGATAAGGCTTGCTCTTCTCCACCTTTTCGGTCTGCGCCACTTCGAGCTTTTGCTCCACACGCGACACGACGGCCACAGCTTCGTCATGCACATCGACCAACTTTTGATATTGCGCATCCGCTTCCAGCGCCTTTTGAACGTCAGCCACTTTGGTCTCATAAACGTCGATGGCGCTTTGTCGCTTGTTGGCAAGCTCCTGGCGTTCGGTTTCCAATTGGGTAATCTTGGCTTCAGCTTGACGAAGCGCCTGGTCTTCCGTGGCAATATGGTCCTGATGCTTTTGCAAAAGGGCGCGCGCTTGCGCATGCACGTCATCGAGCGCTTGGGCCACAGACGGGTCTTCGATCAGGTCGAGGCGCAAGCTTGCCAGCCGTTCAAAACACTGAAGTTGGGCTTCGCGGATCTGAACCTCTTCAGCTTTGGCCTCATCAGCCTCGGCGACCGCTTCGTGGACCAAGTCACGCAGCCGCGACACCGACGCATCAATGCGCGTGAGGGCTTCGGCGCCGTCGATGCGATGTGCAACAGTCACCATTCCAAAATCGCCCCGCCCGGAGCGTTCACGCTGAATTCGGGACGCAATTGCCCGCCGCGCTTTTGACCAATCACCGCGTCTTGGATGATTTGATCATCGCCCTTATCCGCCGCCACCCGGTTAAACACATCTTCTGAAACCCTTTGTCCCCAAATGGTGACGCGCCCGCTGCGTTGGTTTTCCTCGCTCGTGATCGGCACCTCAACCCGTTGGCCGCGTGGATCAATCGCCTCCACAATCAGATAGTAGTTGCGCGCACCTGGGACGTCATCAGGGATACGAAACACGCCCGAAGGCTCGCCTGGGCGCGAGACCACAACCACGTCGTAAATCGCTGCAATATCCGACTGAAGCGTCACCAACTCATCACGCGCCCCTCGAGCGTCGCTCAAATTGCCAGTGCGCGCGGCGCTCAAGCCTGATTGCTGCAATGTATCGGCCAGACGCAACGCCTCGGCATCTCCGGTGGCCGAAACAATATTGGCGTGCAATTGATTGATTTCGGTCGGCAGCCCTTGAGAGAGCTCCACCCGTGCGGCCTCGCGACGTTCCGCTGCGGGCCGCAATATGGCGAATTGCAGAACCAGCCCCGCCGCAATGAACGCACCCAAGCCAATCAGCAGAGGCTTAAGCCAGCGATCGCGAGAAACATAGATCTTCGCCAGCCAAACGCTAAACGAAGGCTCAGGCGGTTCATAGACAAACCGCTTGTCCTCCATGGCCTGCACACCTTCACGCAGCACGCGATCGGGCACGTCGATCCCCTGTGCGGCATAGATTTTTTTTAACCGCGCAATCAACGCTTCCTTGCGATCATGGGTGGACAGCTCTTGCATGGTGAGCTGCTCGCGTCGGCGCAGTGTGTCGACCACATCCATGGCGAGCAGCACTTCGTCAAAGGTATCCTTTGACGCCGCCGGGGGCGATTCGGCGGTCTCAGCCATTTTACTGGTCCAGTGTTGGCGTCAGCGTTGCGCCGTCTTCAATCAGCTTGGTGAGTCGGCGTTTCCCGTCTTCCACCGCGTCACGAATTTCCTCAGAGTTTTTCGTGGCGGCCTCGCGCATTTCAGCGATGATCGATTGGGTGTGCTCTTGATAACTGACCACGCTGTCCACCAGCATTTTCACCGACGCTGCAGAAATAGTGGGACCGTAGCCCGCGCGTGTTGCAGCCTCTTGAATTTCTCCGCCGATCTCCGCCAGAACTTCCAAACTCTTGTCTACGCCTTTCTTCATGGCCTCGAGGGTCTGCGTGCTTTCGTGCAGGCCGAACATTCCAGTAAAGCTAGCCGTGAGCGCAGTCAGCACCACTTCGTTGGTGGAGAAAAAACTCACGGATTGGGCGTAAATCCGCTCCTTGGCTGATGTGGTCTGCACCAAACGCGACATGATCACTTCGGACGTGTTGTAAGACACCATAATATTGTCCGATAAGTCCTTGGCGATCTGGTAGCGCTTGTCTTCAAGCTGCAACGCCCGCACCTGTTCATCTCGCGCCAGCTCCAATCGCGACCGTTCGATGGGATCATCACCGGTATAATTCTCAACTTTGGCCACGGCGTCACTGACGCGCCCGCGCGCGGCGTCCAACTCACCCTCGGCCTTTTTGAGCACTTCAAGCGCCAGAACCTCAGATTGCTTCAGGGCGCCGCGAAAGTCTTGGTATGATTCCAAAATGGTCTGTTCGCGATCAATTTGGTTCGCGGTTTCGCCTTGGACTTCCAGGTAGAGGTCTTTAATCTTGCCAAAGCGGGACGCGATATCGCCGCGTGTCATCTTCATCCAAACATTGGACACGCGCTCCATGGTGGAGATTTTTCCATCCTTAAATTGGTCCACCATGTCCTTGGCGTCATCGCGAATCGACGTGAAAGCCGCCGTGATGCCCTCGTAACGCTCGCCGATAGTCACGCCGGAGATTTGCTCGCGCACCACATCGTTGAATGTGCTCGCTTCGTCCAACGTCCGAGCAATGGCGGCCACCCGATCAGGATCAAGATCACTGATTTTGGCCAGCAACGCCGTAATCGGCGCCGCCGCGCCATCAGACCCATCGTCAGTGACGAGCCCAAGCTTTCGCAGACTAACCATGGCTCGATCGAGATATTGCAATGCTGAGGGGCTTGTTGTCTCGGTAGTCATGCCAGGTCTCCTTCGCCGCTGACCAATTGTGTCATCTAGACCCGAGATCGCCTGTTCCTGCAAGTGGATACCGGCAGGGTGCATGTTCCCGACCGACTAGAAGTCGCGCGTATAGGCCAGGGATAGGATCTCCAAATCGTTCTGGAAGGTCAGATCGCCCCTCAATCCAGATCGGCCATCAATGCCATATTCCCCGCCAAGCCCAAACAAGACGTCGAGATCGCCATCGTCCTCGATTTCCACGCGCGACAATCCGAGCCGGAAAAATCCATCCCAACGTGGAGAAAGGTGTTTAATCGTACGCAGCCCTGCGCCGAGCGAATAGTCATAGTCCGGACCGTCATCCTCGCCAAACAATCCCACAAACAGTTCGCCTTCATACGCAAATCGATCGAACAAACCGGTAAAGGCTTCTGGGGCAGGCGTTTCGTAACCAAACCGGCCTAGCACTCCCAACGTGTCGAATTCGTTGTCCAGCACATAGCCGCCGCCAATCTCACCATAGAAATAACTGCGGAAATCTTCCAACGGACCTCCCGCCAGGGAGTTTGAGCTCTGAGCGGCTGCTGAAGCCCCCACAATTGCGCCAAGGGCCACTGCCACAGCTAGCTTTTTCAACATTTTCGCCTCTCTCATCACGGGACGCCCCCATATTAAGACATGGTGTTGACCGTGATTCTGCGGCGAAAGTTCGACAAATTTAAACTAGGCGGGCGAAAGGTGGTGATCGAAAAAAGCAAGCGTGCGCGTCCACGCCAATTCGGCGGCCGGCTGATCATAGCGACTTGTTGAATCGTTATGGAAACCGTGATTCACCCCGGCATAGACATGCACTGAGTAAGTTTTGCCCGCGGCGAGCAGTGCTTGTTCATAGGCTGGCCAGCCAGCATTAACGCGTTCGTCCAAGCCGGCCAGTTGAACCATCAATGGAGCCGATACGTTCTCCGCGTCAGCCGCTTCAGGCCAACCGCCATAAAACGGAACGGCCGCGAGGAGGTTGGGCATGCGCACAGCCATGGCGTTGGCCACTGAGCCGCCAAAGCAAAAGCCCACACAGCCCACCGCGCCCGTGCACGCGTCATGGACCATGACATGCTCGGCGCCGGCAATGAAATCTTCGAGCATTTCGTTACGGTCGCGCTCTCGCTGCATGGCGCGCCCGTCATCGTCATTACCGGGATAGCCACCCAGCGGGTATAGTGCGTCGGGCGCGAGCGCCACATAGCCAGCCACGGCCAACCGGCGAGCCACATCTTCGACATAGGGATTGAGCCCGCGGTTTTCGTGGATCACCAACACCCCGGGATATTTGCCGTCCCCAGCGGGTCGGGCTAGCACGCCGCCCATTTCACCCGCCCCATTTGGCGAGTTGTAGGTTATGCGGTTGGCCCTTATGCGTGGATCATCGGGTTCGACCTGCTGGGCGGCAGCGTAGTTGGGCATTAAACCACCTAATAGAGCCGACATGGTCAGCCCGCCGACCGCGATCCCCTGGACCCGGTCCATGAATTGGCGCCGGCTGATGTCGCCATGACAATACTGATCATAAAGATCGTAGGCCGCTTGTGGGAGATTGTCTGATTTCTTGGCCATGGCTCCACCCTGCTTGAAAGTCGTTGTCATTGTAGGGTCATGCCTAACATTCCAGCGTTGCCCTGGCGAGCGCTAAGCCATCCAATCGGCCGGCCTGTGCGTAGAACCGATAAACGCAGGGAGCACCCCATGAGCAATCGAAACAGCGAAACAATTCTTACTTTGGCGAGGGCCTTAGCCAAACAAGCAAAGATTTTGCGCGATATGGGGCTGACGGCGGAGGCCAAGCAGCTTTCTCGGCGAGGTTGGGCCCTTGGTCGACTGGGGTGGAGCTACGCACCCCAAGGGCGCTGATCTGCGCTCAAAGCTGCGACAATGCTCGCTCGTTCGCGGTGATTGCTGTGCGCACCAAGGCCGATTTGCCGGAAAAGGTCTGCATTGCCTGTGGGCGACCGTTCAGCTGGCGCAAGAAATGGGCGCGCGATTGGGCCAATGTGCGGTATTGTTCCCAACGCTGCCGTCGTTCAAAGCGCTGTTAGCCCTTCGACGGTGCATCCATGGGTCGCCCTGTGGTGACCCCATCTAACGCGCAGTCCGTGCATCGGAAAGGAGGACGTGACATGTCCAGTCGCGACGAGTTTGCCGAAACCATGAAACGCCAAATCGACGAGTGGAACAACGCTATCGAACGATTAGAATCACAGGCCAAAGAGGCCGATCAATCCGCGCGCGCGCAGTATGAAGAGGCCGTCAACGTCATGCGTCGCAACGTGGATGAAGCCCAAAAGGGGCTTGGAAAGCTCCAGAATACCAGTTCTGACGCATGGCGCGATGTGCAAAAGGGCTACGAAGATGCGTGGTCGAACCTGACCAATGCGATGCAATCGGCCATGAACCGCTGGCGGTAAATTCTTTTGACTGAACACGGTGGACACCCGGCGTAGGTCATGTATCCCCAACACGGAAAGTCCAGGTGGGTTCGGCGTGTTTCGGCCGAACTAAGCGGGGATCGGGTGAGGTCGCGTCATGCTGAAGGACAAGGTTGGCTTGGTGGTCGGCGTCGCCAACCAAGACAGCATCGCCGCCGGTTGCGCCACAGCCTTCCATGCTGCTGGGGCGCAGCTCGCCGTGACCTATCTCAACGACAAGGCTAAGCCTCACGTGGAGTCCGTTTGCAAGGCGGTAAGCGCTCCAATCTTTTCGCCACTCGATGTGAGTGATGATGGGGCCATGGACTCCGTCTTTGAGACGATCCGCACGACATGGGGCAAGCTCGACTTCGTTTTACATTCAATCGCATTCTGCCCGCGTGAGGATTTGCACGCTCGGGTAGTGGACTCCTCGCGCGACGGCTTTCGCCTCGCCATGGACATCTCATGCCACTCCTTCATCCGACTGGCCAAGCGCGCGGAGCCCTTAATGACGAAGGGTGGGTGTCTGCTCACTGTGAGCTATTATGGTGCAGAAAAAGTGGTCGACAATTACAACATTATGGGGCCTGTGAAGGCGGCGTTAGAAGCAACTACGCGCTATTTGGCCGCCGATCTCGGCCCCTCGGGAATACGCGTGAACGCCTTGTCTCCCGGCCCGATGCGCACGCGAGCGGCGTCGGGACTGCCCGACCTTGACGCGTTGTTGGATGAGGCCGCCCTACGCTCTCCCCAACACGCCCTTGCCACCCCCGCCGATGTGGGCGCCATGGCCGCGTTTCTGGTCAGCGACGGCGCGCAGCGCATTACCGGGACGATTTCATATATCGACGCCGGCTATCACGTCATGTCTTAGTCAGCGCGTCACCCTGGCTCCTTAAAGGTCATTTCCATGGCAGATTCGCAGATGAGTGCTGAGTGCATTGAAAACCGCACCTTTGACGAGTTGGCGGTGGGCGAAAAGGCCTCCATCGAACATGTGCTGAAACCCAACGATATTGCGCTGTTCGCCGCGGTATCAGGCGATGTAAACCCTGCCCACATGGATGCGGATTACGCCAGATCAACCCAGTTTCATGACGTGATTGGCCATGGCATGTGGGGCGGTGCGCTGATTTCCACAGTTCTGGGCACAAAACTTCCAGGCCCCGGCACGATTTACGTCTCTCAATCGTTGCAGTTCAAACGTCCAGTGAAGGTTGGCGACGCGCTCACCATCGAGGTGGAGGTCAAAGATAAACGCGCCAACAACCATGTCCTACTCGGTTGTCAGTGCACGAACCAAAATGGTGATGTCGTGATCATGGGCGAAGCTGAGGTCGTGGCGCCCACACAGAAGATCAAACGCCGCCGCGCCGCCCAGCCGCGCGCGGTGATCTATGAACAAGGCGACCGCCTCCAAGCGATCATTCAGCATGCTGGCGAAGGCCCGCCAATCCGCACCGGCGTTATCCATCCCGTGAATGATGTCACATTGGATGGCGTGGCTGGTGCAATGGAGCAAAATCTCATAGCGCCAGTGCTCGTCGGTCCCAAAGCAAAGATTGAGGCCGCGGCAGCCGATGCCGAGTTTAATCTGTCTGGCTTGGAGATCATTGACGCGCCCCATAGCCACGCTGCTGCGGAGCGGGCCGTGGCCTTGGCGCGCGATGGTCAGCTTGACGCCTTAATGAAGGGCGCGCTGCACACTGATGAAGTCATGGGCGCAGTGGTGGCGTCGAATGGCGGCCTGCGGACGGAGCGGCGGATCAGCCATGTGTTTGTGATGGACACGCCGGCCCATGACAAACTGATGTTCATGACGGACGCGGCCATTAACATTGCGCCTGATCTGGAAGACAAGCGCGACATTGTCCAAAACGCGATTGATCTGGCTTGTGCGCTGGGCGTGGCCGTTCCCAAGGTCGCCATTCTTTCGGCAGTTGAGACAGTCTATCCCAAAGTTGCGTCAACACTGGACGCGGCGGCCTTGTGCAAAATGGCTGACCGGGGACAAATCACCGGCGGCATTCTTGATGGTCCCTTAGCGTTTGATAACGCCATTTCGGCTGATGCCGCAGCCATCAAGAAAATCACGTCGCCGGTGGCCGGATACGCCGATATTTTTGTTGCGCCCGATTTGGAGGCCGCCAACATGCTGGCCAAGCAGCTCGATTATCTCGCCGGTGCAGTAGCAGCCGGCATCGTCCTGGGCGCACGGATACCCATCATTCTCACCAGTCGCGCTGAAGGGCGTTTGCCGCGGGTCGCGGCCAGCGCCGTGGCCAAATTGTTTCATCAGCACATGCAGGCCGCTCGCAAATGACCGACGCAATTTTGGTCTTCAATGCGGGCTCGTCCAGCATCAAGTTTGCCGCCTATGACGTCGCCACTGTCGAAGCGGGCCAATCGCCCAGCATTGCCGGAAATGTATCGGGCATTGGCGGACAGGCCATCCTGACTGTTCAGCACGGGTCAGAGAGCCAGGCCGTCACGACCACGCTTGAACACGGAGCAACTTCCCACGATCAAGCCTGGGGCGCGGTGCTTGCCACATTGCAGAAGGAGCTGAGCAATTGGACCATTATCGCCGTTGGCCATCGGATCGTGCATGGCGGGCAAGCCTTTACCGACCCAACGGTAATTAATTCAGCTGTCTATGATGAGTTAGAACGCCTTACCCCTTTGGCGCCCGGTCATCAACCCCATAATCTTGCAGGAGTGCGCCACGCCCAGACCAACTGGCCAAACGCTACTCATGTCGCCTGCTTTGACACCGCCTTTCATCGCAGCCAACCGCGTTTGGCGCAGCTTTTCAGCTTACCGCGCGCCTACGCCGATCAGGGTGTGATCCGCTATGGCTTTCATGGTTTGTCTTACCAGTACATCGCCGAGACCGCGCCAAATGTGATCGGCGATGCGGCGCGAGGGCGACTGATCGTCGCGCATCTGGGCCATGGCGTCAGCATGTGCGCCATGCGTTACGGGCGCAGCATCGCCACGACGATGGGCTTTACTGCACTGGACGGACTGCCCATGGGCAAGCGCTGCGGGGCGATTGATCCGGGCGTTTTGCTGCATCTGCTGCAAACCGAGGACATGAGTGTCAGCGACCTCTCGGATTTGTTGTACAAGAAGTCAGGGCTTTTGGGTCTTTCCGGCATGAGCGACGACATGCGCGCGCTCGAAGCCAGCGATCATCCCCATGCCAAAGAGGCGATCGATTACTTTGTGCATAGATGTGTGGGCGAGATAGGCGCACTCACTGCGCAGTTGGGTGGACTCGACGCCCTCGTATTCACCGCTGGGATCGGGGAGAACTCAGCGCGCGTGCGTGGCCAAATCCTCGAACGGCTCAATTGGCTTGGCGTGGCGCTCGACAACGCAGCCAACGCGGCAAGCGATCAGAAGATAAGCGCCAATGCGACTGGGCCGTCGGCATGGGTCATTGCCACAAATGAAGAGCTGATGATCGCGCGCCATTCGGTCCAGATTGCCACTCAAGGATGCTGAGCCAACTGGTTTAAAGACGGACTCACCCACCTGGTCCGCGCCCCCGACGATACCGGCTCACCGACACGGGCGTATGAAATCCTTGCTGGCGAGTCAGTGTTATTCTGCTTGTTGGGGAATGGCAGCCGGATCAGCCTTTGGTTTGGGTGCGATGGCGTTGCTGAGTTTTTGCAGAGCCGCATAGAGCACGGGAATAAAGAAAACTCCCATGCTGGTTGCGGCGAACATTCCACATACCACCACAAAACCAACCACCATACGGCTGGCTGCGCCTGCACCGCTGGCGAAGATCAAGGGCAAAACACCGAGAATGAAGGACAGTGCGGTCATCATCACGGCGCGAAACCGAAGCCGCGCGGCATCGAGCGCCGCGTCGGTCACGCTCTGGCCAGCTTCATGACGAGTTTTGGCAAACTCCACAATCAAGATGGCGTTCTTGCTGGCCAAGCCAATCAACATCACCATACCGATTTGGGCATAGAGATTATTATCCAAAAACGGCAGCAGCGCCAATGGGATCAGTGCGCCGAACAGAGCCACGAAAACATAGAGCATCACCGACACTGGGATGAGCCAGTTCTCGTATTGCGCCACAAGAAACAAGTAAGCAAAAATAAAGGCAAGCAGGAAGATGTAGATTACAACTCCACCGGCTTCGATTTCCTGTTGGGCTGTACCTGTCCAGGTCAATGCGTAACCCTCTGGCAAGGCAGTTTCAGCCACCCGCTCCATGGCGATAATCGCATCACCCGTGCTCACTCCCGAGGCGGGTTGGCTTGTGATGGATGCGCTTGCGAATTGATTGTAGCGTGTAATGGAAAGCGGCCCGAGAGTTGGAGATAAGTCGACCAGAGATGACATTGGAACCATTTCGCCAGCCGCATTACGAACATGCAAACGCAACACATCGCCTAAGGCGCTTCTGAATTGCGGCTCTGCCTGGATTATCACTCGATAGACCTGACCAAACAGATTGAAGTCATTGACATAACTTGAACCCAAATTCGTCTGAAGCGTGGTGAATACATCCGACAACGCCACGCCGAGCACCTCAACACGCCGACGATCCACTTCCAGAAAGATCTGCGGCACATTGGCGGAGTAGGTCGAGAACACTTGGTTGAACGCTGGGCTGCCCGCGCCATCAACGCGGCCTTCCCTATCAGCCTGATTGGCGCTGACCACCAATGAGCGAACCGCTGACGCCAAGTTTTGAGGACCGCTGGCGTCCAGGTCTTGAAGCTGCGCTTCAATGCCGCCCGCAGCGCCCAGACCTGTGATCGGCGGCAAGGGAAAGCCAAAGGCCTCGGCGTCAATTAATTGCGCCAATTGTGCATTGATCTTCCTGAGAATGGAAAACCACTGAGTCTCAAAGGTTTGTCGCTCATCCCAATGATCGAGAACAGGGATTACCAAGCCGCCATTCGAGGCGCCACCCGCTAACAAACTAAATCCGGAAACCGAAATCACGTCAGACACGCCGTCTGTGGCGAGGACGTCTTCCACAATCGAATCCACCACTTGTTCAGTGCGAGCCAGAGAGGCGCCGTCAGGAAGTTGGACATTCACAAAAAATGCGCCACGGTCTTCGTAGGGCAAAAATCCTGTCGGCGTCGTTCGAAACATCAGGCCTGTGGCCACAATCAAGCCAGCGTAAATCGCCAATGAGATGAACATCACGCGCAGCAGTTTCGCCACACCCCAGACATAGCCACGCCGCGCCCGGTCAACGCCCACCGCAAACCACCTTAACGGACCGCGCGGCTCTCCCACTTTGCGCAAGAGAAGCGAACACAATGCCGGCGCCAGCGTGAGCGCGTTGATCGATGAAATCCCCACGGCGACACAAATCGTCACTGCGAACTGTCGATAAAGCTCCCCTGTGATGCCCGGCATGAAGGTCACAGGTACAAAAACCGCGAACAGCACCAACGTCGTGGCGATCACCGGCCCCGTGACTTCGCGCATGGCTTGGCGTGTGGCGTCAGGAGCAGATTGACCCGTGTCGTCAATAATCCGCTGGACATTCTCCACCACCACAATGGAATCGTCCACCACAATGCCGATCACCAGGATAATGGCGAACAAGGTGATCATGTTGATGCTAAAGCCAAACAGCAACAATCCAGCAAATGCGCCCACCAGCGACACCGGAATGGCCAATGTGGGCACGAGGGTCGCCCGCCAATCCGCAAGAAATAGGAATGTCACCCCCACCACGAGTGCGAATGTTATAAAAAGCGTCTCAACAACTTCACGTACGGCGGCGCGCACAGACTGCGTGGTGTCATAGAGAACGTCATACTCCACACCGGATGGAAACCGGGCCGCCAATTCATCAAGTGCGGCGTATACTTCGTCGGCAACCTTCAAGGCGCTCGCCCCGGGAGATTGGTAGATCGCGATGCTGGCGGCGGGCTGATTGTTCAGCTTCGCGATGGCCGAATAGGTCTGCGATCCAAGCTCCACCCGCGCCACATCGCCCAAACTCACGATCGAGCCATCCGGGTTAGAGCGAACAATGATGTTCTCAAACCCCTCAACCGTATTGAGCCGACCTTGGGCCAACAGGGTATATTGCAGGCTTGGCGCCTCGTCATAAGGCGGCGCACCCAATTGACCCGCGGCGGCAAGCACGTTTTGCTCGCGGATCGCATTTTGGATGTCGCCCGCGGTAAGGTTCAAGGCGAACAGACGATCAGGGTCGAGCCACACGCGCATGCCGTAGTCCAGCGCGCCAAATTGGCTGACGGCGCCAACACCGTTGATGCGCGCCAATCGGTCTTGGATCTGAATCGACGCGTAGTTGCTGAGATAAAGCACGTCCCGGCTTTGATCTGGCGACAGGATGTTGACGATCATCAACATGGCGGATGACTGTTTGCGCGTGACCACGCCTTGCTCGCGCACTTCTTGGGGCAGTCGAGATTCAGCCACGGCCACGCGATTTTGCACATTGACCGCGGCGAGATCGGGATCTGAACCAACGGCGAAGGTGACGGTGAGCGAATAGGTGCCGTCATTGGCGCTGGTGGACGACATATAGATCATGTCATCCACGCCGTTGACCTGTTCTTCGATGACGCTCGCCACCGATTGTTCAACCACTTCAGCGCTGGCGCCGGGATAGCTGGTGGTTACGGAGACCTGTGGCGGCGTGATGTCGGGGTATTCTTCCACGGGCAAGGCCGCGAGTGAGATGCCGCCCACAATCAGAACGACAATCGAAATCACGAATGCGAATTTCGGCCGAGAGATGAAGAATGCCGAAAGCATGCGCGCTAGGCCTCGTCGTCGCTAACAGCATTGACGGGCTGGCCCGGACGCACTTTTTGAATACCGCGCAGCACGACTTGCTCATTGGGTTCCAGTCCTTCAGACACGACCCAGTCTGTTTCAATTTGGTCGGCCACCGTGATGCGTCGGATGTTGGCCACGCTGTCGTCCGAAACCACCAAGACATAGAAGCCCTGACTGTCTTCTTGGACCGCAGCCTGTGGCACGCGAATGGCTGAAACCGGCTCTTTTTCACGCACCGAAACCGTAACCAGCTGGCCTGGCACGAGACGTCGGTCAGGATTGGAAAACACCGCGCGCGCCGTCACAGTATCGGTACTGATGTTCACTGATGGCGCGAGATAGTCAAACTCCCCCGGCTCGGAATATCGCTCGCCATTGGCAAGCGTAACCGTTGGCGCCACTTGCGGATTGTCGAGATCGATCCCCCTTTCTCGCGCCGCGATCAAACCCCGGTCACTCACCTCAATGGTGACGTAAATCGGATCGACTGTGGTCACTGTCGCCAAAGCGCCGCTGGAGGGGCCGACCAAATTGCCCACATCGTAGGCGGCGGCGCTGATGATCCCATCAAATGGGCTTTTGACTTCTGTATAGCTCAGGTTCAGCTCAGCGCGCGCGACAGCCGCCTCCGCTTGTTCCTTGGCGGCCCGTGCTGAACCCAAGGTGGCGCGCGCTTGATCCAAGCTCGCTTGAGCTAGGGTTCCACGCTGAACCAGAGTATTGGTGCGATTAAATTCAGCCTGAGCGTTCTCGAACGTGGCCTGAGAACCCGATAAGTCGGCGTTCGCCTGTTGTAGCGCGATTTCGTAGGGCGCCTTTTCAATCACAAAAAGCGGCGTATCTTTGGTGACATTCCCGCCCTCACGGAAGTTGCGCGCTTCCAAGAACCCCTCCACCCGCGCGCGCAATTCGACAGTGGCTTGGGCCTCAACGCGCCCCACAAAATCGAAACTCGGGGTGACGTCCGACATCTGCGTTTCGAGCACTACGACGCTCGGCGTGGTTTGCTGCTGATTGCCTTGCGCCCACGAGGGTGTCGCGAGCAGCGCGCTGGTACACAAAACATGGAGGGCATTCGCCAAGCGCCGCATTGTGGTGACTCCAAGCGTTACGGACCAAAGTACCGATCGAGCACACCAACCGGTAACGCGTTCTTTGGCCACGTATTGGAACAGAAGTTCTATAATGTCGACCGCAATTGGCTGTGCAAACTCAGTGGGAGACGGGGCCTCGACGAACGATGTCAATTCTGGTCTGGTCAAAGTCTGCGATTGACCGGGGGTAATTTGGATGTCCAGACATTTCCTGAAGACTATGGCAATGGCGCTGGCGGGTTTGGCGTTAATGTCCTGTGATCAAGTCTCCCAAAACGCCCCTTCCACATTCGCTCAGTCCGTTGCCGGATTGGATGAACAATCGGGTCTTTTTAGCATCTATGCCGACGAAGACCGGGGACGCGTTCTGGCCGCCCTACCGGCGCCGGACCAAGATGGTGTGAGCCTACGCGCCATCCACATTGCCTATTTGCGTTCAGGCCTTGGTTCCAATCCCGTGGGCCTTGATCGGGGCCTATCGAGCGGGCCGGCGGTTGTACGGTTTGAAATCCACGGACCGAAAGTTCTTCTGGTTGCTGAGAATACACGCTTCACCGCCGGTTCTGACAATCCTGCTGAACAACGCGCCGTAGCTGAATCCTTCGCCCGCTCCGTGCTTTGGTCAGGAGACGTGGAAGCAGCCAGCGAGGACGGACGCGTCCTGGTCGATTTGTCCAGCTATTTGACCAGCGATGTGCTCGGCGTATCGCAAGCCCTCGCCGACGCCAACCAAGGGGCTTTTGCCATAGCCGCGGATCGGTCTGGCGTGGCGCCGCGAGATGTCTTGGTCTTCCCCGACAATGTGGAGCTGGAAGCATTCTTGACGTTCACAGCATCCGAACCTGGCTCAGAGGTGCGCGCCACCGCGGCCAATGCGAATGCACCGACCTTTACCGTACACCATTCGTTTGTGCGGTTGCCGGACGACAATTTTGTCCCCCGCCGCTTCGATCCACGCATGGGCATGATTGGACTGCCCATCGCCGACTATGCTGCGGGTCTCGATCAATCGATTGAACGCCAATGGGCGCTGCGCCATCGCCTCATTAAAACAGATCCTTCAGCGCCAAGTTCGCCGGTGGAAGAGCCGATTGTATTCTATATCGATCCCGGCGCGCCCGACCCTGTGCGCCAAGCGCTGATCGAAGGCGCATCCTGGTGGGCGCAAGCATTTGAAGCGGCGGGCTTTGACGACGCGTATCGGGTTGAGGAATTGCCGGAAGGCGCTCATCCGCTGGATGCACGCTACAATGTGGTCCAGTGGGTCCATCGCCAAACACGGGGCTGGTCGTATGGCCAACCGATCTACGATCCGCGTACCGGAGAAATCATCAAAGCTGTGATCACATTGGGCTCACTGCGCGTGCGCCACGATCGCACAATATTTGAAGGTCTGACTGACGCCAGTCGCACAGGAACTGGCGGCGCGAACGACCCGGTGCAGATCTCACTCGCCCGGTTGCGCCAGTTGTCCGCTCATGAGGTGGGCCATGGCCTTGGCTTTCCGCACAACTTCGCCGCCAGCGTCAATGATCGCGCGTCGGTGATGGACTATCCCGCCCCCAAAGTGAGCATTACCCCAAACGGTGTGTTGGACCTTTCCGACGCCTATGATGAAGGCATTGGCGAATGGGACATCGCCGCAACACGCGTCTTGTACACACAGTTTCCTGACGACGCCGATGAGGCCGCCGAGCTTAACGCCATTATCGACGAAACCCGCGCTGCTGGCTTATTGTTCATGAGTGACGCGGACGCGCGATCCGCCGGCGCCGCCCACCCCGCCGCTGCATTGTGGGACAATGGCGAAGACGCAATTGTTGAACTGGAGCACGCCCTTAATGTGCGCCGCATCGCGCTCGCAAAAATGGGCGTCGGCAACATTCCCGCCGGAGCACAGGCGTCTGAGCTGCGGGAAATCCTTTCGCCGATTTATTTCTGGCACCGCTATGCTGTGGATGCAGCAGCCAAACAAGTCGGCGGCTACAGCTATGCCTACGCCATCGCCGATCGAGACGATGCGAACCTAACCGCTGTCAACGCCGAACGCCAACAAGCCGCGCTGGACGTCTTGCTACGCGCCGCGAGCGTCCAAGAGCTCTCATTTCCGCCTGGCTTGATTGACCAATTAGCGCCGCCGCGCAGCAGTTGGTTCGACGCATCGTCTCGCGAGGTCGTACAGGGTCACAAGGGTCCCATTTTTGATGAACAAGCCGCTGTCGCTGCGGCGGCCGGTCATGTTTATCAGGTTTTGTTCGCGCCTGAGCGCGTATCGCGCTTAGCCGCGCCGCTTTTGGACGACCAAAACGCCATGCCTCTTGATCGTTACCTTTCCCAAATCTCGGCGCGCGCCTTATGGGATGTGGAGACCCAAACGGGACGCAACCAAGCCAATGCTGAAGCCATCGCCCATGAGCACCTCACGGCATTGTTCGGCCTATACGACGCAGAAGACCTATCGCCGGTTGCACACAGCAAGGTTGAGCGTCATTTGGTAACCTTGTCACAACAGCTCTCTCAAGCCGAGGGCCAGTTCGAGCGATCACTGGCCCGACGGATTGATCGGTTTTTTGAAAAAGGAGAGGCCGAAGCGCCCTCACCGCAACCCATTCCACCGGGCAGCCCCATTGGCAATGCCTTGATGATCCCCGAGTCGGGCTGGCACGATT
>CAZWVH010000005.1:0-67759 GCA_964636945.1 uncultured Caulobacterales bacterium | reverse complement strand
GCGCGTTGCCGATGGCTTGTACCAGATTGACCTCAAGCGCGGCGTAGATAAAGCTGTAGCGAGCGTGGTCGAGGACCTCAAAGCCAAGTCGAAAGTGATCGAAACCAACGATCAGATCGCCCAAGTCGGCACAATCTCAGCCAATGGCGAGCGCGAAATCGGTGAGATGATCGCAAAAGCCATGGATAAAGTTGGCAATGAAGGCGTGATCACCGTCGAAGAAGCCAAGTCGCTAGAAACTGAGCTGGACGTCGTGGAAGGCATGCAGTTCGACCGCGGTTATCTTTCGCCATACTTCATCACTGATGCGGACAAAATGCGCACAGAACTTGAGGACCCATTCATCCTCCTGTTCGAGAAAAAGCTCTCCACGCTTCAGCCTTTGCTGCCAATCTTGGAAACGGTCGTGCAGTCGGGCAAGCCGCTGTTGATCATTGCCGAGGACGTTGAAGGCGAAGCCTTGGCGACCCTGGTGGTCAACAAACTGCGCGGTGGTCTGAAAGTGGCCGCTGTCAAAGCGCCTGGTTTCGGCGATCGCCGTAAAGCCATGCTGCAAGACATCGCCATCCTCACCGGCGGTCAGCTGATTTCCGAAGATCTTGGCATCAAGCTGGAAAATGTGACCGTCGACATGCTGGGTTCAGCCAAGCGCGTCGCCATCACCAAAGACGACACAACGATCGTCGACGGCGCTGGTGAGAAAAAAGACATTGAAGCCCGCGTGGCGCAAATCCGCACTCAGATCGAAGACACCACCTCTGACTATGACCGCGAAAAGCTCCAAGAGCGCTTGGCGAAATTGGCCGGTGGCGTGGCTGTGATCAAAGTCGGCGGCGCGACGGAAGTGGAAGTGAAAGAGCGCAAAGATCGCGTTGATGACGCGCTCAACGCCACTCGGGCCGCCGTTGAAGAAGGCATTGTTCCTGGCGGCGGTGCAGCTCTGTTGCGCGCGGTGGCCAGCATCAAAGTCGATGCAGAAAATGACGACCAACTTGCTGGTGTCGAAATCATCCGCAAGGCGTTGCAGTCGCCAATTCGTCAAATCACAGAAAATGCCGGCGTCGATGGCTCGATCGTTGTGGGCAAGCTGCTCGACAATAATGACTACAATTTCGGCTACAATGCGCAGACTGAAGAGTATGTCGACCTTCTCGCCACGGGCATCATCGACCCGACCAAAGTCGTTCGCACTGCACTGCAGGACGCGGCGTCTGTGGCCGGCATGATCCTGACCACCGAAGCCGGCGTGGCTGAAAAGCCCAAAAAGTCGGCGCCGGCCCATGGCGGGGCGCCTGACATGGGCGGTATGGATTTCTAAGTCTCGCCAATATTGATATGACTGTAAGCGACTTTTTGGGGCGGCCTCGAGCCGCCCTATTTTTGTTGTCTCGAAACATGACCGACCCATTACAACAGCATGACGGACCCGTCATGCGGCCGACATCTTAAGGATAGGCGGACGATTGCACAGTGAGATCGTTCGGCCACGGTCGAACCCCTTTTGATGCGCAACTGAGGACGGTCGACAAGACCGTCCGCTTCTTTAGGGCGCCGGGGACAGGTCCAAAAAAAAGCTGACCCAAGGGGCCAGCCATAAAGTTATCGGTCGGTCGAAAGAGGGACTCCTCGCACACGAGGCTCCCGCCCGCAGACGCGTGTCTACAAGCCACAACATTGGAGAATAAACTTTCCCGCTCTGTCAATATTTGATTTTGAGCGATGGAGCGCCCGCGTGGACGACCGCACTCTTTAACCCTTCAAATCATTGGAAAAATTCGAACCTAGAGCCCAAGTTTTTCGGCAAACTTTTGGTAGGCGCCGCCGTCGGCGCTGAAAAAATAATCCACTTGCGCCACTTCTACACAGCTGCCCGTCACCGTGCGCAGGTATGAAGCGACCGCCAAAGCCTGACGACGATCACACAATACGCCTCGTCCGTCTTGGCTCGCAGTACAGTCAAAGCGCGCCGCCGCATCGTGCAAGACCCGTTCGTCCGCGGCGCATCGTACTTCGACTAGCCGCTTGCCGCGCGCACGGGCCTCCACGGCATCCATGAGCAACTCCAGTCGTCCAAGGCTCGCCTTGGTCCACACTGCCCGCTTGGACGCCGCCAACACGGCTTCACTCTTTAAGATCACGCCGTCATCCAAAACTTTGAGGTGATTGGCTTCCAGCGTGGCTCCAGTGGAGGTAATGTCCACAATCACATCAGCAGTGCCCGATGTGGGCGCCACTTCGGTGGCGCCATGGCTCTCAATAATGCGATAATCGGCAATCCCCGCTTCGGCAAAGAACCGCCGCGTCAGGCCTAAATATTTCGTGGCGACCCGCAATTGCTCACCCGTGCGATGACGTTCTTCGCCAGCAACATCATCCAAATCGGCCATGGTGTGCACATCCACCCAGGACTGTGGCACGGCGACCACGCAATCGGCTCCGCCAAAGCCAAGCGGGGTGAGCACGTCCACTCGTCGAGTGCAGTCTGAAACCAAATCCTCCAGCAGATCGAGTCCAGTCACGCCCACATGCATCGTGCCTGACAAGAGAGCGATGGCGATTTCGCGCGGTGACAATAAGAGCACTTCCACATTGTCCACGCCGGCAAGCCGTGCGGTATAGCCGCGATCACCGCCCTCTCTGCGCACCGTGAATCCCACGTCGGCCAGCCATTGGGCGCACTGTTCCTGCAACCGACCTTTTGACGGCAGGCCAAAGGAAAGGACATCGTCGCGTCCACTAACCGAGGCGTGATCGGTCATGACGCCGACCGTTGCGACTGGGCTATACGTTCAGGTCTGGCCATCACGCCCACACCGTTGAGCGGAATCGGAGAGCCCAGCCGTTCCATAAGGCCGTCATATCGTCCGCCAGCCGCCAGAACTTGGGCGGCGCCCAAGGCCTCATCGCGCACCTCAAACACAAAGCCATCATAGTAATTGAAATGCCGGGCAAACCGGATCGACAGTCGCGCCGTGCGCGCAAACAGCTCGTTGGCCTCCAGCTGATCCAACCGTTGAGCCCAGGCCTGCAGCCAAGTGTCCATCGCCACCCCCGCTTCTCGGCATAATGCGGCCATTGCGTCCAATGCGCGTCGTGGCGGACCGTCGATCTTGAGTAGTTTGTCTGTCCACGCACGAATTTCGTGATTGTTGGTCTCAGCCGCCGCGTCTCGCGACTGAGCCAACAACCGGGCGGCGATGGCCTCTGGCGTGCGCCGGCCGACCGGTTCGACTCCGGCAATGCGGAAGAACTCGGCCAAAGCCGCTCCTGCCTCCTTTTCGGACAATCCCGCCAGCAATGTTGCCACGTGGGACGGTGTTTGCGCCGTCTGCGGGGCGCCGCGACGGCGCGCCAGGCGCCCGATCAAATCTGGGCCAACGCCCAATGCCTCACCGAATGCGGCAAACACCGAGGCGTCGGCGAGCACTGTGTCACTGGGCGCAGCATCGCCCGCAGCGACCGCTTCAAGCGCGAGGGCGCACATCTCACAATCGGCCGCGACGGCGTCATGATCGCCAAAGCGCTCCAACCCCAACTGCAAAAATTCGCGCGCGCCGCCATCCCCTGAGGGTGGAAAACGGAACGCCGGGCCCTCCACGCGATAGGTGATTGGACCGGATTGCTCAGCGCCAGGCGCTATTTGTGTTTCGATATGCCATCGGCACACCGGAATCGTGAGGTCAGGCCGCAGGCAATATTGCTCGCCATCCGGCGCGCTGACCACATAGAGGCGCCCCCGCACGTCTTCCCCGGATAAATCAAGATAGGGCGCCAATGGTTGCAGGATCGGCGGTTGGATGGGCTGAGCGCCCTGCACTGCCAAAACGTCACGAATGGGCGACAGGGCGTCACGCTCGTCCTTGAGGCCCTTGGGCGGGGTCATGGGTTCGACAACCACAACGTGTTCACTCCGGAAGCGGCGCGCGCACGGCGCGTTTGATCCAGGCGCCCAGCTGGCCGCGCGCTATGGTGTCTTGGGCGGGCTGGTCTTGGCGCCATTCTTCATTGGAGGTGATCTGAGCGGCAAGGCGCGCACCGAGCGCCAAATCTTTCACCGTCACTTGGCGGGCTTTGCGTTCATCCTCGCCAATGATCACGGCGAAGCGGGCGCCGCGCTTGTCGGCGTATTTGAGTTGCTTGCCCATATTGCCGCCGCCCTGGAACACTTCGACGGGAAGTTTGGTTTGGGTCCGCAATTGCTCGGCCAGCGTGAAATAGTCCGCCATTTGGTCGTTTTCGACTGATAAAATCACCACCAAACTGGAGTCATTTTGGGCGGCGTCCAGCCGTCCAGCCAGGCGCAGCGCAGCAGCGAACCGTGATACGCCAAAGGAAAAGCCCGTGGCCGGTACGGTCTGACCTTTGAACCGCGCGACCAGGTCGTCATACCGCCCGCCCCCGCCGACCGACCCCACGCGCACAGGCTGGCCCTTTTCGTTTTCCACCTCAATGAGCAATTCGGCCTCGAACACGGGACCGGTGTAGTACTCCAACCCGCGCACCACGGAGGTGTCGAACGCCACCTGTTTGCCACTAACCCCTAAGGCGCTCAGCAATTGGACGATGTCGAGCAATCGGTCACGCGCCGCCAAGCTTTGCGCATTATCACCGAAGCGCTCGATGAATTCAGCTTCCGGCATGTCATTAAGGGATGCAGAGGCGGTGGCCTCAACGGCGGCCTGTGCAATCGCTTCGCTGAGCCCCACGCCTGGCGTGAAATCGCCCGACGGGTCCTTACGCCCCGTGGTCAGCAGCTGGACCACCTCGTCAGGCGGGAATTTGTCAAGCTTGTCCAGTGATCTCAGGGTCTGCACGCGATGCTCTGGCGCGATGCCCAAATGTTCAAACAAGCCGTCATAGAGCCGGCGATCATTGACCCGAACAACGAACTCGCCGTCCTTCAGACCCACCGCGCGCATGACCTTCACGGCCAGCGCGATCATTTCCGCATCCGCGCCAGCGCCCGCCGCACCCACGGTGTCGGCGTCACACTGGATAAACTCGCGAAACCTGCCGGGTCCCGGCTTTTCGTTGCGATAGACCGGCCCTGCTTGATAACGGCGGAACGGTTTGGCCAGCTGATCGAAGTTTTCCGCCACATGACGAGCCAATGGCGCGGTCAAATCATAGCGCATGGCGAGCCATTGCTCGTCATCATCTTGAAACGCAAACACGCCTTCATTGGGCCGGTCGGCGTCGGGCAAAAACTTGCCCAGCGCGTCGGCATACTCCAGCGCCGGCGTTTCAAGCGGCTGAAAGCCGTGGGACTCATAAACCGCGCACGCCTTGGCGACGAGTTCGCGCTCAGCGCGCAAGATCTCAGCGGGCTTGTCCTCGAAGCCGCGCGCGCGCCGCGCCTTGGGCCGCGCCGGTTTCTTGGATTTCTTTGACCCGCTGGCTCGCCTGTTCTCAGCGATGACCGATTGGTCATCCCGCGTAGAAGTGTTTGTCATAGCTCTATCGTTCAAGCGCGTTGGACCGGCCGATGCAACGGGAAAGCGCAAATGGCCCCACACGCTGTTAACCGCGCAGGCGCTCCAACAGCGCCCGAGTTGAGGGATCATGGCGATCACCGATGTCCCCATTGAGACTGGCAAGCGTATCCTTGGCCAGTGTTTTGCCCAGCTCCACGCCCCATTGATCAAATGGGTTGATGTTCCAAAAGACTGCGTTGACAAAGGTCTTATGCTCAAACAACGCAATCAGCGCGCCAACGCCTTCGGGCGATAGATCCTCCAGCAAAATCGTGGTCGACCCCCGCCCGCCGGGGCAAACCCGGTGCAAAGCGATGCGCATGGCGCGCTCAGGGCTGAGCCCCTCCGCCTCGCCTTCGCGTTCAGCGGTATCCATATCCCGGCCTTTCAGCAATGCCTCAGCTTGGGCGAGCATATTGGCCATCAACGCCTTGGAGTGTTCCGGACGCGCTTCGCCATCGTCTAAGACACCGATGAACTCCACAGGCAGCGCGTCTGGGCCTTGATGCAATTGTTGAAAAAACGCGTGCTGGGCGTTTGTGCCTTCAGCGCCCCATACGACGGGCGACGTGGCGCCGGCCGGCTCGCCGTCCAGCGTCACGCTCTTACCATTGGATTCCATTTCCAATTGCTGGAGATAACTCGGTAATAACCGCAAGCGTTTTGAATACGGCGCGACCACCCGGCTGGCCACATGCAGCCCATTGCGGTTCCACACATCCATACAACTCAACAGGACAGGCAGATTATGGGCCAAGTCGGCTTCAGCAAAATGGGTGTCCATGGCCGCCGCACCCACCAGCAGACTGTCGAATACGCCCTCTTTCAGGCCCATGTCGATGGCCAGGCTCACCGAAGACCAAAGCGAATAGCGCCCGCCCACACCCTCATCGAATGGGAAAATTGCGTCTTCGGCCACACCAAAGGCCTTGGCGCGGTCAGGCTTGGCCGTCACCGCGGCGATGTGCTGGCCGGCCGCCGCCTCGCCCATGTGCTGCAGCAGCCAGGCGCGCGCTGTTTCCGCATTGAGCCGCGTTTCCTGCGTTGTGAATGACTTCGACGCCACAATGAACAACGTGGAGTCCGGGTCCGCGCCCTCCAATGCATCATTGATGTCGGCAGAATCCACATTGGCGGCGAAGCGCACATCCAGGCCCAATTGGCGATGGTGCTTCAGGCTTTCCCACAACAAGCGCGGGCCAAGGTCGGAACCGCCAATGCCGATATGGATGATGGTGCGCAATGGCCTGCCGGACGCGCCAGTACGTTCACCATTGCGCACGGCATTGGCAAAGGTGCGCGCCTGATCGCGCAACTCTTTGGCCCCAGCGATGGCGTCATGGCTAAACCCGCCGCCACGCGCAGCGGTGTGCAGCGCAGGACGATGCTCTGTTGGATTGACGATATCGCCGTCGAGCAGATCGTGACGACGGGATTCAAAGCCGCGCGCCCTGAGAACGGCGTGCAAGGCGTCTAGGCCTTCCTGACCAAGACGTTGTTTGGAGGCGTCCACAAATACGCCCGCCGCTTGGCCGCTAAAATGCTTCAGTCGATTGGGTTCGTCGGCAAAAAAATCATGGCGGGGATTGCGGACCACCTGGTCGGCATGCACGGCGACGGCTGTCCATTCGGAAAGCGACGTGATCATGAATCTCCCCATTTCCAAATTGATTGGCGCTCCAACGCCCCAAGATCGCAGCTGCGATACGCGCATTACCTCCAGGGCGCAACCGCGCGCACGGTGCGTTCTCACACTGCAGTCAAGAAAAAGGCCGTTCGCGGAGAACGGCCTTACATTGTCTTCCTGATCTGGAAGGAGCGACTAGCTCGCGTATTTCACGGTGCAGCCATAGGCGCGGCTTTCGGTGACTTCCACTTCTTGGCCGTTTTCCAAAGCCGTCAACGCAGCAGTGACATAATTGGTCGCACCCGCCACATCGGCTTCACGTGAGGTTGGCTTGTCATCAATCGCGCCTTGATACGCCAGGACACCGTCTTTGATCACATACATGTGCGGCGTGGTGCGCGCATCGTAGGCGCGGCCGATTTCGCCTTCAGGATCAAGGATAATGGCGCTAGGTGCGGCGCCGCGCTCAGCAGCGATGGCTTCCGCCTCTTCCGCTGAGACATAGCCCTGTTTACCGGGCGCAGACGAAATCACTTGCAGCCAGGTCACACCTTTGGCCGTCCAGTCAGTTTGCAGAGTCTGCATGTTGTCGGTCTTCACATAATGCTTTTTGACGTAGGGGCAGTCATGGTTGGTCCATTCCAAAACCACTGTGCCTTCGGCATAGTCTGACAACGAGACAGTTTCGCCTTTGGTGGTCGTGCCCTCAAATGCGGGCGCAGCTTCGCCAATGACGGGTTCGGCCGCCGCGCTGGTGGCGAGCAGGGCTCCAGAAGTCAGGCCTACGGTGGCGAGCAGGCTGGCGTAGAGGCCAAATTTGCGACGTGAAAACATAAGCGCATTCCCTTTCATTGACTGTTGACGACTATGTGGCCGTTTCCACCGCTTCAATTACGATCGCGGGGGAAAGAACCTGGGGCAAGATCTCAACGGAACCATCCGTTCCGTACATGAGATAGAGAGGCACGCCGGATCTGCCATAGCGCGCCAATTCTTTCGCAATCACAGAATCTTTAGCAGTCCAATCGGCGGTCATAAATGTCACGTTATGGTCGGCGAACGCTTCACGCACCGAATCGCGATTGAGCGCCCGGAATTTGTTGGCCTGACAGGTCACGCACCAGGCCGCCGTAAAGTCCACGAAAATGGGCTCTCCGGCAGCTTGAAGTTCCGCCACCCGCTCAGCTGACCAAGCTTCTTCGCGCACCGTGATCGTACGATCGGCCCCAATGCTGGGCACTGCGAACAGCACGGCGGCCACGCCCGCCCCAGCCAAGGAACGCGTAACCCAGGTCGGAGCCGTGTTGGATTTGAGCGAGGTGAACGCCCAGACTAGGAAACTGGTGGCCACGATCGCGATCAGGGCCAATCCGACACCGGTGGAGCCCGCATCGCCGCTTCCAATCACCCAGATCAGCCAGGCCGCGGTTAAGAACATGGGAAACGCCAGAACCTGTTTGGTGATTTCCATCCAGCGTCCCGGACGCGGCAACAACCGGAGGAGCCCTGGCGAGAAACTCAAAGCCACGAATGGCGCGGCAAGACCGATCCCCATGGCCAAGAAAAAGACGATCAGGATTAGCGCTGGTTGCGCAAATGCCAATCCCAAGGCGCCCGCCATGACCGGACCGGTGCAGGGCGCACCGACAACCACCGCCAGAACCCCGGTGAAAAATGCGCCAGCATTGCCGCCCTGACCGGCAAGGCCGGAACCCACATTTTGGACCGAATACCCAATGTCGAACACGCCGAGAAGGTTCAGACCGATGAGGAATACGATCACCGCCAAAATTGTCACGATCAGCGGATATTGTAGCCAAGCGCCGTAGATGGCGGTGTCCCCGCCCACCGCGCCGCGCACGGCGGCCATACCAATGCCAAGCAGTGCGAATGTTGTCAAAACACCGGCAAGAAACAAAAGCCCGTGCCGCCGAATTTCGCCCGTGTCTTCGTGCGCGCGCTCAATGAAACCAGCCGCTTTGATGGTCAGCACCGGAAAAACGCACGGCATGAGATTGAGGATCAATCCGCCGACAAGACCAAGCGCCATTAGTCCCAACAATCCGCCACCGCCACCCGCAGCAGGCGTTGCCGAGCCAGACGCCGCGGCCCCGCCAAGGGCGGCGACGCCCAAGTCAATGTTCTGAACCGTGGCGGAGATTTCCACGGCCTCATGCGACCAGCCGCCGCCAGACCGCGTCTCGAAGACCAGCACGCCATCGGTCGCGGTCAATTCATCGCGCCACCCTGGCCCTGGCTCGAGCAAAACCGACACGCCCCGTTCGAAATAAGTCGCCGGTTGCGGCGCGTTGTGGTCGATCACTCGAGGATCGTACGGAAAAAACTGCACATCGCGGATCGAACCGTCCAATAACGCCGGTTCAAGTTCGGCCAAATCGACGCTCAGCCGGACGGCTTCGCCATCTTGGGCAAGACCGGCGTCAAACCCGGACGGCGCGGGCGCTTGATCAAGGGCAATGGAAATCTGGTCAGCCCATGCGGGATCGGGCTGACTTGTCGCCTCAACCGGCACCGTCACGGTTAGAACGATGTCGTCGACCGGAATGCAAATCTGCTCGCACTCCAGCCACAAGACATCGGCGGTCAGCGTGATGTTCTGTCCAATCGGGGCAGTGTCGGGAACGCTCACGGGGGCAAGGATCAAAACCTCGTCTTCGAAGCCGTAATTGGTGATGATGCCTTCGATTTGAATGGCTTCTGGCGCCGGCCAGACCAGCTCCCCCACCACAACTCCGGGAGTTGTGGTCCAATCAATCACCGTGGGTTCGCCCGAATCACCGGGATTACGCCAATACGTATGCCAGCCCGGATTCATCTCCTGATACAGCGCCACATGAAATGTTTGCCCAGGAGCGACCGCATTGACGTCAGTGACTAGACGCGCGCGCACATTCTCGCTGGCCTGAGTGTCGCTCTCTTCACCGAGGGCGCCGCCCAAGGCGCAGATCGCTGCTAAAAATCCCGCAAACGCGCTCAGTCCCAACCGATGCATAACTGTCCTCATCTGACGTCATCACTCCACACACACGCATATAACTGAGAAAGTGGGGTTTGGCCCACCGCCTCGCGCGCTTGTGAGAGTTCGCGAACACGTGCAACAAGACCATGGTCGGATGGGGCTCTGGCCATTCGGCACAGCGATTGACCCAACGGTCACACCCGTGCGGCGACGCTGTGATCGTGTTCAGGATCGATGGGATTATGGGCCAATATTACGAAGAAGTGATTGTCGGTGACGTTTTATCCTTTGGCGCTGAGCCGCTGCGGCGGGTCGATGTGGATGAATTTCGCAACCGCTACGCGCCATATCTGCCGGCAACGGGCGATGAAAGTCCGCGCAAAGGCGAAATGGCCGCCGCCCAGGCGCATATCTATGCGCTTTGGTCGCGCATGTTGTTTGAGTTTACAGAGGATTGGCCAATCATTGCGCGCATCGGGCAAGATCAGTTGCGCTGGTACAAAACGGCCTATTCGGGAGATGTGCTGTCGGTGCGGATGACGATTCTCGCCAAAGAGCGCGCCCACCCGCAGGGCGGTGTAATCGTCACCCAGCATGAAGTGCTCAACCATGACGGGGAACTGGTCATGTCACTGTTATCGCGGGCAGTGTTAGCGCGCCTGGAAGAATAATTCCCACGACGCGCCGATGATTGACTGCTCCAACACCAACTGACGCCAATTAACTTGCGGTCGCAGGCGCGGCTGAGTTTGCACTGACTTTCAGCGCGCGCTCTAAGATCCGCTGCCAATTAAGCAGCGACAGGTTGTGAGCATAGATCGCAGCCAACGCGCCATTGTTTCTCAATTCCACTAGTTTCTGAGCTGAAAGCTCATTCACCTTATCGATTGAGATCGCGTAATAATCCGCGATTTTCACCGGATCTTTAAGTCCGCCTTGCGCATCGCGCGGCTGGTAAGTCACCGATTTTTCTTCGAACAGACCAAGCTCTTCGAACATGGTGGCAAGATTGTTGGTGAGCTGACGCTGCTGCTCATAGCCCTTGAGAAAATCAATGGCGTCCTTGGTGTATTGGCTTGGTTCTTTGCCCTCAAAGAATGGAATGTCGGGAGCATCGGTCACCAAATCCGATCCTGCATCCACACAAACAACGAATCCCTGATCGGATTGGGACTCCGCAAACACAAAGGGATAACGGCGCACAAATGCGGGGAGATAGACCCCGTCTTCCATCCGGCCATCGGGCGAAATGAACAGGTTTTCCCCCGGACGCAGCCCCATCACCACCAAGGGCGAACGTTTCTCGCCGGCAAAAATCACAGGATAGTGCAAGGCGGCTTGACCAAACTCGCCGACCGTCAAGGGCACGATGTGCGCATCGCGCGCAAACGCTAACGGTTCATTGGAGCGCTTAATGCCCAATCCGGCATGGCGCTCCACGCTGAGCGGCTGAGGGTCTTTGTAGAACGGAACTTTGCCAGTGATTTGCGCTGGGCTCGGCGCGTCAGACATTTTTGCCTCCATTGGAAATCTTTGGTCAGCGTGATAGCCCCCACACGCTCGCGAGCCAATGCATATCCCAGCATTCGCTGTAATTGATCACAGACCTGCGATTTTTTGGTCGCAGGTCTGTGCCCAGATTGAAGTCAATTTTAAAACGTGCTGGCGATGGTGAATTTGTAATTTCGACCTGGCAGCGGAACCTGATCCTTCAAGAAAGACGTGTGAAGCCGCGCCTCCTCGTCGGTCACATTATCCACACCAAAGATCAAACGCACGTCTTGGTCAGCGAACGGTCGAAACGTGGTGGAGAGATTCACCAGAGTGTAGCTGTCGGTGGGAAGCTCGAACTCGGCGACATCGTCCTGTTCGGCCGTGTAGATCACTTCGCCTCGCGCGGACAACCAATTATAGTCATAGTCCAAGCCAAACGTTGCGGACAGCGGGGGAATTCGCGGCAAGTCACCAGCGTCGTCAGTTTCGGCGCGAACATATTCCAGTGAAACATCGCCACCAAAATCGCCAACGGACGTCTCTGCCAACACTGTATCTACCGCAATTTCAGCGCCATAGAACATGGCGTCGTCTTGACGGTACTCGAAAACTGGCAATCCGTCTTCTTCTCCGCCTGTGGCGGCAAGGAAGATGAAATCTTCGAACGACGTGGCGAAGACACCCGCGTCAACCGAGAACCGGCCTGCGTCGTAGCGTCCGGCAAAATCAAGACCCCAGGCCGTTTCCTTGTCCAAGGTCGGATCACCGATTTCGAACGCATTGGTGGCGAGGTGCGGTCCGTCAGAGTAGAGTTCGACATCCACTGGCGCGCGTTCGCTGCGCGAGAGATTGGCGCTGAGAAACACGTCGTCCATCGGCCTAACAAACCCGCCGACTGACGCGCTGAACAAATCGAAATCCGCGTCCTCGCCCACAGATGGCTCCAATGAGCGCGTTTCAAAACGCCCGCCGGCCTCAAATCCGAAACCGCCCAGGTCATAGCGCCCGGCGCCAAAAATGCCGTAGTCCTCAGTAACCACGGGTTGGACGAAGGCTTCCTCTCCCGTTGCCGAGAAATCGGAACGCAACGCTTGGACGCCAACTGTTCCAGTCAACGCCTTGTCCCCGCGGCGTACGAGCGCGGCGCGCGCCTCCCAGCCCTCGTTCTCAAATTCTGTGGCGACCTCGCCATTGGGCTCGATTTCCTCGTGTTCATACGTCGAGTAACCCGCTGAATACGTAATCGCGTCGAAGCCTGATAAGTTGAACGCAAACTCGCCGCGGCTGTCCCAGCGCACTTGGTTCATGTCCAGGCGCGGACCAGCGAAAAGCTCGGGGCCCTCTTCTTCCCCGCCCTCTTCCTCGTGCTCATGACCGCCAGGCAGGCCATATTCTGCGTCGAAGATTTTCAGAGAAACGCCAGCAAAACCCCAGTCTCCCACAAGTGAAACGCCGCCACCGAGGGTCTCAAACGTGTAATCGGAATTGATCACGGTTCCGGAGACTTCCTCCTCCTCGCCGTGCTCTTCGCCTTCTTCTTCGAGTTCCTCCAGCGCGATCAGCGCGTCGGATTCGGCAAAGCCAGGAATATCGAAGCTCTCCGCGTCGCGGCGAGAAGCCTCCAGCGACAACACAAACGGACCCGCATTCATCTGGCCGCGGGCGCCCACTTGATAGCCCTCATCGACTGAAGTCACACCCGCCCGAAATGCGCCATCAATGAGACCGTCCACCGGCTCAGAAGCGATGGCCGCGTCGATCACGTTCACCACGCCGCCCACGGCGTTGCCGCCATAGGCGATGGCGGCCGGACCGCGCAACACTTCGATCCGCTTGGCTTCCAGCACATCTGCTGTGACCGCGTGGTCAACACTGACTGTGGAGGCGTCCACCAAGCCCACACCATTGCGCAGCACTCTGATCCGGTCACCGCCCAACCCGCGAATGATCGGTCGGCTTGCGGCGGGCCCAAAATAGGTCGAGCTAATCCCCGGCGCTTTTGCCAAGGTGTCGCCGATTCCCCCGGCGAAATCGTCCTGTAAGGCTTCGATGGTGAACACTTCAGCCGGTTGCAATGCTTCGCTGCTGAGTGTCTCCACGGCCGTGCCGCTCACCACGATTTGGTCTTCAGTTTCCTCATCTTGAGCCCAAGCGCCATTGGCGCAAAGAGCCACGACGCTTGCCGTGGCCATAATCCGAATTCGCATTGGTATCCCCTACCGTCCGATATGTGATAACATCACATTAGGGACGTCAGGACTGGTGATCAAGCCCAAGGCGCTCTAAACTTTACGACATGACAACTGTTGACGAACCCGACGACATTCTGGCCCACGCGGAAATCCTTTGCGCCGCCCGCGGCGTGCGCCTAACTGATCTGCGCCGTAAAGCGCTCAAGGCGATGGCTCAAGCCGCAAAGCCGGTAAAGGCCTACGACCTGCTGCCCGTACTTGGGAGCAGAGACGAACCGGCAAAGCCCGCGACCGCCTATCGGGCTCTAGAATTCTTTGAGTCCGTGGGCCTTGTGCACAAAGTCGCCGGCATCAACGCGTATGTTTTATGCAATCGCGGCGGCGGCCACCACATTACCAGCCTGTACATTTGCGACGAGTGCGGTTCGGCGCAGGAACACGCCATGCCTCATGCCGCAAGCTGTGACCCGCCACCAGGCTTTGTGATTCACCAATCGGTGCATGAACACTATGGCGTTTGCGCGGACTGCGCCGCCCAATCACAGTCATAGCCATAGACCATGACGGGGGCGGGAGATGTGGGATTTGTGGCGGGGAAACGCGAACGCCTGGGAGTGCGACGAGCTCGGCCATCTCAATGTTCGCGCCTATTTGGCCAAAGCGCGAGAAGCGCTTGATCTTCTGTTCGCCCGCGCCGGTCAACGGCTCATCAAGGCTCCGCCCAGTGCGATCCGGGTCACCGCCGCTCACGTCCATTTCCTGGCCGAAGCGCGCCCTGGCGATGCATTGACTCTCCGCGGCGGGGTGAGCGCGATCGGCGATAAAACCCTCACCGCATTTATGCTGATGCGCCATGGATTGAGCGGCAAACCCGCAGCCGCGATCGTATTTGAATGCGAGCACTACGCCACCTCCGATGGAGCGCCTTTCCGCTGGTCATCGCGATTACGAAACAATCTGGACAGCATGATGATCACCGCGCCGCCCGACTATGCGCCCAAGGGGATCGATGGCGAATTTCCGATCACGTCCCGCGCGCGCCTGGTGGAACTCAGCGTGCCGACCATCAGCCTTGGCGTTCTTGGCCCGGGCGAGGTGGCGCTCAATGGTTTTGCTTCGCCGGCCACGTATTATGGCAGGGCGTCGGATGGCTTTCAGCATGTGCTCGAACCGGCGAAGACGCAGCTGGCTGAGGCGCGCATGAATATCGCAATGGTGGAGTCGCAGCTGCGACTGCTGCAGCCGATCCAAACCGGCCAACCCATTGAAGCCAAGACGGGATTTGCCCGCCTGAATGGAAAGACGGCCCATGTGGTTCACCATTTTTTTGATCCTGTGACCGAAGACGTACTGGCCCATTTTGTCGCCGTCGGAGTGTTTTTCGACCTGCAAGCGCGCCGCGCCAAAGCGCCAAGCGCGCAGATCAGTGAAGCGCTCTCGGCCAATCTTTTCCCATTTCTCGATCACAACACGTCACGGGCCGATCACGCATCACAGACGCGCAGCAATCTGTGATCACGTTTTATTCGCAAGTGAAAGCGCGAGTGCGCATATGCGGAGCGCGGCCAATGACTGGCCACAATGACTGGCCAACGGATAGGAGATTCACCATGACCAATGCTCTTTCAGTCCGCCGCGGCGGAATGCTCACCGCCCTCGCCACGTTGCTGCTTGCCCTCATGCTGGCCGCCACCGCCCTACCTCGCCCTGCTGCCGCCGAACCGGGCGATGTGCTCGCGAGCGGTGAGTTTGAACGCAAACGCAAAAACACTTCGGGCGCCTTTGAGATCGTGGAAACCGCAGATGGCCGCGTGCTGCGCTTGGCCGATAATTTCAGCACCGGGCGCGGGCCTGACATCAAAATCTTCCTGTCCCCCCTGCCTTTCGCTGACGCCAGCGGCGACAACGCCACCCAAGGTTCGATTTTGCTGGGTCAGTTGGATTCGCGGCGCGGCGCGGCCGAGTTGGTGATCCCTGCTGACGTCGATTTGTCAGCCTTCCAATCGGTTCTGGTGCATTGTGAAGAATTTTCCGTGTTGTTCGGCGGCGCTGATCTCTAGTTGGTTTAACGATCCCACGCTTTGCCGAATGACCTGCCCGCTGCGCCGCCCCTCCTGCGCAGCGGGCTTGCCCATTTTCTGATTCAGCCCGCTTTGCCCTTTCGCGCCTAGCCGAACTGTGCACAATCGCTCCCACAATACCGCCTTCCAGGGAGCCCGTCATGCGCCACGCCGTCATCGTCTCTTACGCCCGCACCGGGCTCGCCAAATCGCTGCGCGGGGGCTTCAACATCACCCACGGCGCCACCATGACCGCCCATGCGCTTAAACACGCCATGCAGCGCGCCAAGGTCGATACCGCGGATGTCGAAGATTTCGTCCTGGGCTGCGGCTATCCTGAAGGCGCCACGGGCCACAATCTGGCGCGCAACGCCGCGGTGAAGGCCGGCTGCCCGGAAGACGCCACCACAGGTGTGACGCTCACCCGCTATTGCGCCTCAGGGCTCAACGCGGTGGCCAACGCCGCCTACCATGTGGCCATGGGAGGCGCAGACGTCATGGCCGCCGGCGGCGTGGAGAGCATTTCGCTGGTGGAGCGCGGCGTGAAGGATGACGGCCAGCCGGCGTTGAACATGCACCATTTCGTCGAGCCCGACCTTTATGCCAAACACGCTGCGCTGTGGATGACCATGATCGAGACCGCCGAGATCGTGGCCGAGCGCTATGGCGTCTCGCGCGAGGTGCAGGACGAATATGCGCTGATCTCCCAACAACGCACCGCCGCCGCGCAGCAAGCGGGCAAATTCAATGACGAGATCGTCCCCATGCAGACCACATGGCGCAAATTCGACAAGGCCACGGGGCAAAGTGAAGATGTTCCGTATACGGTGGAGCGCGATGAGTGCAACCGCCCCGAAACCACGTTAGAGGCGCTGCAAGGCCTCAAGCCGGTCTTCGCCAACGGCCAGAAGGTCAAGGAAGGCCAATTCATCACCGCCGGCAACGCCTCGCAATTGGCTGACGGCGCGGCCGCCATGGTCGTGATGGAGGAAAAAGAGGCTGAACGGCGCGGGCTAGAACCGTTGGGCCGGTTTGTGGGCTTCGTCTCCGCCGCCGTCCAGGCCGACGAGATGGGCATTGGCCCGGTCAAGGCCGTGCCGCGTCTGCTCGAACGCCACAACCTGAAAGTCAGCGATATAGACTTGTGGGAACTGAACGAAGCCTTCGCCAGTCAGTGCCTATACTGCCGCGACACATTGGGCATCGACAATGAAATCTACAATGTGAATGGCGGTTCGATCTCCATTGGCCACCCATTTGGCATGACCGGCGCGCGCTGCACCGGCCATATCCTGATGGAGATGAAGCGGCGCGGCGCCAAGCGCGGCGTGGTCACCATGTGTGTGGGCGGCGGCCAAGGCGCGGCCGGGCTGTTTGAGGCGCTTTAGGCGCGCAGGCGCAGGCGCATGCCAATCGCCGGCGGAAACGTGTCGTCGGGATCAGAGCCGTCCGGTGGCGCCGGCGATGGCTCCGGCGGCGGCGCTGGCGCATAATGGCTGAATGAAAAGTGCGTTGACACTCGAACGGGCAAGTTTTTGCGCCACGCTTGGGTCACGCCGAGCAAACCAGGCATCGGCGCTTGACCGACCAGTTTGCTCACTTCCCCATCGGTGATTGTCGACCAGATTCTGCCTCGTCGCTTTTCCAAATCTTTAATGATGGCTTCAGCATGGGGCGTTGGTGTCACGACCTCCACGCTCATTATCGGTTCAAGCAGCTGCATGTTGGCTGATTTGGCCGCCTGCCGAAACGCGGTGCGCGCAGCGATTTCAACCGCCAATGCGCTGGAGTCCGCTTCGTGATGATCGCACTCCAGCAAGGCGGCCTTAAAGTCGATCACGGGGAAACCGCGGATAATGCCCGCTTCAGCGACGCTCTTGACGCCCTGCTCCGCACCGCGAATGTAGTCGTGCGGCGCTGATCCGTCTTTCATCTTGCTTTCAAAGACAAAGCCCCTGCCCGGTTCAATTGGTTCAAACAAAAGTTTGACTCGCGCAAACTCGACTGCACTGCCTTGCTTACGCCTATGGGTGTAGTCTACTTCGGCGGCCTGGCCAAGCGTTTCTCGGTAGACTATCTGCGGCTTACCAATATTGGCGTCGATTTCAAACTCACGTTCGAGGCGATCCACGAGGATTTCCAGGTGCAACTCGCCCAGGCCCGCAATGATGGTCTGGCCCGACCGCGCGTCTGTAGTCGCCTTGAAGGATGGGTCCTCATCCGCCAAGCACGCCAAGGCCATTCTGAGCTTTGCTTGGTCGGCTTTTGACTTGGGCTCCAACGCGATTTCGACCACGCAGTTAAGTGCATTGCCTAACACCCTAGCCTCCTCGAACGCGTATAGCTCAACCCAGACCTACCGAGCATACGCGAAACGCGGGACGAGTGCGTTTATAAGAACCAATTCTTTCGTGAACGGCGACACCCGGCCCATGCTCAAATTCTCCGCCAGCGGCGGCCAAGGCGCAGGCGCATGCCTTGTGTGAGTTCACACCGCAAAGGACGAAGCGCGCCCCAATGTCCCTATTTGCCAAACACCGGCTCGCCCTTGGCGTCTGGTTTGCAGAAATCGCCCCATTTGCCGGTTTGACGCCAGTAATTGACCAGCCCCAGATCATGAGCGATCTCGCGGAAGCCGTCGGTCTTGCGCACATCCGCCAGCAGCGGATGCCAAATAGAGATGGTGAAGAAGGCGCCGCGCGCACTGAAATCCTCGCGCAGGAAATGCAACGCCAGCTCGTCGTCTTTGTAGTAGGCCGCCAATGAGGCGTAGGGGCTTAAGCGGTGGGGCCCCGCATGGCCGGGATCATCGCCAATGCGCCGGATGAGATCTAACGCCGCCTCACGATCTTCCCAGACCTGCGAGAGTGCGCGCACGAAATCATCGGAATCGTCGGTGGTGTCGGGGTAATTCTCAAAGTGGGCGATGATCGGATCGCGATCGCCTTGGGCCAATAGCCGCAGCAAATGCTGAAACGCCCAAATGGTGCGATCGCCCACCAGGCCCTCGGCGCGCGCGTTTTCAGCCAGAGCAGCTTGGGCGTTGCCGGCCAAATCGTGCGACCAGGCGGACAAGCCGGCCACATGGAGTGACAGCGGGTCGCTGGCGCGCGCGGCCTCGAACACCGGCACGGCCTCTTTGGCGCGCCCCACTTGAACCAAAAATGTGCCATAGGCGTCGGCCCAATGCGGCGGCGAGGTGGGCCCCAGCCGGGCGGCGCGCCCTAAGGCTTTTTCCGCGCCCAGCCAGTCCCGTTGGGCAATCCGCGCCCAAGCATGCTGCGCCTGAACCTCCCAGCGATCCGGCGCCACAGCCAATGAGCGCTCCACGGCGTGAGCTTGCATGGCGCAGTATTTTTCAGCGTGTTCGGGCTCAAACACCGTCATCAACACCGCCACATTAGCAATCGAAGCCCAAGCCAGGCCGAAATTGGGATCGGCCTCGATCGCCTTTTGGTGTTCGGCCAGGGCCGCGCGATAGCGCTCTGTTCCGCCCTGAGCATAGAGCGCCAATCCGCGCAGATAATGGTCATAAGCGGTGAAGCTGTCGGTGCCGCGATACGCAGTCTTGTGTTGTTTCAGTCCCAGCTTCAGGCTCAACGCCTCAGCCACAGCCATGGCGATCTCGTCTTGGACTGCGAAGATATCGTCCAGTTCGCGATCAAAGACTTCAGACCAAATTTCATATCCATCTTCGGCGTTGACCAATTCGGCCGCGATGCGTAGTCGCGCATTATGCTTGCGTACGCTGCCGCCAAGGACATGACCGACGCCCAAGGCTTCGCGGATGACGCTGACGCTCTCATTGCGGTTTTTAAAGGCATAGGACGAGGTGCGCCCGACAACGCGCAAGCCTTCGATCTGCGCGAGGCGATTGCGGATTTCCTCCGTGATGCCGTCGGCGAAATAATCCTGATCGTGATCCAGGCTGATATTGGCGAAGGGCAGCACCGCCGTGGCTGGCGGTGAATTGGACGAATCGGTCGCCTCTGGGCTGCCTTGCGCTTTTGTGGCTTGGGCTTCGAGCAACGGCTTCTTTTCCGCCCCTGGCGTCTCGCGTGAGACCGGTGCGATAAACTGATAGCCCCGCCCCGGAACAGTGACGATGAAGCGCCGCGGGGAATCTTGATCGCCCAGCGCCCGGCGCGCAGCGGATATGGCTTGATTGAGGTTGTTTTCCTCAACCACAACGCCTGGCCAAACCGCCTCGATGATTTCGTGCTTGCTCACCACTTCGCCCGCGCGACCGGCCAAATAGGCCAAGGTGTCGAACACCCGCGGCTTCACCAGGATTTGTGAGCCGGCGGAATCTTTCAGGCAACGCTGCGCCGGGTCTAGCGCGTAGCCGCCAAACTCCAGAATTGGACGATCAGGCGTCATTCCCACCCCATTGCTCTTTGCCATTCGATGGACTCATAGCGCTGCGGATGAACGCGAGCCGATCGGCCAGTGTGTCGCAGGTCGCGGTTCAACGCAATTCGATCGTTGTCTACCGTTTCACAGCCGATTTGATCACTCCCCTCTAGGAGGGTCGGAGCGTTCAGAAATCCCCCAAGCTAATTCATGACCATTCAGACTTTGGCCAAAGCCTATTCAGATCAATGGCGCCAATCTGATCATGCGCTTCGGGAACAACAACAAACCCACGGCGCACCAAAAACGACACAAACAAACAAAGTGTCATTGAGAGGATTAAGGAGAAAGTCATGATGAACCAAAAATCACGCTTCGCAACAACGATCTTTACTTTTGCTCTTTATGCAGTTGTTACTTCAGGAGTTGGCCTGGCATTGTTCGACACGTTCCAAAATTTGTCAGCATAATCTTGAACAACCTTGAGCAGCGTGTTGCCCGGCCTCCCCCCTGGACGGGCAATGCGTTTGCTCAACTCACTTGAGACATGTGAAGACACGCGTGCGGCCATAACGCGGGGATCGGAGGGCTGCCGCCGCACGATACAAGACACAAGACCCACACAATTGAACACGCGCCCGCCCATGATCCTTTTGGACGGCGGCCGTTGTGCGACATGAGCTCCTCAGGTGCGCTCGGCTTTGGCTTCGCCATGGGCTGGGGCGACGCACAATCCTCAAACTCGGCTCCGCCGGACGTTGTGATCAACGCTCAGGCGGGGCTTTCTTTCACCAAACGAGCGGGATCGCGGCCACACCCAAAGCTGCGGCTATCGCTGCAAGGCGGGCGAAACGCCGCTTTAGCCATGCAAGAGCGCTTGGTTGTCACCATCAGCGAACGCAAGCATTCTCTTGATTCGACATTTGATCTTGTCCGCGTGCGAGATCGAGAGGCACACACGGCGAAAGGTGCGTGAGATCCCAATGCACGGCCACAATACCGCACTGTCCGCACTCGAGTTTTTCGCCGGCGGCGGTATGGCGCGCCTGGGTGTGGAAGCTGGCGGCCCATTTCGCGTCGTGCTGGCCAATGACAATGACCACGCCAAATGCGTCGCCTATCGCGCCAATTTTGGCGATAGGGAAATTATCGAAGGCGATGTCGCCGCGCTTTCCACCCACGCAATTTTAGATCGGACCAAAGGCGCGCCCGCCGATTTGGCCTGGGCCAGCTTCCCTTGCCAAGATCTTTCGCTTGCCGGGGCGCGCGCCGGCATGGCGGGAGCCAAATCTTCCGCGTTTTTCGGGTTCTGGCGCAAGATCGAGGCCTTGCACGCAAGGAACCGCCCGCCTGCCATTTTGGTTGTTGAGAACGTACCCGGACTTTTGAGCGCACATGGCGGCTCTGATTTTGGCGCCCTGGTCGAGCTATTGGCGTTGGCGGGGTATCGATGTGGCGCTTTTGAACTCGACGCCTGCCATTTTGTCCCTCAGTCGCGCCCTCGCCTGTTTGTGGTCGCTGCTCGCGGCCCAATCCCGCGTGAACTCACATGTTATACGCCAGACTTTGCAAGCCACCCAACACCGAAGGGCCTGTCCGTCGCTGTTGGGCGTCTGTCAGACATGGCGCGCGATTCTTGGGTCTGGTGGCGCTTGCCGCCCTTGCCGCTGCGAAATGTGAATTTGGTGGACGTTATTGAATCCGCCTTGCCCGAATCGGCTTGGCACACTGAAAACGCCACACAAAATCTGCTTGCTCAAATGGGCCCGCTACACCGACAGCGGCTCGAGGATGCGTTGGCGCGCGACCCTTGTGCTGTAGGTACAGTGTATCGACGCACACGCATTGAGGATGGGCGGCGCATTGTGCGCGCGGAGGTTCGTTTCGATGGGATTGCGGGATGCTTGCGCACGCCGGCGGGCGGCTCCAGTCGACAAATTCTTGCTGTTTGTGAGAAGCGGGACCTTCGCACCCGGCTGATGACCGCGCGCGAAACCGCCCGGCTGATGGGACTGCCAGAAGATTATCAATTGCCAAACACCACGACCGCGGCCTTGCATTTGACCGGAGACGGGGTTGTTGTTCCTCTGGTGCAGTGGTTGACCACCCATTTGCTCGTCCCATTGGCCAAGGCAACAAAAGCCAATGTGCCCGTTGAAACAACACCTTAACCAAACGATGGCCACAGACATCTTTACCCCTGCAGAGCGCAGCGCCGTCATGGCGGCCGTGAAAAGCACAGACACCAAGCCTGAACGGATTGTGCGCAAGACGCTGCATAGGCTCGGCTATCGTTACCGATTGCACGTAAAGACCTTGCCCGGCGCGCCAGATTTGGTGTTCCCCGCACGCCGAGCAGTGATTTTTGTGCATGGCTGCTTTTGGCACGGGCATGATTGCGCGCGCGGCGCCCGGGTGCCCAAGGCCAATCGCGCCTATTGGATCAACAAAATTGACCGCAATCGCGACCGTGATCACGACCACCGCCTGCGGCTTGAGCGCTGGGGTTGGCGCTCCTGCATCATTTGGGAATGCGCCCTGCGCTCAAGCGAATGGATCGACGAGGCCGTTGCGTTTCTCGAGTCCCATGCACATGAAACACGCCGGTCACTGCGCACGCCCCATTGAGAGCGCTGGCCAAGCTTCCCACTTTCGGGCACAACACCCGCCAATCCATGAACGCAAGTGCGGAGCACAGCCATGATTCATGATCTGACAAAGCAACTCATCGACCGCATGTACACGCTGTGCAAAGAGGGGCGCATCACCTGGTCGGAAGGTCCGGGACAAAACGCCTTTGCCTTTGACACTGATGGCTACTCCGTGGTCGTGGAAGCTGGAGCCTCTGGTCCAATGTTGATCGTCTCGGACGGCGAAGGTCGCGAGCTTGAGGCTCTCACCGGGGACGATTTGGCCGAAGTGCGCGCGCCAGGCGGCCAAGATTATGAGGCGATCGTCCGGGAGATTCACACCTCGGCGCGCCGCGCTGCGCTGGGCACCGACGAAGCCATTGGCCGCATTCTGCGCAGCCTTGACGGAGAAGAACCGCGCGGACGCTACACCCGAAAGTCATTCGGTCAATAACGGCTCGGACAGCGGAACCGACTGCGCGCCGAATGATGACGCCAAATGGTCGATAAATAGGCGGACTCGAGCGGCCAGCATGCGATTTTGGGGAAACACCGCCCAAATATCTCGCGGCTGAGGGTCCCAGTCGGGCAGCAACCTGACCAAGCGGCCTGCGTCCAAATCCTCTTCGATCACAAATAATGGCGTCAACGCCACGCCATATCCCGCCAGGGCCGCTTGGCGCGAGGCGTCCGCACTGTTCACCCACAGCCGGCCAGTAATGCGCACATCTTCCGTTTGCTCACCGCGACTGAACACCCAACGCTGCGGTTGATGCATGTTGGTGTCCACGACGCAGGCGTAATGGGTCAAATCTTGCGGCTCTGACACCTCGCGCACAGCGGCGTGATCTGGCTTACACACGAGGACCATGACTGACGGGGACAATCGGCGCGCCATCAAGCTGGAATCTGCCAGATTGCCGATGCGCACGGCCAGATCAAACCCCTCATCCACGAGATCCACCACCCGGTCATTCAGCGCCAAGCGCACCTCCACCTGGGGATGCTGATCGAGAAACTTCAGCACCAGCGGCATCAAACGGCGGACGCCAAAGACAATGGGCGCTGACACCCGCACCACTCCTGCAGGGTCGGCGTGGGCTGAACGCACGCCATCCTCAAGCGCGTCAAACTCAGCCAAAACTGTTTTCGCCCGATCGAGATACGCCGCGCCGGCTGGAGTGAGATTGACCGAGCGTGTGGTGCGCTCCAGCAACCTGGCCCCCAAATACCGTTCAAGCTTTGCAACGGCCTTTGACACCTGAGCAGGGCTCACGCCCATGCGTCGCGCAGCTTGAGAAAAGCCGCCATGTTCAGCGACGGCAGCAAATACCCGCATGGCTTCGAGTCGATCCATTTGCGGGATTTAGCACCGATTATCACTTCAGGCATCAATTATGGGCGCGCCACTCTACGGTTGTTTGGAGTTTGGGTCCTCCTGCAAGCGCCATGCGGAAGCAATGGTCAAGGGCGGCCGCGTTGAGCGAATTACCCAAATCGCCGCGTGACGCCGACGGAAATCACATTGGCATGGCCTTGGTATTGTCCTTGAAGCATGTCGCCGACAGCGCCCGTGCGCTGAAACGAAATGTTCTCGATCTGAATGCGGTTATAGCCCGCATCCACCTGCCATCTGTCATTCGGCGTCCAGCTGGCGCCGGCGGCGAATACATGGCGGTCATTGTCGGGAATGCGTGCGGTGCGGGTCGCAGCCTGGGTGGGCGTGCCGTCAAAAGCATAGCCACCGCGCACAGTCCACTCTGGCGAAATTTCATAATCAACGCCAATGCTCACTCGACCGGCGTCCTTATAGGCCAACTCTTCGACTGAATCGGGTTGAGCGGGATTATCGAACTCCACGCGAAGTTCATCGACGCTTGACCATTCTGTCCATTGGAATGACACATAGCCCGTGAGCCGATCAGTCATTTCATAGCTCATGCCGAACTCCCATGAGGAGGGCAATTCAATGCTGGCTTCGGCGGCGCCGTCGGTGAAGGCGCCGGTGAGCGTCAGGGGCAGGGCTTGGGCGGGAACGTCAAACTCGCCTTCGCCATCAAGTGTGTGATCAACACTGGAGCGATAATGCGCGCCCAAGCGGAGGCGTGGATCGGGAGACCAGGTGACCCCGACATTAAATCCAACACCCCAGCTGTCGCCCTTAACGCTGGCGTTGCCGTCCGCTGCTTGCGGGATCAGCCCCAGTTGAAAGCACTGGTCTGGCGCCAGCGCGCCGAAACACACTGCGCCGAAGTCCACGGCATTGGTGAGCTCGGCATCGGCATACTGGGCGCTGATCCCAACGCCGATCGAAAGTTCTTCGTTCACCTCATAGGCGATTGAGGGATTGATATTGACGGTCACCAACTCTGACTTCAGCGCCTGGTAGCGACCCGCCCAGTTATCATTGTAATCTGTGGCCAAACCGAACGGGACATTGACGCTCAGTCCCAGCGCAAATCGCTCAGCAAGCGGAATGATTGCATAAACCGCGGGGATCGTGCTGTCTTCGAGAATTCCCTCGTCATCACCAACCAAGGGCTGGCCAATCGCGTCAGTTGACCCTCGATTTGAGAAGTCAGCCGATCCTAAAATCTGATGGAGCGACGCCGATACAATCGGGCTTGAGAAGACCGTCATCAGCGCGGGGTTGGTAAATGCGCCGGCCGCGTCACCAATCAACACGGCTCGCCCGGCATTGGCCCTGCCCAAATCAAGCGGGGAATACTCATTAATGGCGAAGGAATCGGCCGTTGCGGCTTGATTGGCCATGACAGCGGTCGCGACAACGCCCAAAGTAAATAAACCGCGCACTGAATCCCCCCTCAACAAAACAGACAATTTATCCTGCCGATCCTATCGATTCTGCCGAATGTTCCAAAATGAATCATGGGCAATACCAATTCCAAACGGTTCAAGTTTTACTCTTTTTATGATTAGGCGAGCGACCGGTGGCGGTCGATATAAGACTTCAGTCGCATTGCAGTACCGGCATTCAGCGTAACTTTGCGTGCTGGTGTTAGTAAGAACACGCCAAGTTCATCTGCGGAATCCCCGGGGCCGGCCATGTTAAGCCGCGAGGGAACGGCGCAGCCGCCCGCGAATGATGAAATAGGCCAGTGCATAAACCGCAAAGAGGATCGCTGGTTGCCATGCCTCGATCACTTCGTTGGCCTGAGGAAACCACTCCCCGGCCAGCCAGAGCACAGCGACCGTGATCATGACTTTGCCCAAGGTCGACGCCAATGCGCGCATCTCGATATGGCTCTCTGCTTCATCCAGGCGGCGCAGCCAACCTTGCGACACCCGGGACAAGCCCCAAAGAAAGACAGCGATGATCGCGGCAAAGACTAGAACCAGCGACCAAATGGGCAGGCCCGTCAATTGGGCGATACTGGGCGCCGAATCCCCTCCGATCTGCTGACCATAGCGGTAGCCGATCGGCATTGTGAGCAGACCCAAAGGCAAACCAGCAAGCACCGCAGCGCCAAATGCCCATTTGTCGGCCCGAGTCGAACGCCACAATTCTGGTTCAAAAGGTTCGTCTTCGAATTCGTTTCGAGGCTCAGTCATTTTGCCTCCTCCTCATCTTCATCGAAAAAGATCGCCTCAATGGGGCGGCCAAACAGTCGGGCGATCGCGAACGCTAAAGGCAGCGACGGATCATATCGGCCGGTTTCAATGGCGTTCACAGACTGGCGCGACACACCCAACTCGCCAGCCAAGGTCGCCTGGCTCCAGCCGCGCTCAGCGCGCATCACGCGAATACAATTCTTCATGGCCCGCACACAGCGTCAGCACGTTCGTTCAAGTCAACTTGACATTATGACAAGGCTTCTTGACTGTCAAGGTCCCTTGTCAACAGGATGGAGTCACGTGTCGGGCCAAGGCGAAAAATGCTTCGAAAGCTTCAATCCCTGGCCCTGATAGTTTGAGGAAACAGCGCCATAGAGCCGCTCGGGCGGCGCTGCCATCCGCTCATAGATCAACCTGGCCGCCGCCTGGCCATCTTCGAGAAAAAATGGCACGTCGCGCCCCCGCACCTCCAAAACTGCACGTCCGCCCTGACCGCCGGATTCAGCCAGGCCAAATCCTGGATCGAAAAACCCTGCATAGTGGGCGCGAAACTCGCCGATTTCGGTGGCGATGGGGGCCATTTCCGCCGCCGTGTCGGCGCCTATCACGACAGCCTCTTTGGAGGCCAGAATGTAAAACTCGCCAGGATCGAGGACTACGGCATTGCGCTCGGCATAGATCGGCTCCCAGTAACCCGCAGGCGCGTGCTCTCCAATACGCGCCAAATCGACCACGCCAGCATGGCGACGCGCGCGAAACCCAGCCACACCGCCGGGAAATTGTCCTGACAGATCAACGCTCACTGTAATGGTCGAGATCGGGTCTGCACGCAGACCATTCCACAAGCGAAGCTGGCATAGTCGGTCACCAGTCCGTGCGAGAACAGAGAATGTTCGAGGACTGATTTCCGCGTAAAGCAGCCCGCTATAGCCCGCAGGGATATGGTCAAATTCCTCGCCGTCTTCGGTGATCACGCGGGTAAAGACATCGATCCGGCCGGTGGAGCTTTTCGGGTTTGCCAGGCCTGACACTTGGGCGCTTAACGCCATCCGCTCCATGAGCGGAACCACATAAACACAGCCGGTCTCCAGGACAGCGCCCTCATCCAAATTCAGTGTGTGCATGGTGATGCGTGTGTCGCCGAGGCGATCCATCATGGAGTTGGATTTACCTGGCAGAAAGCTGGCGCGTACACGATAGGCGATATTGGACAAACGCAAATCGAGGCTAGCCGGTTGAATTTGGTCACTGTCAATGGGTCGCTGCTTGGCGGAAATCTCCCCGGTCTCAGCCGCAGCGCGCAGCATGACGTCATTCATGATACCCCGTTTCATGGGTTGGTCCCCTTGTTTGCGGCTCATCTCCATGCGCAGCGGCCATCTTGTGAGTTCGTGCGGTTTAGGCCAACACGATCGGCATGGGCGATACGGACGCGAATAGTATGTACGAGCAAACAACTCGCGGGATTCTGGTGCGAGCTGTACCAGAATATCGCAGCGATCACTCTGATCCTGACGAACCGCGTTATGTGTGGTCGTACATGATCGAGATCGAAAACCATGGCGTCGACACAGTCCAGCTGATCTCCCGGCGTTGGACCATCACCAATGCTCGCGGCCACACCCAGGAGGTGGAAGGCGAAGGCGTAGTTGGTCAGCAACCTGTTCTGCGCCCCGGCGACGCCTTCCGCTATGTCAGCGGCGCACCGTTGGATACGCCGTCCGGCATCATGCAGGGCGCTTATCTCATGCGCACCGATGATGGCGATGAGTTCACTGTGGCCATTCCGGCATTTTCCCTCGACAGCCCAGATGAGCTGGGGCTGTCTCGACCCAATTAGGCGGGCTGGGCATGTCTGACCTCATTCGCCCCGCCGCTTTGGTTTCCGGCGTTTTATTGATCGGGTTGGCGGCAACCATGGCGCCGTGCCTCATCATTGAGGCGGCCGGCCGAGGCCGTGACTCAGGGGCTTTTGGATTCGCCATGCTGGTCACCGGTTTTTTTGGCGGCGTGTTCACACTCGCCGCGAAGGGGCGTATCGAACGGCTGAATCTGCGTGCGGCATTTGTGCTCACCGTGGCCACGTGGCTCGTCCTTCCCGCCTTCGCCGCTTTACCCTTCGTCTTGCGCCCTGATGCGCTCTCAGTCACTGACGCGGTATTTGAAGCCATGTCTGGCCTCACCACCACGGGCGCCACCGTGATGCGCGACTTGGACAGCCAGCCGCGGGGCATCTTGCTGTGGCGAGCCATACTGCAATGGATTGGCGGCGTCGGTATTTTGGTCACCGCAATTGCAATTTTGCCAATGCTGTCCATCGGCGGGATGCAGTTGTTTCGATTGGAAAGTTCGGATCGTTCGGAAAAACTCATGCCGCGGGCCACGCAGATCGCTGGCTTCATCGGCTTTATCTACTTAGCGCTCACTGTCCTATGCGCGTTGGTTTACGCAATTTGCGGCATGTCTGCGTTTGACTCCATAGCCCACGCCATGACGACAATCGCCACCGGCGGATTTTCCACCTCGAGCTACTCGATGGGCAAGTTCACTGACACGGGCGCCGACATTGCCGCGGTGTTCTTTATGCTCCTCGCCTCGTTGCCATTTGGCGCCTACATGCTGGCCTTGCGGGGCCAGCCCAAAAGAGCTGGCGCCGACCCTCAGGCTCGCGCTCTGCTTGCAGTCGTCACGATCGTGATTGTGGTCATGACCATTTATTTGACCACACGAGGGTATTTGGAAGCCTTCGAGGCCTTGCGGGCCGCCGCGTTTAGCGTCGTGTCCATCATCACCGGTACAGGCTATGCCACCCACGACTATTGGGGTTGGGGGCCATTTGCGACGGCGGTGTTTTTCATCCTGACATTCGTCGGCGGATGTGCCGGCTCCACGTCTTGTGGTGCGAAAATCTTTCGGTTTCAGATCGCATTTCGCGCCCTGATTGCCTACTGCCGCCAAATGATTCGCCCCCACGCCGTTACATCATTGCGCTATGGCGGGCGAACGGTCCCCACAGAAGCCGTACAATCGGTATTGAACTTTTTCTTTGTGTATTTCGCCGGTTACGCGGTCTTAGCCGTGATTCTCGGCGGGTTGGGTCTCGACACGGTCACAGCGTTCTCTGGCGCCGCCACGGCGATAGCGAATGTGGGGCCCGGACTTGGGGCGACCATTGGGCCGATGGGTGACTTTGCGCCGCTGCCCGTGGGCGCCAAATGGGCGCTGACCATTGGCATGCTGGTGGGACGCCTGGAGTTTTTTACAGTTTTGGTGCTGTTCGCCCCACATTTTTGGCGCGGTTAGGGCGGCCTAACTTCCGTGTCGCACCTCCTCCGGTGAAAGGCGATATTGGCGATTGCAGTATTCACAATTCACGCATAATCGCCCGTCAGGCTCGGTGAGTTCAGCTAAATCCGATTGGGGAAAGCTGGCCAGCATTTGGCGCACGCGCTTCGCCGAACATGTACACTGATGGATCACACTGTCCGGTTGAAACACGCGCACCCCTGGCTCATGGAACAAACGAAACAAAACCCCGCCAGCCGATAAACGCGGGTCCACCAGTTCTTCATGCTGAACTGTGTCGAACAATGCACGCCCCTCATTCCACGCTTCTTCAGCGTCGCCGCGCTGATCATCCCCGGCAATCCGCTGCAAAATCATTCCGCCTGCACGCCAGCCACCCTCATCCTGGGCAAATTGCGCCACTGAGAGCGCTATGCGTGTGGGCACCTGCTCAGATTGCTCAAAATATCCCTGAGCGATGGCCGATAAATGGGGCCCCTCAATAGGCGCGATGCTCTGATAGACATCAAAATCAGGACCTTGGTCGATGGAAAACGCCAGATGACCCTGGCCAAGCAGCGCACCGGCATTGACTGGCATGCCGCTCGACAGCTCTTGTTTGAGCCGGTCGTGGTCGATCCGTGCAAATCCGCGAACCCCGCCCTGTGTGGTGAAGTCGGCCAACAATAATGATACCGGTCCGTCGCCTTGAGCTTGAATACTGAGCTTACCTTCAAATTTCAGCGATGATCCTACCAGAACCGCCAACAGGACGGCCTCACCCAGCAGACCGGCCACTGGCGCGGGATAATTGTGATTGGTCAGGATCTCATCCACCGATCGGTTCAGCCGCGCGATCCGCCCGCGGACAGGGCGGTTTTCCAGCTGAAATGGCGCCACCACGTCATCGCGCCCGCTCAACGGATCGGTTTGCGCTGCACCGGTGGGACTGCTCACTTTCGCGGCTCCGCGAGACTTTCTTCAGAGGTGGCGACCTCCGCCAAGGCGGCGTCGAGAATCTCCAGCGCAGCGTTTGCTTGATCGTCACTGATGATCAGCGGCGGGGCCATGCGCACCACATTTTCTCCAGCCACACCAACCAACAATCCACGCTCACGCGCGGCGTCACGCACCTTGACGTTGGGAATATTGACCTTGATCCCAAGCAAAAGACCTTTGCCACGCACCTCTGCGATCACTGGCGCATTGCGCCCGGCAGCCAAGCGCTCAAGGCCCGCTTTCAAAGTTGCAGCGCGCTCTTGCACGGTCTCCATAAAGCCCGGCTTAGTCAGCTCTCCGAAGGCCGCCGCCCCTACTGCCATGGCCAGCGCATTGCCGCCAAAGGTGGTGCCATGGGTGCCAGGCGTCATGCCTTTGGCCGCTTCCTTGGTGGCGAGGCAAGCGCCCATGGGGAAACCACCGCCAATGCCCTTGGCGATCGCCATAATGTCCGGCGCGGCGTCCTCCGCCCATTCATGGGCGAACAGCTTGCCCGTGCGCCCAGCGCCGCTTTGCACTTCATCATAAATCAATAACGCGCCGCGTTCCCGGCAAAGCTTGCGCACGCCAGTTAGGCATTGGTCGGGGATGGTGCGCACGCCGCCCTCACCTTGCACAGGCTCCAGCAACACGGCCGCCGTGGTTTCATCAACCGCCGCGTAAAGCGCATCGTGATCACCAAATCCGACCTGCTGAAACCCTGGCATGCTTGGGCCAAATCCTTCCAAGTACTTTGGATTGCCACCGGCATTAATTGCGCCATAAGTACGGCCATGAAATGCGCCCGTGAACGTGACGATATTGATGCGCTCAGGCGATTTGTTCACGAAATGATAGCGCCGAGCGGTCTTGAGCGCGCACTCCATCGCTTCGGCGCCGGAATTGGTGAAAAACACCTCATCGGCGAATGTTGCTTCGCAATAGCGCGCCGCCAACTCCTGTTGGCCCGGCACCTTAAACATGTTGGACAAATGCCATAGCTTTTCGCCCTGGGCTTTCAGCGCGTCCACGAGAGCTGGGTGCGCATGCCCTAGGGCATTCACGGCGATCCCGGAAATGAAATCCAAGTATTCTCGCCCGGTGTCGGCGAATAGGACAGCGCCCCGGCCATGGGTGAAGTTCAGGTCGGGGGGCGCGTAGGTATGGAAAAGATGATTGGTCATAATGTCTTCCATAGCGCGCTCGCGTGCGAGCGCAAAGGGGAAGATCGCGACCAAGCGCCGCCTTTGTGATCAGGGCTTTAATCGCCAACCGCTCTTCAGTACGGCATAAGCGGCGAATAATGCGAGCATGTCCAATACGCCAACAACCACCGCGCTGCGCCAGACGGGTGCGTCCGATACGCCAATAAAGCCATACCGAAAGCCATCAATCAGGAAGAAGATCGGGTTCCATAGCGCCGCTTGGTGCAACGCGTCGGGCAAGATCGTGACGGAATAGAATGTGCCTGACAAAAAGCTCAGCGGCACGATGATGAAATTGGTCACCGCCGCAAGATGGTCGAACTTCTGCGCCCAAACTCCGGCGATAAGGCCAATGGCGGACAAGATGATCGATGCTGACAGCGCGAAGTAAATAATGGCGGCCAGGTTTGACACCGGCAAATTGGTGATCGGCAACACCACCAAGACCCCTGATAGTGCAACCAAAACCCCCCTCGTGGCCCCGCCGCCCACAAAGGCGGCTGTGAGCTCTGTGGCTGTCAACGGAGGCATCAAAAAGTCCACCGCATTGCCCTGCAGTTTTGAGACAATCAACGATGAAGAGGTATTGGCGAAACCGGCATTGATTACCGCCATCATAATCAGACCCGGCGCCAAGAATGTCCCGAAAGGTTGGCCAAGAACGTCACCCCGCAATGTCCCTAGCGCCAACGTCAACACAAGCATAAACAACAGGGTCTGGACCGCCGGAGCCAACAGTGTTTGAACTGAGACCTTCAGAAATCGCCGGACTTCTTTTTCATAAAGGGTCCATAGGCCCAACCAGTTCACGGCGCCAAATTGGCGGACCGAAAGACTGCTGATTTGTTCAATCGAGTTAGAGTTTTGAGACACGTTAACACCCCGTTAACCTCAATGGCTCAGATATTAATTCTCCACAGTTAAGGGGTCGTTGTCCACAGATCAAATCGCAAGATATGGGACCTGTTGACAAGTTGGCCTCAAGATATTGCGGAGAAGTGCGGGGGCGCCTACAACATCTCGCGTGTTGTGGCGACAGGATTTGTGCACAGACACAATATCTTGTCGACCTAGCGAGCAGGAGGCCGCACATGGCGTGGACAGAAGAACGCGTTGAAATGCTCAAAAAACTTTGGGCGCAGGGGTTATCGGCGAGCCAAATAGCCAAGGAGCTTGGTGGCGTCACGCGTAACGCAGTAATTGGAAAAGTTCATCGACTTGGCTTGTCCGGTCGAGCGACACCGTCGTCTCCGCCGCAGCGGGTGAGCGCTGTGAGCGCGCGCCCACGGCCGGCCCTTCGGCCGCGGCGCTCCATTGATATCAGTGCGCCAAAGCATGTGCCGGCTCGGCTTAAGGTCGCCGCAGAGGCCATGAATGCGGTGCCGCAGGCCACGGGGGATTTTGCCCGGGTGCTGAACCTCACCGATCACATTTGCCGCTGGCCAATCGGCGATCCGTCCGAACCTGGCTTTCAGTTTTGCGGCAAAAAGAGCAAGAGCGGTTCGCCGTATTGCGAAGCGCATTGTGAAATGGCCTATCAGCCCACGCGTCGCAAGCGCAAAAAGTCATCCAATATTGACGCTGCTCTCGACGCCATTGCCGCATCGCGGCGGGCAAGCTGGTAGACAGTCCTCCGCCATGGTCGGCACTCACTGCGCCCAGTGTGGGCGCAGTGGCTTGGCCATGAGGGTCGCGCACTTGAAGGCTCAGCTCACCCGCTGGGCCGCGAGCTCGGCGTCAAATGCGTAGCCGGCCGATCGCACGGTGCGTATGGGATCAATGGCGTCGCCCTTTTTAAGCGCCTTGCGTAAGCGTCCCACATGCACGTCAACTGTGCGTGCTTCCACATACACGTCAGCGCCCCAAACCGAATCCAGCAATTGTTCTCGCGAGAACACCCGTCCTGGGTTGAGCATCAGATATTCCAGCAATCTGAATTCCGTGGGCCCGAGATGAACTTCTTCTCCATTGCGCCGCACACGATGCGCCGCCCGGTCGACGATAATATCGCCCACGGCAATCTGATCTTCAGCCAGGCCTGGGCGAATACGACGGAGTACGGCCCGGATTCGCGCCAGTAACTCGCCCACTTGGAAGGGTTTGACGAGATAGTCATCCGCCCCGGTATCAAGACCGCGCACGCGCTCGGTCTCCTCACCGCGCGCCGTGACCATGATAATCGGCACATTGGCGCAGTCGGCCTTGGCTCGGACGCGGCGGCACACTTCCAGCCCAGACACCTTTGGCAACATCCAATCGAGTAGAATCACGTCCGGCGGGTTTTCTTCCACCAGCATGAGCGCCTCCTCACCATCCTGGGAGAGAGACACCTGATAGCCTTCTTTCGTGAGGTTATAGAACAATAGCGCGGAAATATCAGTGTCGTCTTCGACAACAAGAACACGTGGGTTCACGGCTCATCCCCAACAATGCGCCTAAACACCACTGCCTTTAGGCGCTTCTGGCTCGCCGCGCGATAATTCCCCGCCTGTCGCCAGCCCATACACAATCGCGGCAATATCCGTGGCGTGATCGCCTATGCGCTCCACATTCTTCGCCACAAACATTAAATGCGTACACGGACCACTCATCTGCGGGTCGTTCGCAATATTGACGAGCAGTTCTTTGAACAGGCTATTGTACGCGTCGTCAACATCATCATCACGCCGCCACGCTTCTTGCGCCACATCCGGATCGAGACGGGCAAAAGCATCGAGCGCATTCTTGAGTTGCTGCACCACCCGGCGGCCCATGCGATCCAAACTGCTCATCAATACAAGCGGTTCAGCGTCATTTAGCGCCACGGTGCGCATGGCGTTATTGCATGAAAGTTCGCCAATGCGCTCCAAATGAGCCGATATCTTCAGTGCACTGATGAGATGGGTCACGTCCTTCTCTGCCGGCCGCCAGCCGGCGATCACCCGCACAATACGGCGCTCCAAATTGCCCTGCATTTCGCCTAAGGTCGAGCGTTGATCGGCAACGCTTTGCGCGGCTTCCGTGTCCCGTCTGGTCACGGCGTCGAGCGCGGCCATGGATAATCGCTCGACGGCCCCGCCCATGCGCGCCAATTCATCGCCGAGCAATTCACGCTCGTCGATTAGAGAACGGGCCAAGTCGCCCCGGCCGACAATGCGTTCGACCAACTTATTCATCCAAATTCACCCATGACGTATGACTGGGTTAGCTTATTTTGCGGCTTAGCGAACACTTGATCTGTTTCGCCAAATTCCACAATACGACCAAGGTTAAAAAATGCGCTGTATTGCGACAATCGACGCGCTTGTTGCATCGAGTGTGTAATAATAATGATACAATAATTTCTTCGAAGTTCGACGATTAATTCCTCAATTTTCTGTGTAGCGATAGGATCGAGCGCTGACGCCGGTTCGTCCATCAGAATGATTTCCGGCTCCACGGCGATCGCGCGCGCAATACAAAGCCGCTGTTGTTGGCCGCCCGACAGTCCTGTTCCCGGCTGATCCAAGCGATCCTTCACTTCATCCCATAATGCGGCGCGCTGCAAGCTGCGCTCAACAATCTCGCGCAGTTCGCCTTTATTATTGGCCATTCCGTGAATGCGCGGGCCATAGGCGACATTTTCAAAGATGGATTTGGGAAAGGGGTTGGGCTTCTGAAATACCATGCCGACACGCGCGCGCAGGGGCGTAGGGTCGATTTTGGGATCGTTGATATTGATCCCGTCAATCAAAAGCTCGCCTTCGACGCGGGCGTGCTCAATCGTGTCATTCATGCGGTTAATGCAACGCAAAAAGGTCGTCTTGCCACAGCCCGACGGTCCAATCAGCGCGGTTACGGAACGGTCGTCAAAACTGGCCGTGCAATCAAACAAGGCCTGCTTGTCGCCGTAAAAAACATTGATGTTTCGTGCTTCAACCTTCGCCATTTGTATCCGTTTTCCCGCGACTATCCGTCCCCGCACAGTAAACCACGCCGTCTGTCACCATCTCCGTTCGAACCGCCGGCGCAGAAAAATCGCCAGAAGATTCAGGGTGATCATCACCAGCAACAAAATGAGGATCGCTGCAGCCGCCAAAGGCACGAAGGCCGGTGCGGCCTCGTTCGACCACAAGTAGATCTGGGCCGGCAGTGTCGTCGCCGCGTCCGTGATCCACACTGGCGCCTCGGGAACGGCCGCGACCATGCCAATCATGATCAAGGGCGCGGTCTCTCCCAACGCCTGCGCCAGCCCAATGATTGATCCGGTCATGATTCCCGGACCGGCGAGCGGTAGCACGTGATGAAACACGGTTTGGACCGGCGTCGCCCCTACCGCGAGCGCACCCTGACGGATGGACGGCGGCACGGCTCGCAATGAGGCTCGGGTGGATATGATGATTGTGGGCAAAGTCATCAGCGCCAAAACCGTTCCGCCCACCAGCGGCCAGCCGCGGCTGAGATCGTTTAGGATCGCATTGTAGATCGGAATGAAAATCGCTAGCCCGAGTAAGCCAAATATGATTGAGGGGACCGCAGCAAGATTGTTGATGTTGACCTCAACAAAGTCCGTGAACGCAGTTTTGGGCGCAAATTCCTCAAGGTAGAGGGCTGCACCCACACCAATCGGCACGGCCAACGCCATGGTCACCAACATGGTGAGCAACGAGCCCACCATGGCGCCCAGCATACCCGCCAGCTCCGGATCGCCGCTATGCGACTGCGTGAACAAACGGGAGTTAAATTTCTTGGTCAGAGCGCCGCGTTCGGTGAGCGCCCACGCCCACGCCAATTTGGCGTCTGAAACCAGGCGATCTGCTTCCGGAGTGTCGCGAATGATAATCTCCCATTCGCCGGAATTCGCGGTGAGAACATTGTCGAACCTGACCAGAACAACGCCATTGGCCGTTTGCCCCTCAACCGCCAAAATTTTGACAATGCCGCCATGAACGCGAAACAAGACGCTGGGCTCGGTCGCGCCAAAGCCGTTCGCGCCGCTCGACGTCTTTATGATACTTTCAAAGTCGGCCTGACTGGACAGCAAACGCACCTCTCCTGAGGCTCCGGTAACAGCCAGCGCCCCTTCACCGGGAATTACGATGTCCGGCGGCCCGGTGTCGAGATATAGGTCGATGTCATCGGCCAGCGGGAAGGTGATGGATTGTGACGTGCCGATAATGGCGGGGTCAGCAACGGCCCGTTGCAAGAGTTCACGGGGAATATTGAGACTTGCGACCAATTCGAATAGTTCGCGTAATTGCCGCCGCTCGGTAATCTCCGGAAACTCAGCCCGCAATGCGTTTTGCAATACAGCATCAAAGTTCAGCCTGCGGATCGCCGCCGCGCGCTCAGCCAAGAACTGTTCTGATGCATTCTCTGGCTCTGGAAAAAAAGGCTCCAGCGTATTTTGACGATCGAGCACCTGGCGATCAAATGAGACAGTTAACGTCAGTTCATGGGTGCGGAATGCAGGTATCGACTGAACAACAACGCTGGCCAACAATCCAACGAGCACCAAGCCGGCGAAGGACGAGGCAATGACACCATAGGTGCGAAAGCGGCGCTCAGCCTTGTGTCGCTGGCGCAGTCGCACCTCGCGCGCGTCAATTGGGTGTCGCTGGTTATCGGGCTGAGAACTACTCATACTTCTCCCGGTATGTCTTGACGATCCGAAGGGCGACCACGTTCATCGCGAGGGTCAGGGTAAAAAGCACCAATCCAAGTGCGAACGCTGACAGCGTCTTGGCGCTGTCGAAGGCCTGGTCGCCGGTGAAAAACTTGGTGATCTGAACGGTGATGGTGGTGAGACTTTCCAGTGGGTTGGCAGAAATGTTGGCCGCTTGTCCGGCCGCCATCACCACAATCATGGTCTCGCCTACGGCTCTGGAAATGGCAAGCAATAACGCCGCCATAACGCCGGGCAATGCTGCGGGCAAAACCACATTCTTGATCATCTCTGATCTTGTGGCCCCCAGCGCCAGAGCGCCATCGCGAAGCGATTGCGGCACGGCGTTGATCACATCATCCGACAGCGAGGAAACGAAGGGGATGATCATCACACCCATCACCAGCCCGGCGGCTAATGCCGATTGCGTCTGTACATCCAAACCGACAAATTCGGCCGCCACGCGTATTGCCGGCCCCACCGTCAATAGGGCGAAAAAGCCGTACACCACGGTGGGAACGCCTGCGAGGATTTCCAGGATCGGTTTGACCCAAGCGCGCGCGGCGGGACTGGCGTATTCCGACAGGAAGATCGCCGAGTACAGCCCGATGGGGGCCGCGACGAGCATGGCGATCACCGTGATGTACAGCGTGCCGTATAACAATGGCACAAGACCGAACGCCCCCGACTGCCCCACCTGGTCCTCACGCAGCGCCGTTTGTGGGCTCCATTTCAAACCAAACAGAAAGTCATTGATCGGCACCCGCGTTTCCCAAGTCCAAATGCGCCACCAGTCCTCGGGAAGCATGAAGAAGAATCTGAGACTTTCGCCCAGCAATGACGCCAAAATGCCAAACGTGGTCAAAATCGCCACAGCCGCGCAGAAAAACAGAAAACGCTTGGTGGCCGCTTCCACGCCATCACGTGCTGAGACACCGGAGAGCATCTTTGAACGCGCCCTAGACATGCCCAGAGCCGCCACGCCCAACACGGCTATGGCCCCGCCAATAAACATGATCTGATCCGCGCGCCGCACATAGTGCTCGGCGCTGACAATCACCTGGTCGCCACTGGCGTTGCCCCCCGATCCAGCACTTTGCGTTTCACGGAGCGCCTCTAGTAAAGAGGTCCGCTCATAGCCGGCCAATCCTTCGAAGAGACTTGGAAATTCGCGGATGGTAAGCAAATTGACCGCAGCGTCGCCAAACACAACAATGGCCATGAGCACCAGCATTGATGGGACCAATGTCCAAATGCCGGAGTAAATAGCGTAATGGCCGGGCCTGGAATGCGACGGTCCCGCATTTTGTAAAAGCTCGCGCGCAGTGCGCGCCCCGACCACCGCCGCCAAGGCGCCAAACGCCAACAGCGCAAAAAAAACGATGGGAAGGATGGGCGCATGCGTCATCCGAAACAATCCTGTAACGCGTCACTGCGACTTTGCGCCGTGTGACCAAAACCGACACAACAACCTATGCTCTGGCTGTTACACCATGATGACAAGCTGGTGATTGCGGCTGCATGTGAGCCGGTCACACCGCGCTACCTTCCTCAACAGCCGCCTTCACTTCCGATCGGCCAGCCACCTTGGGCGCAATCATCGTAAACGCTGCGCCTGCGCCTTCTTGACTGGAAACGAGCAATCCTCCCCGGTGGCGGGAGAGTATATGCTTGGCGATGGCCAAACCCAACCCAGTTCCCTGCTTAGACTGCGGGGCCTCTGCATCGACCCGAAAAAAGCGCTCGCCCAAACGGGGAAGGTGCTGGCGCGCAATCCCTGGGCCACAGTCCGCGACGCTGAGCCATCCGTACTCGCGCGTATCCAGCGGCGGAGTGAGGATTGCAAAACGAGAGTCTCCATCTCCAGCCCGCAAGGTTTCTCGCTCAATGGCCTCACGGCTTGATGACGCGGCCACTAACATACGCACGACGCCGCCTTCGCCCGAGTATTTGATCGCGTTCTCGGTTAAGTTTTGCGCCACTTGTACGAGCTCATCTCGGGCTCCAGCAACCACAACCGGCATGGGCGGCGCTTCAAGCTCAATCGCAACTTTGGCTTCGTCAGCGAGAGGGGCCAACCCCGCCGCCACGTCTCTTGCCAGTTCCACCAAGTCCGTTTCGCCTTCCGGCGGCACATGTTCGTAGAGTTCCAGGCGACTGAGTGACAATAGATCGCTGATCAGCCGGCGCATGCGAGCTGTCTGCGCGTCCATGATCGATAAAAAGTACTCCCGGGCTTCGGGGTCATCTTTGGCGTGCCCGCGCAAAGTTTCAATAAATCCGGCAAGTGATGTAAGCGGCGTGCGCAATTCGTGACTGGCGTTGGCCAAAAAATCCAATCTGAGTCGTTCTGCACGTCGCAGCGCCGTTTCGTCGTGGATAACAAGAAGAACCAGGGCAGCAGGCGGCGAAATCTGGTCATCTTCCGCCACGAGCGGGGCCACGAATGCTCGGGCGTGCTCTTCTTGAGGCGCGAGCGACATAAATCGCACAAGGCGTGGCGCGCCGCCTGCCTCGCACGCCGCCACAGCGCCAAGGACGTCGGGCTCTCGCAATACGATGGAGAGTAGTCCTCCCTCCAATTTTGTGGCGAACCGACGCCTTGCAGCTGGATTGGCTGCGATGATCCGTCCGCCCCGCCCCAACAACATGACCGGTTCGGGAAGAACATCCATGATCCGCGCGCCCATGGCGATCTTGAGTTCTGTCTTTTCCTCGCGGGCCAAAGGCGCAGTGCGCACCGCTCGCGGATCACGTTCGCGTTCCGCAGACATCACACGAAAGGCCAACCAGATCCAAAGCCCAAGGCCAACCGCCAGAAACATGCCCACGCCAGGCGCCAATCTTCCCGCCAACGCAGGTATCGCCAAAAGGATCACGCACCCTAGCCAAAGCGCAGCCCAACGGCCGCGCGGATGGGAGTGTCTTGAACCTGGTTCATTGGTCTGTGGATGCATCTTGGGCGCTTGCATACACGTCTCCACTGGTGTTGTAGAGCCATGAAGGTGTAGCAATTGCGGCGCGAACAACCGGGGGTGCGACCGCAAACATGAACTGCGCCTGTACCGAACCTTACCGTTTTTCAATAAAAAACAAAGTGACCAAGAGAATAAATTCGGTAGTTTAGCGGCCGAGAGGAGTGAACAATGAGGGGTTCATATTTGATGCTGCGAACAGTGCTGAGCACTAGCACATTACTCGCAGCCACAGCGTGTGTATCTGCGCCAGGAAAAGAAATGCTCGACAACATTTCCATGTTTCGCGGCAAATCTGACGGGGAGCAATCCTGGTCAGCAAGCGACTTGCCTAGCGCGCCCCCGCGAGGAGACTGGATTGCATCTTTTGGCGATCCCGCCTTGTCCGCATTGATCGCTGAGGCGCTTGAAAACAATTACGATCTCGCTGCCGCCGCCGCTCGACTGGAGCAAGCGCGAGCCAGCGCGCGCGTCGCCGGGGCGCCGCGGCTGCCGCGCCTGGACGCACGCCTTGATCGAAGCCAGAACGAATTTGCTGTTTCCGGGGCGATCCCGACCACAGACGTCAACGGTGACGGCGAGATCGATCAAAACGATGTCATCGCCGATCCCAACTCCGCCAGCGAAGTCGTGACAATCGCAGAGGCCAACAATGCCGGACTTGGCGTGTCAGCCAGTTGGGAAGCCGACGTTTGGGGCCGTGTGCGCGATGTCGCTAAAGCGGGCCAACAGGACGCTTTCGCCGCACAGGCCAATTTCGACGATGCACAATTATCCTTGGCGGGTTCGGTTGCTCGCGGATGGTACGACCTTATCCAAGCGCGGCTCTTAACCTTGCTTGCTGAAGATGACGTCGCCACTCAGGAGCGTTCCTTGCGCCTCACCCGGCGCCGGTTCGAAGCAGGTCTCGCCACATCACTGGATGTGCGCTTGGCGCGTTCGTCACTCGCTTCAAGTGAAGCCAACTTGTTGCTCCAACAGAATTTGGAAAACAACGCAGCCCGATCTCTCGAAGTGCTGCTTGGCCGCTACCCGTCCGCTGAAATCAACGCCGCTGACGCTCTGCCACAATTGCCGGAATTGGAAACCGTGGGCGCACCAGGAGAGTTGCTCGCCCGCCGGCCAGATCTGCGTTCGGCCGAAGCGTCTTTACAGGCGGCGGGATTTCGCGCTTCTGCTGCGCGCAAGGCCTTGATGCCTCAGCTGACTTTGACGGCGACCTATGGTACTGATGGCGAAGATTTTAGCGAAGCGTTCGATCCCGATTATTTGGTGTCGAGGCTGGCGGGGTCACTTTTGCAGCCCGTGTTCCGTGGCGGCGCCTTGCTGGCTGAGTCTGAACGCGCCAAGCAATCCGCCTACGAGCGACTGGCGATTTACGCCAACACAGCCTTGGCGGCTTTTAATGAGGCCGAGGCCGCACTAGATGCAGAAACGACATTGGCCGCGCGAGACAATGCTTTAGCGATCGCGGTCGAAGAGGCGCTGGCGGCCGAGGAGCTTGCAGAACGCGAGTATAGCCGAGGCGTAGGCACGATTTTTGATCTGTTGAACGCGCAAAGCCGGCGCATTTCCGCCGAGCGTCAACTGATCGCCGTACGCCGGGACCGCGTAGTAAACCGTGTGAATTTATACGTCGCCATTGGCGGCGACTTCTTGACTGATTTTGAATCCGACCCCGCCACCGCGGCGCAATTGGAGCGTGCGTTATGAGCTCGATTTTCACGTCAACCCGCCCTATGCGCATGTTTGTGTTTGGGCTCCTGCCAGTTGCGGTGATCATCGCCGCGACGGTGGCCGGTATGATCGCCATGCAGGCAGGCCAAAAGAAACCAGAGCGAAACGATGAACAGGACAAAGGTCTTGTGGTGTTCGCCACGCAAGCTGAACGCAGCGACATCACGCTTTCGGTGAGCGCGCAAGGTGAGACCCGACCGCGTAGCCAAATCACTCTGACGCCGCAAGTGACTGGGCGAATTACCTATGTGTCCCCCAACTTCATCGATGGCGGCTACTTCGAGCAAGGTGAAGTCTTGCTGCGCATTGATGACGCCGACTATCGCTTGGCCGTCACTCGCGCTGAAGGCCAAGTCGCTCAAGCGCGCAGCGCCCTGGAGCGTGAACGTGCTGAGTCAGAGATTGCACGCCGCGATTGGGAAGAACTGGGTGAAGGCCCGGCCTCTTCGCTCACATTGCGTGAACCGCAATTGGCCGAAGCGCGCGCACAATTGGCTGCCGCTGAAGCCAGTCTGGCTGACGCCCGTTTGGCGCTTGAACGCACCGAGATTGTCGCGCCGTTCACCGGCCGTGTCCGCCAGAAGTCAGCCGACATTGGCCAATACGTGTCGCCCGGTTCGTCAGGCTCGCTTGGAAGCATTTACGCCACTGACATTTTTGAGATCCGGCTTCCTTTGACAGACCAGGAATTGGCGTTGGTTGGACTGCCGGTGGCCTTCAGCGCCGAATCCATTGAGAGCGGCGCACCGGTCACTCTCAAGGGGCGTGTAAGCGGCGCGGAGCGTGAGTGGGAGGGTCGCATCATGCGGACTGACAGCGTGATCGATCCGCGCACACGCGTGATCTACGCTGTCGCCGAAGTTCGTGATCCATTCGGCGAGGGCTCTGCTAACGGCGTACCGCTTCCCGTGGGCCTGTTTGTGACCGCTGAGGTCGCAGGCCGCACCATCGAGAATGCAGTTGAGCTGCCACGGCAGGCGCTGCGCGGCACGTCACAGGTCTATATCGCGAACCTTGACGGTACGCTGGCGATCCGTGACGTGGAAGTGGCCAATACCGATCGCAAGTCCGTGATTGTCGCAAGCGGTGTTGAGGCCGGCGATTACGTCATCACATCCGCGCTGCTTTCCGCCCAAGAAGACATGCGCATCGACGTCTATGACGCCGAAACGAATGAGCTGCTTTTCCCTATCCCAGAAGAGAACGAAGAGGGAGAGCAAGACGGCGAACACGCAGAGTCCGACGAAGATGCGGACGAAGACGACGACAGCGAGCAGGTTTTGGTCGAAGCCTCCTCGCAAAATGACGGAGACGGCTAATGTCGGTCGAGGGCAACGCACACGAACCTGGTCCCAGCTCATTTGACGCACCCACGGAACACCGCGGTCTGATCGCATGGTGGGCGCAAAACGGGGTGGCCGCGAACCTGCTGATGCTGCTCGCCATCATCGGCGGGATCATCGGCTACATCCAAATGGACCGGCTGACCTTCCCAACCGCGGGTTGGAATGGCGTGACGGTCTCCGTGTCTTGGCCAGGCGCCTCTCCCGCGGAAGTGGAAGAACAAATCCTGGTGCGCATTGAAGAAGCCATTGCCGACATGGAGGGGATCGAAGCGATCACCTCCCGGGCGAATGAGGGCTCTGGCTCGGTGAGCATTGAGGCTCTGCGCTCTACGGACATGGAACCCTTCATCAACGATCTGAAGCTTCGGGTGGACGCCATCAACAATTTGCCGGCTCAAGCGCTGCGGCCTGTGGTGCGCCGGTGGATGAACGATAACTGGTATATGGGCATGGCGCTTCACGGGAATGTGGATCGCCTGGAGCTCAAACGACTTGCCGATGACATTCGCGATGAGGTCGCACGGCAGGTGCCAGGCGCATCACGCGCCATCGTCAACGCCGCATTGGATGAGGAAGTATCCATTGAGGTGTCGGATGAAGCGCTGCGTCGGTTTGGCCTGACGTTTGAGGAAGTGGCGAATGCCATTCGCTCTGAGTCCGTCAATGTGGGCGGCGGCTTTGTGCGCACACAATCTGGCAATGTTTCCGTCGCAACGCGTAACCAAGCCAACAATGCTGAAGAATTTGAAAATATTATCGTTCGCCAAACCGAAGATGGCGCTTTGGTCCGCGTCCGGGACGTGGCCACAGTTCGCGACGGCTTTGTGGACGCCAATTTCGACGCCACTTTTAACGGCGAACCCATGACCATCATTGCCCTGCGCACGCTGGAGCAGGGCATGAACGTTGTGAACACCAAGCGCGAGCTGGCTGACTTCATCGAGGCCAAACAGGCCGAACTGCCGCCGGGCGTCAACCTGACCCTATGGTGGGATGACTCTGACGCGTACTTTGCGCGCATGAAGACAGTCCTGAACAGCGCGGGCATTGGACTGATCCTGGTTCTTGCAACGCTTATGCTGTTCTTGCGCCCCATTGTGGCGTTCTGGGTGGCCATTGGCATTGCTACAGCATTCCTTGGCGCCATTGCAGTACTACCCTATTTGGGCGTCTCGCTGAACATGTTGTCGCTATTCGCTTTTCTCCTCGTCATTGGCATCGTGGTGGATGACGCCATCATTGTGGGTGAAAACATTCACAATCAGGTGGAGCGCGGCCGTCGAGGGCATGATGCGGCCATTTGGGGCACACGACTTGTCGCAAAGCCGGTGATCTTCGCGATTATTACAACGGTGCTCGCCTTTTTGCCGTGGATTTTGCTTTCTGGGCCAGAAGTCCAATTCACCGGGCAGATTTCTCTGGTGGTGATGGCGGCGTTGGGCTTTTCTTTGGTGGAAAGCCTGCTGATTCTGCCAAACCACTTAGCGCACCTGAAACCGCAACGTACGACAGGCTTTTTTGGACCGCTCATCCGTTTCCAAAAGCGCTTCGCCGATGGATTGATCTGGGTGGCGAACAACCTGTATCGCCCTCTGATCGCAACGGCGATTCGCACGCGCTATGCCACGGTGACGCTCTTCATCTCCTTCATGGTGTTGTCGATCGGCGCACTCGCCATGGGCTATGTGAAAACCAGCTTCATGCCGGACGTGGAGCAAGATTTCATCTTTGTCCAAATCGACATGCCTGACGGTACGCCCTATTCGCGCGTGTTGCAGATCAAGGAGCAACTCGAGGTCGCCGAACAGGCGTTCATGGACGAGATGAATGCGCGCTATCCCGAAAAACCAATCGTGGACGCCATCTCAGCATTCTCATTTGATGACGGCATCAATGCGTGGATTAGCCTTCACCCCGCCGAAGACCGGCCGAAAGACATCTCCGTGGCGGAAATCTCGGAGGATTTGCGCGAGCGACTTGGGCCGGTGCCCGACGCAGAGGAAGTCAACTTCACGTCGAACTTCAATAATAACCAAAGCCGGGTGTTTGTATCGCTTCAATCGGACAATCTGGAGGCGCTCGTGGCGGCCGCCACCGACTTGAAAGCGCAATTGTCTACCTACGACGCCACATTTGATGTGCGCGACTCCATGCAGTCGGCCGCCGATGAAGCGCGCCTCAGTTTGTTGGCGGGCGCGCAGGCGCTGGGCCTCACTGAAGCTGAAGTGACGCGGCAGTTGGCCAATGCGTTCTATGGTGTTGAAGCGCAACGGCTGCCACGTGACGGCCAAGACGTGCGTGTGATGGTGCGCTTAACCAAGTCCGAGCGCGAATCGCTGGAAAGCTTGGAGCAATTCCGTATCCGCACCGATGATGGGCGAGAAGTGCCGCTTGCTGCTGTGGCGGAAGTGTCATTTGCCGACGGCATTAACCGTATCTTGCGTCGCGATCGTCAGCGCGAGGTCTATGTGGTTGCTGACGTGAAACGGGAAGAACTCGGCCAAGTTTATCAAGACTTAGAGCAGAATTATTACCAATTCTTCGACGCCCGGCATCCCCAAGTTAATCGCGTTGATGTGGGCGAACGGCAAGACCAGAATGAGTTTAATCAAGAAGTCTCAGTCTTGTTCTTGATTGTGCTGGTCGGCATGTATTTTCTGCTCGCGATAGCATTCCGCGCGATCTTCCAACCTCTGCTGATCCTCATCTCCATTCCTTTCTGTTTGGTTGGGGCCGTAATCGGGAATTTGATTATGGGGGTATCGCTTGGGTTGTTCTCGGTGTTTGGGATCATTGCCGCCGCTGGTGTGGTGATCAACGACAACCTTGTCCTGATCGACTATGTCAACCGGCTGCGCCGCGAAGGCATGGGTGCATTCCAAGCACTGGTCGAGGCGGGTACGGCGCGCTTCCGGCCAATCCTGCTCACCTCCGTCACCACATTTATCGGGGTTCTGCCCATGATGATGGAGCGTTCGACCCAGGCTCAGTTCTTGAAGCCCATGGTGGTGGCTCTTGCCTTCGCGATCGTGTTCGCCCTGTTCCTCACCCTGTTCCTGGTGCCAGCGCTTTACGCCTTGGGCTCGGACATCGGCCGCTACTTTAAGTGGCTGTGGAACGGTGAACGCTTCCATCTGATTGGCGCCAACGAAATCGAAGAAAAGCGCAGCGGCGGAAGCGCCGCACCTCAGCCGGCGGAATAATCCAAAGCCGCGCAATTGAAACTGACATGGGCGCAGCGGTGGCTTGCCGTTGCGCCCTTTTCATTTTAGGCCAGCGCAATGTTGATCAATTGACACACGGATGTCCGCTTTGACCCCCACTGCCCCATCGTCGACAGCCGACGACCCTTCCATCGCCATCCAGGCGGGCAAACGCGTCATCGCCACTGAGGCTCAAGGCCTTGGCATGCTTGAGGACAGCATTGGCGCGCCATTCGCTAAGGCTGTCGACGTGCTGGCAGGACTAGAGGGCCGGATCATCGTGGCGGGCGTTGGCAAGAGCGGCCATGTCGGGCGCAAGGTGGCCGCCACCTTCGCCTCCACTGGCGCACCGGCCCAATTCGTTCATCCCACTGAGGCGAGCCATGGCGATTTGGGCATGATCACGCCGCGGGATGCTGTGGTTGCACTATCCAAATCAGGCAACACGTCCGAGTTTGCAGACTTGATCGGCTATACCCGGCGGTTTGGGGTCCCCTTAATCGCGATCACTGCGGGCGAGGATAGTCAACTGGCCAAGGCCGCAGACATTGTGGTGTTGCTGCCCGACGCCGCCGAAGCCTGCAGTGAAACCGGCGCGCCCACCACCTCCACCACCTTGCAGATGGCGCTGGGTGATGCGCTGGCAGTGGCTTTGCTGGAGCGGCGCGGATTCTCGGCTGATGATTTTCGCCGATTTCATCCCGGCGGCGCATTGGGGGCGGCGCTCGCAAAGGTCTCCGATCTCATGCATACCGGCGAAGCACTGCCTTTGGTGGACGAAAGGACCTCGATGGCTGATGCGCTGGTGACAATGACTGCCAAGGGCTTTGGTTGCGCCGGCGTGGTGGGTCAAGACGGCGCATTGGCCGGCGTGATCACGGATGGCGATTTGCGACGCCATATGGGTGCTGACCTGCTCACCCAGACGGCTGGCGAGGTGATGACCCATGCACCGCGCACAGTGCGCCCAGAGGATCTTGCGGCCGACGCTCTACGCAAAATGACCGCAACGGATGTAAAGATCACGGTGCTGTTTGCCCTTGATGACGCCGGCGCACCAGTGGGGGTGTTGCATATGCACGATTGCTTGCGCGCGGGAATTGCATGACGCCGTCGCGGCGAGCATGACTTAATCCACCCAGCCTCGCAATTCCTGCACCGCTAACTGCTCCAGCAAATCGATCGCGGCATCGCTGTCATTCAAACATGGCAAGGCGGCGAACGCCTCACCGCCTGCTTCATGGAATGCCTCCGCGCCCTCAATGGCGATTTCCTCCAGCGTTTCCACGCAGTCTGAAATGAAACCCGGCGTGGCCACGGCCACCCGTGTGACACCCTCTCCCGGTAGAGCTTCCAGCGTTTTATCAGTGTAGGGCTGAAGCCATTGGGTTGGCCCAAAGCGGGATTGAAACGTCAGGCGCACTTTGTCCTGCGGCCAGCCCAGCCTTTGCGTCACCAGCCGGGCGGTCTTGGCGCAATGGCAATGATAGGGATCGCCTTTTTCAAAGTAGGATTGAGGCAATCCGTGAAACGATAAGAGGACCGTCTGTGGTTCAAAGTCCAACGCCGCCACTTGGCGCTCCAACGTCGCAGCCAACGCCTCGATATAGGTGGGATGATCGTGAAACGCAGGCGCCGTGCGGATTGCGGGCTGCCGACGCATGGCCTGAAGCGCACGGAATGCCTCATCATTGACCGTGCCTGTGGTTGAGGCCGAATACTGTGGATACAGCGGCAAGAGGACAATACGATCACATCCCTGCTCGACCAAGTGCTCTAGCCGGCTCTTGATGCTCGGATTGCCATAGCGCATGGCCCAATCCACCGTTACCTGATCAGAGCCGATCCGGTTACTCAGTCCTTCCGCCTGACGGCGGGTGAAATAGCGCAGCGGTGATTCGTCAGTGTCCTCGCGCCAGATGGATTTGTACGCAGCACCAGAGCGAAACGGGCGTACAGTCAAGATCACACCTTGGAGCAGCGGCTGCCATAGCCAAGGCGGATATTCGATCACGCGCCGATCGCTTAAAAATTCGCTCAGATAACGCCGCAACGAAAAATAATCATGCCCATCCGGCGTACCAAGATTGACCAACAATACACCGACCTTGCCTCCGGCGATGTCAGGATGATCGGCGGGTTTGGCGGGTAATGGCGGGGGCAGAGACATGGGCGGCTTCTTTCACTGAAATGGACCTGTGGGACCTTGTTCTGTCGGCGAAGAAAACAAGGGGTGGCGGCCAGCTATAACTGCGCCGACCCAACCCGGCCATTGTCCGCCATGCGCACGCGGACCAAGGACGTGGTTGATCGCCCCTCCGGATCCACGGCAGCGATGGCGTAGAAACCCGGCTTCATTGGTATCCAAAGGGGGGCGCCCATCTCGTCAGTCGGCGCGGGCTCGCCATCCACATACCAGCGCAGTCGTCCTGCACCCCGGCCCGCCAAAACAAATGGCCGAACCCCACCCTCGCCCCCGTGTTCAGCGAGCACTTCGGTCCCGTCAGGCGGGAAGAGGATATGAGGGGCCGCGTCGTTGCGCTCCAATTGCGTCAGAGGTCCAGAGCTGGGCGTGCGTTCGGGAACTGCAGCGACGCCCGACCGGTCTTCCTCTAACAATCCCAATGCGCTTAACGCATCGAAAACATCAAACAAAACGGGCAAAGCGGCGTCACGTCCGGTTCGGCGCGATGACGGTGCGCCATCAGCTCGTCCAGTCCAAACTACCACCACATGGCCGCCGGCGACACCAGCTGCCCAAGCGTCCCGAAATCCATAGGAGGTGCCGGTCTTAAAAGCGACATTGGGACCTCCCCGGGTCAGCGCAGCCGGGGCGCGGCCTTTGGGCGCTGGGGCTGTGCGTAAAATCTCCAAGATCTCTGTGGCCGTTTCCGAGGACATCAGGCGTCGCCCATCCGGCGCGGCTTGCGTTTCGCTTTCTAACCAAACTAGAGGCCGGACCATGCCGCCATCGCCGAGCGCGGCATAGAGCGTGGCGATGTCCCGAACGGTCAGCCCCCAACCGCCTAGCGCGACGGCCAATCCTGCGTGGTCATCCGCGCGTTGTGGGATAAGGGGCGGCGCGCCGGCTGCGTCGAGGGTCGCTGCGAACCGGTCAGGCCCCACAACATCTAAAGTCATCACCGCTGGCACGTTGAGCGAGTATTGCAAAGCCTCTGCGATGCTGACTTCACCGTGAAAGACACCCTCAAAGTTGTCGGGCTGGTAAGTGCCAAACCGACGCGGCAAGTCGGACACGCGCGTATGCCCTGCGGCCAAGCCATCATCAAAGGCGAGCGCATAAATAAACGGCTTGAGCGTCGAGCCCGGCGATCGATGCCTGTTAGTGAGATCGATCCACCCACCGGGCCGGTCTCGCCCCGCAGAGCCAACAGCGGCGCGTACAGCGCGCGTTTCTATTTCAACGACCAGTGCTGCGAACTGAATATCGTGCTGCTCGGCGTTGATGCTTTGGCGTAACGTGTTCGCCACTTGCTTTTGCGCGCCGATGTCGATGGTTGAGCGCAATGTATTCACATTGTCAGCCTGTGCCGCAGAGCGGTTGTTCAGGCCCTCTGCTGCATGCCAAGCCAACGCGGGAAAAGCTTGTCTTTCGGATATGGCCGCCGCCTTGGCTTCGCCAGCCCGCTGACGGTCGACCAAGCCGGCGTCAACCAAGCGATCAAGGACACGTGCACGCGCGAGGCGAGCCGCTTCAGGCCGTAAGTCAGGTCGGCGCGCTTCGGGTGATTGTGGCAGCGCAATCAGCAACGCGATTTGATCCCAAGTAAGCTGCTCTGGTTCGCGATTGAAATAGGCCCAACTCGCAGCGCGCACGCCTTCCAAATTACCGCCATAGGGCGCAAGCGTAAGATAAAGCTCCAGGATTTCACGCTTGCTCATGCGTCGCTCAAGCTGAGTGGCTCGGGCGATCTGAAAGATCTTGGCGCTCAATGTGCGTTCGCGCGGCTCCAACAAACGCGCTGTTTGCATCGAGAGTGTCGACCCCCCAGAGATTACGCGGCCACTCGCTAGATTGGACTTCGCGGCACGCGACAGCGCCAGGATATCCACACCGGCATGGGCAAAAAAGCGCTTGTCTTCCATGGCGATGAGCGCGTCGACAAACCGCGGATCCACGCGGTCCAAGTCAGCAGCCAATCGCCAACGGCCGTCTTCGACGGAAAAGGCGCGCAGTGTGCGCCCACCCCGGTCGGCGACAACCAACGAGGTCGCGCCAACATTGTGCAGTGGCGGGGGAAAGATCAAATCAAGCGCAATCAGCCCAACGCCCAAGGCCAGGAGGGCGCTCAGCCCCCCAACGATGATGCGCCTCAACCCTGGCATGACGTGTCTAGCCTGCTTGAGCAATGGTGATCGTTGACGAGGCTGAACGGCCAAATTCGTCGGGCTTATACATGTTCTCGGCCACAGCGCCAGGTGCGGTGAAAACTCCGGGCGTCACCGCACGAACCATGTAGGCGATGGTTGCCGGTTCCCCCCTGAGGTCCAACGCCGCCACAAACCGATCATCGCGCTCTTCGGATGCTTTCAAGCGCGCCAATTCGCCAACCCAAGCAAATGGCCCTTCCCTCACATCGTCTGGCGAGAGTGTCGCTTCGATTTCAAAGCCAGCCGGCAGTAGGTCGGCGACGATCATGGGCGCCAGACGCCGGTTGCGCGGACGCAAGGCGATTTCCACGATGAACTGATCGCCCTGGCGCACATCGGACAGATTGGCTGTTGCGCCGTCTAAATCCCACACGGTCTTGGACACCGACACCCCTTCTGCAACCGCATCGGGAGGCGTGGTCGGAGCGCCGCGCACAATGGTTGTGCGCCAAACTGCGGCGTTGCCGCGGTTGGTGAATGATGCGCCCTCACTCAGCTGCTCGCCGGTGAGCGAGTATTGACCCGTGCGATCTTCGTCAGCACCGCGCGCATTGATCCGGACTTGCTCGCCACCAGTTACGGAGTTCAGCGCCATCAGCAAGAATGCCTTTTCTTGCGTGGTCAGCCGCTCAGGCTCCACTGCGGTCTGGGCGAGCTGTTCGGTGAGCCGCGTGGTTAATTCGGTCTCGCCAGCTTCGGCGGCCAACGCCGTGATCCCCGCCAGATCGCGCGTTGCTGACTGATAGTAATTGCCACGGTTGGTATAGCCGATGCGATCCTCCGCACCGTCGAAGGCGCTGACCGCACGTGCCTGATCGCCCATGAATGCCAGAGCGGCGCCGATTTGTGCGCGCGCCAACGGACTGCGCAAGACCTCCATCTCTTCATCATGGATATAGCGTAAGCGTGACACGTCCATCCGGCCGGCTCGGGCTAGAACATAGGCTGCATAGGCCTTGGCGCGCGCCATGCGCCGGTCATAAGTATCGCCGAACCACCATGGGGCTTCGTCATCGTCCCAATTGCGGGCGGTGTCGTATCCATAGGCGCGATATGGCTCGCCTTCGGCCAGCGGAGACAACGCTGCATAGGCCTGTTCGAGCGCCGCGTCCGGCACCGGGGCGCCAGCCTGCTTGGCGCGGTAGAGGAAGTCGGTGATATATGCGCCCAGCCATGGCGAAGCATTGCGATCGCCAACACGCCACAGACCGAATGCGCCGTCGCTTGACTGACGCGCCAACAGGCTCTCAACCGCGTCTTGCACCAATCGCACGGATTCGCCGTCATCGTCCCGTTGCGCTAACGCGGCGGCTTGTCCCGCATACACAAGAGGCATGGCCCGAGAGACAATTTGCTCTGAGCACCCATAGGGATACCGACTAAGCGATTCATAAAGCGCCCCTGCGTCGATGGGGAAAGCAGAGAAACTCACCGACACCTCCACCGAGCCTGGAGCAAAGCTCATCAGCGAATCGGCCGGAGGATCATAACGTTCGCCCGGCTCCAATCGACCGCGATCGACCACGCTGACCGGCAAAAATGCTGACCGAACCTGGATGGGATAAGCGTGCTCCACCGAAAACCGGCGCGGTCCTGAGGCGTCGACGGTAATCTCCGCAACCCCTTCACTGTCCGCCGCCGCCAGCGAAACGCTGCGATCAACACGCTCGCCCTGACCAAGCTGCACCTCGAGGGCGCCGGACTTTGTCACGTCAAGCGGACTATCCGCTTCGATACGAGCGCGATAATCGCCGGCCTCGCCTTCCACATTATCCAACGACAGTGTGGCGAACGCTTCGTCGCCGGGCGCCAAGAACCGCGGCAACACCATATCCACCGCCACAGGGTCGCGAATGATCAAAGGCTCACTCATTTCGCCGACGCCGGTCGCAGACCATGCCACAGCCATCAGTCGCAATTGCCCATTAAAATCGGGCAAATCGAAAGTGATCTCCGCCTCGCCACGCCGATTAAACGCGACCGGCCCCTCAAAGAGCGCCACGGTTTTGGTCGGCACCACGGACAAGCCCGGACCGCCAAGACTGTCGCCACCCGAGCGCACTTCAGCCGCCGCTCCTTGGTTTGGATCCAGAACCCGTCCGTAATCGTCGAACAAATCCACCGCTAATGCACGCTTGCCAAAGAAAAATTCTGATGGCTTGGGCGATTCAAACTTTGTGAGCCGCAAAATCCCTTCGTCCACTGCGGCGAGCGTCACATAGGCGTTCTCGTCGATTGGTCCTTCGGCCGTAAGGGTGAGCGTCATTTGTTCGCGCGGCCGGGCCACCTCAGGCGCGTCCACCTCCATTGAGAATGTCCGAGCGCTGACATCAATCGGCGCATGCGCCACGCCTACAGCTCTGCGCGGTCGTGGTTCGGCCACAGGATCTCGCGGGGTGTACACGCTGGCCATCACATACGCGCCCGCGCCCCAGTCCTCGCTGGCGGTAAAGCTCACCGTGGCGCCATTTTCAGGAAGGCGCAGCGTGCGTCGCTCCAACACCTCATCGCTAGCCAGGACCACTTCAGCGAACCCCGCATAAGGCGCATCCAGCCGGAATTCCACCGTGTCGCCAACATTGACGGGGTCAGACGGCCCCACAACCTGGACTTGGTCAGGCGCGTCAATCCCGCCCTGGCGAGAAGGGTCGCCCCACCAACTGGCATAGAATGACAGGCTGGCCTGCGCGCCGCCATTGCCGCTGTTAAAGCGCAATTCGTAGCGGCCATAGTCGAGCGGCTGTGTGGTGATCTGCGCTCGTCCTTGCGCAGAAAACTCAGTTTCGCCAGATTGAATGGGCACTGTGCGCTCAGACCGGCGCCACTGCCACTGGCCGTTGGACTGGCGGAACCAGTCATAGTCCACATCGACCCGAACCAAAGTCCAGTCTGCTCGTCCCGGACGCCCTTCACCTTGGGCGTCAACCAACACGGCGTCAAAGCTCAGCGGCGTGTCGACCTTGGTTCCTGCATCGCCAACTTTCAGGCCCAAATAGCGATCGCGCGGGCGATAGGCGAAGCGAATGTTTTCCGACACCGGCCGCCCGCCCGGCTCGAGGGCTGAAACCACCAAACGCAGTGACAATGGACGCATGGAATCAACGCCCTCATTCTCAGGATCGAACACCAAGGTCGCTCTGCCTTGGCCATCCGCTACGGCGTCGGCCGCTTCGATGCGCGTGGCCGAATAGCCCTGATCGTGCAAACCGAAACTGAAGTCCTCGAGATCCTCGAAGGGCTGATAGTCCACTTCGATGCGGCCAGCCCCTTCCACCGTGAGACCAGCGCCTGGCGCGCCGTAAAGAAAGCGCACGTCAGCATCAACCTGAGCGACATCGCCAGCTTCCAGCGGCGTATCGACGTCGCCCTCCAACTCCAACGCCACACGTTGGGGAACAAAGTCCTCCACTGCAAAGCCGCCATAGGCCACCGGCCCGATACCATCGATGGCCACTTCCATCCGCCACTGGCCACGCGCGGCATTGGTCGAAATCTCGTAATCCAGACGCACAGCGCCAGCTTCCGGCGCGCCGTCGAATCGCTCCACCTGCGCCTCGAGGCCATTGGGTGCATACACCGTGATTGTTCCAGCGCGATCATCCACAGCCCGCGCCTCACCATCGCGCAAAAGCGCGGTGGCTCGAACGGTCTCCCCTGGACGATAAATGCCGCGGTCAAAGTAGAGATATCCTTCAATGGCGCCGCCGCCATAACGTCCCCCCACGGGCTGAGATGACAAATCCACCGGAGCGCGCTCCAAATCGAGCACGGCAAAGTCGCCTTCTGGTCCGTAGGCCAGGGCAAGACGCGGCGCATCGGGTCCCTCGCCGCGCAAGATCGCTGGATCGAATGAGATCAGTCCTGAGTCGTCCGTTTCCCCACTCGCCAAAACTTCATTACTGCGCGCCACCAAGTCCACTCGGGTGTCGGCTAAAGGCCTGGCTGTATCCAAGGACCGGGCGACAACCGATAGCCCGGTCTTGCCACGATATGCGGTCAGCGCCACATCGGTGATCACAATCCACCGCTCCGCACGCGCCACGCCGTAATCGCGGTCATTGTCGGTCTTTTCCCTCACCGAAATCACATAGGCGCCCGGCTCAGCAGCGCCGATGGTTTCAGCCAGCGGGAATACGGTCGTGGCGGGAGCATTGCGCTCGCTTTCCACGTCCATTTCCCCTGACCACATCAAGCTGCCCACACCGCTGGGGCTCTCATCGCCATAGAGACGTTCATATTCCCGAGCGCCAGCTGAGTATCCCGCCACAATCCGACGGAACGCCAGGGCGCGGTCGTTCACGCGGTTCACCTCAATTTTGAGCGTGTCCACATTGACGGTCTCGATCGCCAATCCGTCCGCATCCTTACGCGGAAGGATCACGCCGTCCCCAGCGAAGCCAACAAAGGCTGGCCGGTCAGCAAATTCGAGGGTCACACTTTCATCCGCGGCCAGTTCGTCCCCGTCCGCCGACGGCAACCCAGCCAGAACCGAGACGGCGGCCTGTGAACCAAACTCCAGTCCGCCCAAACACAACGCATCGCCTTCCACACTCAGCGCCGGCAAGGAAGAGCGCGAAACACGCACATAGGGCCCATAGTCCAGTGATGCGTTCAGCGCTTTGGAGAACACCAAACAGGCCCGGGGACTCCGCTGGGACGTATCGATGCGGTATCTCAGATAGGCAAAGCGACGCGGCGCCTCGGGCTCAGCGCGTGGTGCGTTGTTGTCGCGGCTTTCCAACGCCACGCTCTGTGCCGCGCCCGACGCCGGCGCAATGTTGGTCGGTGTGGACTGTGATGATGGGCTGTCTTGGTCTTCCGAACCACCGCACGCGGCTAACAGCGCCACGACCGCAGCCAAGACGCCAAACGTTCTCATCCGCTGAAAGTGCATCATCACATCGCCTCACGTTTTGGTATGAGGCCACTATTTCATGCAAGTGGGCGCACGTCATCAGGGGGCAGCAACTTCTCTCGCTGAACGAAAGAAAAATGCCACATGGGTGAGTAAAGCGTTAGCTGTGAACAAACAGAGCCTTAGCTGGCTTCAGCTTGGGTATTCACCACATCGCGCATGTGGGCGAGCAACGCATCAACGCCCTGACGCGAGGCCAATGAAGAAAATTCTTGGCGTTTCGTCACCAGCGGTGAAACACGCTCAACCAGCACGTCCAGCAATTGAGGCTCGCCGTCATACCAACGCAAGCGCCAGTCGATCACCGCCTTTTCACGCCCTGACGCATCAAGCAATCGGCTTTGCACAATGGCTTCTTGGTCTCCGCGCGAAACAGCCCCAAGAATAATGATTTCTCGTTCGGCTAGAGCGCCGATCTGATCAGCGAATGAGGCTGCGATATAATCGGGGAACAACTCGGTGTATTGTTGACGTTGCATTTCGGTGGCCAGCGCATTGGGCGATCCGTTAAACAGAAAACGGCCGATGGGATCGGCAGCGAGTTTGTCGCGTAAGATTATTCGATACTGATCGGATTTTTGCGCCTCGTCCAAAGCCGGATCATTGGCGTTCGCCGTAAGTTCTTCCACCAAAACACGGGCAAATTCTTTGGCTTGTTCGGTTTGGCTTTGCGCCAGGGCAGAATTGGCAAACAGCACACAAAACGCGAGCATCGCACATGCCGCACGCCCCATCGAACCGACAACAGCTGCCATCACACTACGCATGACGGACCTCCATATTTCCTTTAACGTAGATGGCTTACTCCTCGGCAGAAGTGAAGCGTTGGTCTGCTTCAAACGTCATCACGCTTTGGAAAAACCCGCTGCATCAACAGGGGCAGCACCATCACCGTGCAGATGAGCGTCCACGCGATGGCAATCATCAACAGCGCCCCCATACTGGCTGTGCCACGGTGGGGGGAAAACGATAATGTGCCAAACGAGGCGATGGTTGTCACCGCGCTGAAGAACACCGCCCTGGGGGTCACGCTTTCGTAAACAGCACGCGCCGACACCGACCGCCGTGCGCGAAGCGCCAGATGGATCCCACTGTCAATGCCGATGCCGATCAGTAGCGGCAAAACGATCACATTGGCAAAATTATAGGGCATCCCAATGATCACGCTGGTGGCGGTTGTGAGCACGCCGGCCAGCGCCAAGGGAGCCAATAAAACGCCGATCAGCACCACGTCGCCCAGCACAAACCAGAGCAACATGAACACCAGAATAAACGCCACGACAGTCGCTTGAAGCATGGCGCGCTGGATCAGGCCGCCGGCCTCATGGACGTTACGCGCAGATCCCGTAATGTCGGGCGCAACGGCGCGCACTGCCTCAATAAACGCTTCACGCGCCTGCGGATCACGCACGTCGCTCACGGGGATGACCTCCACGCGCGCGCGTCCGTCCACGCTACGATATCGATTGACGATCGCTTCGGGAATGTCATCGAATGTGACTTCGCGCGCCATCATTTGATTGCGTAGCCGGTCCATCTCGTGGGGCCAATAACGCAACAAATCATAAGTTACCGTCGACCGCAGCGCCGGTGTGTCCTCGACCGCCTCTTGATAACGCTCCACCGCCAGCGCCAGGCCTTCTGCGCTATCCCCGCCCCGCGCGCGTAATTCCTCAATCAGTCGTCCGGCGGGATCTGGCTCGATTTCACGGGCGGCGCCTTCACCAGACAAGGCAAATCCAAGTCCAATGGACGCAAAGTCAATGAGTTCGAGTTTGGTGAGCTGATCCTTTGGCACGAAGTCTGACAAGATGCGTGCCGCATGCACTTCATCAAGCGCCTCCAAGCGTTCCGCCGCGGCCACCGCTTCAGCTTCATCGGCAACCAGCAGGTTCAATCGATAGGGCGTCGTGTCCTCATTATCAAAGAGCAGATTGAAGGCTTGGACCGAGGCTGAATTGGGATCGCGCAAATCCATGGGATCGGCGTTGAAACGCGCGAAGGGAATGGCGATCAATCCCAAAGCGCCTGCTATGATCACACCTAGTGCTAGCCGTGGACGCCATTGGTCGGGAATGATTGTTTTCTCCACCATGGCGCCAAATCGTGCGCTGGGCGGCGGCAAGAAAGAGAACACTGCCGGCAAAAAAGTCGTGGCCACGGCGAACGCTGTCATCACGCCGACCGCAGCCACCACGCCCAGTTGTGTCATGCCAACAAAGACGGTCGGGGCGAACGCCAAAAACGCCAATGCAGTGGACGGCGCCGTTAGAGCCAGCGCCGCTCCGATGTCCCGCGACGTACGATACAATGCAGCGCCAACATCCCGGTCATGCGCCCGTTCTTGGCGCGCGTGCAGCAAAAGGTGAACGGAAAAATCGACGCCCAATCCCACCATCAGAACTGCAAACGCCACGGCAACCAAGTTCAGTGCGTCGAACATCAAAAATGCAAAGCCGGCGGTGACCGTGATGGAAACCAACAGCGAAATCATCGTGACCAGCGCCAAAACAACCGATCGAAAGGCGATGAACAATAAGACGCCAACCAGGATAAATGACGCCAAAAACGCCCAGCCTATCCCTTGACTAACGCTATTGAGCTCATCGGACCTGAGGACAGGATCACCTGTGACGCCAATTTGAGCCGGCAAACCCGTACGGGCCTGAACATCTTGGCCGGCTTCCTCGACAGCCGCCTTCACCGCCCGGGCTGGGTTCAAATTGGAAAAGTCGAGAACGGGCTCCACCGAGATTAACCGCTGGTGGGGAGGCTCAAGATCGTCGACAAAAATCGAGCGCCATGACAATGGCGCGCCCCCACTGCTTAAGCGGTCATTGATCACCTTAGCGACAGCGTCGAAGACATCATTAATCGTTTGTGCATCGCGCTCCGTGAAATCCTCGACAGAGGCGGCCTGCGTCAGGGCGTCGAACAGCGCTTCGATGGTCGGATCTCGGCTCAGACGCTCGATCAGGGCCGCAGAGCGACTCATGCGGGCCAACAGGTCTTCCAGTTCGTCCACATCCAGATAGAGCAATCCGTTGCGCTCAAAGAATGGCTCGACAGAGGGCGCAAACACGCTCCTCACCGCCTCCGGCTTGGCATTGAGCGCCCGGACCAGATCGGAGGCAACCACATCGGTCGCATCCGCGGTTTCAGCGCGCACCAACACCAACACTTGTTCATCCAAGTGTGGGAATGCAGCCTCAAATGCAATCTGAGCCTGACGATACGGGACGCTTTCGGCGATCATATCGCTGGCGTCGCTATTCACGTCGCCCAGCGCGATGGTCACTCGCGCGCCGACCACCGCTGCAATCAACCAGAATGCAATAACGAACCAACGCCACCGTCGTGCAAAGTTCATCCAGCGCCAGAGCGCGGCTTCGATCCACACGACGGCGGGTTGTGTCATCCGTCCAAGCTCAAGTCTTAGAACTCACTGCGCAGTTCAACGCCCCACAAAGCAGGAGGACCAGCAATGAATGTGCCTGAACCAAACTCGCGCCCCGTATTGCCGGCGTCGATAATGTAGTCCTCGTCGAAGACATTGTTGCCGTAAACGGCCACTTCCCAAGATCCGTCAAACTCAGCGAGACCCAAGCGCAGATTGACCAGGCTCAAATCATCCTCTGCAAAGCGCGGATCGTTGTCGTTCTCGAAGAACACTTCCGACCGATAGACATAGGATAACGTACCAAAGCCCTCGACTGAGCCAAACAACGGGAAGCGATAGTCCGCCGTGGCCGAGCCAGAGTATTCCGGCTGCAGGCGGAACTGATTGCCAGCAAACACGCCATTTTGCGGATCGTCATCGATTTGAGCGTCAATGTACGCAAACGTCCCGATCAGCGTGAGGTTATCCGTCGGCCGGAATTGCGCTGTAGATTCAACACCAAGGTTGGTGGCTTCACCGGCAGAGACGTTTTGGATGCCGCCGCTTTCCAGTTCGGTAACTTGGACCCGGAAGTCCTCGTAGAGCTGATAGAACAGCGCCAAATCGACCAACAATTGGCCGCCGAGCAAATCGCCCTTCAGGCCCACTTCATAATTGGTCACCAGCTCTTCCGGCACCACTTCCAGAGAGGGCTCCAGAATGTCATTGGGCAGGAATGGGTCTTCCAGATCACGATCGTCGACCTGATCAAAACAGCGCGGATTAAAGTTGGGATCGGTTGGTGGCAACGCGATATTGCAGCGACCGCCAGCGTCTCCTGTTTGTAAGATCGAAAATACCGGGCTGCGACGACCGCGCGAGACCGTGCCGTAAACATTGACGTCATCGGTCATACGGAACAGCGCATTGGCGCGCCAAAGGAAGGCGTCATCTTCAACACCAGCCGAGATAATTTCATCACCCGTGTTGGCAAAGCCAGCCAAGAGCGGTTGGAACAAGGGTCCAGGCAGTTGCCCGCCCTGGACTGCTGGCAATGAACCCGCGAAAACCAGCGTCGAGTCGGGGAATACGTTCCGCTGGCCGCTGGTGCGTTCCTCATCAATGTACCGAATGCCGCCGGTCAGTTCGATCCGATCGGTGAGATCAAACGTCAAATCCGCGAACACCGAATACGTTTCGTGGTCGCCAAAGTTGGTAAACTCAGCCGGATAGTAGATGCCCGGCAGAGCAGAGGCCGGGGCCAGTGTGCCGTCTAGCGGATTGATCCGATTGAACGATCCGTCGGGGTTGACGCAGCTTGGGAGGATAATGAACTCGCCCGTTTCCGGATCCACCGCTTGCGGCGAGATACATGCTGCAAAAATGGTCTCGTCAAACGCGAACGGCGCGCGTTGGAACCCTTCTTCTTGGAAATAGTTGACGCCGCCAAAGCCACGGAAGCGACCCCCGCGATCGAAGTTGACGCGCAGTTCTATATTGGTCTGCTCACCTTCAGAATCCTCGGCGGCCTCAAACAATGGAACTTGTGAGCCGTCCGCGTCGAATACCTCCAGGCTGTCAAATTCGCGATAGCCGGCAATGGCGGTGAGCAAAAACCCGTCGCCAATATCCCAGTTCACAGTGAGGTTATAGTCCTCAACTGTCCGATCGAGCCCCAACTCATCATCGCCCAAGAAACCGTTCAGCACGCCGCTGCCGTCAAACACCAATGGCGTGGGAATCGGCCCGCCCTGCAGGACGCCGGCGATCTGCTCAAAGCTCCACATCGGATTGCCGAACGCGCCGCCAAGTTCAGCGAATGTATTGGGATCGGTGTCGCCGCCGCTTGGCGCGATCACGCCCGACTTGAATGACGTTCCAGGCGGTTGGTTGCGCTCGTAATTATAAATGAAATCGATGGTCAATGCGTCCGATGGGGTAAACCGCAAGCTGGGGCGGATCGCAAACGTGTCGATGCCGTTCAGATCACCCTGGGAAGACAGAGCGTTGGAACCTTCATCGCCCGCGATATTGGTGATGAACCCATCTCGAGCCCGGTACTGCGCAGCTAAGCGGCCTTGGAAGAAGTCGTTGCCGCCGGTGACGAAGCCACCAACCTTACGCGAGTTGTAGCTGCCATATTCAACATAGCCGCCCGCGCTTTGTTCTTGCTGGGGACGTGCTGTAATCACGCTGATGGCGCCAACGGATGCAGCAGTGCCAAACAACGTGGCCTGCGGGCCCTTGGCTACTTCCACACGCTCTAAGTCGAACAGCTCAAACGCGGCCCCGCGTGAGCGGGAAACATCTACGCCATTCAGGAACACCGAAACCCGCGGGGGATCTTGGAAATTGCCGTTGTCTGAGGTAATGCCGCGGATCACGAAACCCGGATTGTTTGCACTTTGCAGTTGAACGGTCAGACCAGGCACAAAGTTCGACAAATCGTCGAATGCTTCCACGTCCAGGAGGTCAAGCGTTCCTTGGTCATAGGCCGTCAGCGTAATTGGCACATCACTCGATAGTTCTTCACGTTTTTGCGTGCTGACAATGATGCGGTCCGATGACGCCTCAGCCGCTTCGTCTTGTGCGAGGGCGGCGGGCGAAAAAGCGAATGGCGAGGCGGCGAGCGCCGCGACCGCCGAAGTGGCGAAAAGGCGTGAACGATGCATTGTGCTGATATCCCCTATTCCTTCGATTTCGTAAGCCACAATTCTTGAGCGACACGAAACGACCATGATGTCGGTAAATCAGACCTTGCGTCCGCCGCCAACCTCCCCTGTCACGGATTCCGCTCACTTTTTCGCGTTAATGAGAAAAAATTCGCCAGCTGTGGCCCGATTGCATCCAATTATTCACTCAAATGCGGGCAAATCGGCGTAGGGATCGGCGTCCTCATGAATCGCTGTTTCACGCGCCTGGGCATAGAGTGCACGCAAATTGGCGTAGGGGTCGGCGCCATCGCGCACTTGTTCGAGCGCAGACGCCACCCTAGCCCGCGTGTCGATGGCTCCAGCAAGACCGATGCCCGCCCGCACCTCAGCGCGGTTTTCAAAGTTTACCCAGGTTAATGGGCGCAAAAAGAAGTCCCCCACCGCGCCCGTGGCGTCACGGGTGGTTGTGGGACCGGCAAATGGCAAGACGATATAAGGACCGGACTCTACGCCGTACGTTGCCAGGGTTTGGCCCAAATCCTCACTTTGCTTCTCAAGCCCTGCAGAGTTCGTTGCAACGTCGAAAAGCCCCCCCACACCAATGGTCGTGTTGATGGCGAACCGGCCAGCCGCCGTTCCCGCATCGTCCCAATCGCCCTGAAAGACTTCATTGGCGAACCACATCGGCGTTGCAAGATTGTCCACGAAATTGCGAACTCCGCTGCGCATAAATCTTGGCGTGAATCGCTCGTAACCATTGGCTAGAGGCCCCACAACAGCCCGGTCAATGGAGTCGTTAAACTGATAAACTGCTCGGTTTACCGGTTCGATTGGATCATTGATCTGAGGATTAGCGGGTGCGGGCGAGGTGCGCACCTCAGTGGTAGTACACGCCCAAGCTCCCAAGCATAACAGCGCTGCTGCTCCAGCCTTACGCAGTGCCAGCATGTGAATTCCACCCCCATTCGCTACTGTGCGCAACGTGACGCGTTCGGGTTGACAAATTCTAACGCGTACAAAAGCGTTTCAAGCGGTGGGGCGATCGCGACCGCATGCGACGCTATTCAGAATGCGACCATACCCGCTAAATCCCGACACTGCTCTGATTTTGTGCCCGTATCAAGGCGTCCTCAACTGAGACCAACCTATGTCTAAATATGCCAAGCCACGAATTTTATTGAGGAAAGTTCATTATTGGGGTTCCCTTTTGATCATGGTCCAGATGGGACTTGTGATCGGGGCCGGTCTTTTATTGATGCTCAAGAAGGAAATTACGTGGATTCAGCCTCCAACGTCCGTTGGCTCATCCCCCACCGAGATTCCAGCGCAATCAATCGAGGAGCTCTTTGCCGCCGCACGCGGCGTGCCTGAGCTGGAATTAACCGATTGGCGCACACTTGAGCGTGTTGATGTCCAACCCGATAAAGGCGTGGTCAAATTTGTGGCCAGTAATAATTGGGAAGCGCAAATTGACGCAAGCACAGGCGAAGTCCTCAACGTTGCTTTCCGGCGTTCGGATATTATTGAACGACTACATGACGGATCTTTCTTCGCCGATTGGGTGAAGCTCTACATTTTCTTTCCCTCGGGCCTCGTGTTACTCATCTTGTGGGCGAGCGGCGTCTACTTGTTCTTCCTGCCGCGTATTCAGCGTGCGAAAAAGGCTCGAAAACGCCGTTCGATTGATCACCATTAACCATCACGTCGCTGTCATGGGCCTTGACGCGCCAGGCCGTGTCTTGTGCATTAATCCCAGCATCAACAAGAACAAGACCAGGAGGGGCTCATGCGGATCATCACGCTTTCCGCAGCGCTAGCGTTCACAACGACAGCGGCGCTTGCGCAGGACTCAGACAACTCGGACGGCGATGATGGCCCTCTGAGCAGCGCCACGTTCAAAGGTCTTAAACTGCGCAATATCGGTCCCGCCTTCATGTCTGGCCGGATTTCCGACCTAGAGATCGTGCCTGGTCACCCATCTCATTGGTATGTGGGCGTGGGTTCGGGCAATGTTTGGAAAACCCACAATGCCGGCACCACTTGGACGCCCATCTTCGACGATCAGTCGGTTTATTCAATCGGTGATATCGCGCTTGATCCTTCGAACTCATCCATTGTGTGGGTCGGCACCGGCGAAAACGTCGGCGGACGGCATGTAAGCTTTGGCGATGGCGTTTATCGTTCGCGCGATGGCGGCCAATCCTGGGAGAACCTGGGGCTGGATGAGAGCAACCATATATCAAAGATTATTGTGCACCCTGAAGATTCAGACACTGTCTGGGTGGCGGCGCAAGGTCCGCTTTGGTCCAGCGGCGGGGATCGCGGCGTCTATAAAACCACCGATGGCGGCGAGACGTGGGACAATGTCTTATCGGCCGGTGAATGGACTGGCGCGACCGATATTGTGGTTGATCCGCGCAATCCCGATCGTCTCTACGCCGCACTTTGGCAGCGCCATCGCACGGTGGCGGCCTATGTCGGGGGTGGCCCAGAAACCGGCATTCACATTTCCGATGATGGCGGGGAAACTTGGCGCGAGGTTACAAAGGGCCTGCCTGACGGCAATATGGGTAAGATCGGCCTATCAGTGTCTCACGCTGATCCCGACGTGCTATACGCCGCCATCGAAACCGATCGCCGCGAAGGCGGGGTTTGGCGCTCGGATGACCGGGGCGAGTCGTGGTCGAAAAAATCCGACGCCGTCGGCGGCGGTACGGGCCCCCATTATTATCAGGAGATTTACGCCAGCCCACACGACGTGAACCGCGTGTATATGGTGAGCAACTACACACAGGTCTCCACTGACGGCGGCGCCACATTCACCACCATCAATTTGGACCACAAACACGTGGACGACCACGCCATCGCGTTTCGCGAGGATGATCCTGATTACATCTTGATCGGTTCGGACGGGGGCATCTACGAAAGCTACGACCAGGAAGAAAACTGGCGCTTCATCGACAATCTCCCGATCACCCAGTTCTACAAAGTGGCGGTGGACGACGCAGAGCCGTTTTATTTCATCTATGGCGGCACCCAGGACAACAACACCCAAGGCGGGCCGTCGCGCACAGATAACGTACACGGCATCCGCAATTCAGACTGGTTTGTGACGTTGGGCGGGGACGGTCACCAGCCCGCCACCGAGCCGGGCAATCCAGACATCATGTATTCCCAGTGGCAGCAGGGCAATTTGACCCGTGTCGACCGCACCACCGGCGAGCGGGTGTACATCCAGCCTCAAGCAGCCCCCGGCGAAGCGCCGGAACGCTTTAACTGGGACGCTCCCATTTTGGTCAGCAGTCACGATCCGGCGCGGATTTATCACGCCTCGCAGCGCGTCTGGCGCTCGGACAATCGCGGCGACAGTTGGGAGGCGATTTCCGGCGATCTCACCCGCAATGAAGATCGCATGATGATCGAACATATGGACAGGCAATGGTCGTGGGATGCGCCGTGGGACATCCTGGCCATGTCCAAATACAACACCATCACTTCGCTCGCCGAATCGCCATTCAACGAGGACCTGATTTACGCGGGCACCGATGATGGGTTGATCCAAATCACCGAAGACGGCGGCGAATCTTGGCGCGAGATCGAGGTTTCGCGTCTGCCCCGCGTGCCCGATCGCGCATTCGTCAACGACATTAAGGCCGATAAGTTTGACGAAGACACGGTTTATATCGCGCTCGACAATCACAAGTATGGCGACTACGCGCCGTATTTGTTCAAGAGCACCAACCGCGGACGCAGCTGGACCTCGATGAGTTCCAATCTGCCGGATAAACACCTGGTCTGGCGCATCGTGCAGGACCATGACGATCCCGATCTGTTCTTTGTGGGCACCGAATTCGGCGTGTTCTTCTCCATTGATGCAGGTGAAAACTGGGTTGAGCTCGAAGGCGGTCTACCCACCATCGCCTTCCGCGACCTGGCTATCCAGGAACGGGAGGACGATCTGGTCGGCGCCACGTTTGGCCGCGGTTTCTATGTGTTGGACGACTATTCGGCTCTGCGTGAAATCGACGAGGATTCACTGGACGAAGAGGCGCTCTTGTTCACCGGCCGTCCCGCGCTGTGGTACATAGAACAAGAGCCCTTGGGCAACGATCCCAAAGGCTCTCAAGGCGCAGGCTATTTCACGGCTGACAATCCCGACTTTGGCGCCACCTTCACCTATTATTTGCGCGATGGCCTGAAGTCGCTCGAAGATATGCGCCAAGAGGAAGAAAAGCCGCTGGTCGAAGAAGGCGAGGACACGCCCTTCCCTGGCTTTGACGCCGTGGAAGCGGAACGCCGCGAAACCGATCCAGCCATCTGGCTCACCGTCCATGACGCTGAAGGCAATGTGGTGCGGCGCATTTCCGGGCCCACAGGCAAAGGCTTTCACCGCGTGACCTGGGATCTGCGCTATCCGGCGCAAACCACCGTCTCGCCCAATGAGAACGCCGATAATCCGCCGCGCGGTCATCTGGCGGCGCCCGGCGAATACACGGTGAGCCTCAGCCAGCGTGTCCAAGGCGAGACCACAGTCTTGGTGGAAGACCAGCCATTTGAGGTGGTCCGCATGCGCGAAGGCGCACTTGAAGGGGCGGACCCTGAGGACGTCGTTGCGTTCTGGCGCGATCTCACCCAGCTGCAGCGCGGAGTGTCGGCCGCCAACGCCGCCATCGCCGAGCTGTCGACCAAGGCTGATCATCTGAAAACGGCGCTCGATCGCTCGCAATCAGCGCCGCAGGAGCTCGATGATCAATGGCAAGCGATCCGCGATGAGATTTACGATCTCGAAGAGACCATGGGCGGCAACCAATCGCGCAACCAAATCGGTGAGCTCACCCGCGCCACTGTGGGCGAGCGCGTCTGGAAGCTGTCGGCTGGCGTCTACAACTCCACCTATGGACCGACCGCTCAGCATTTGGAGCAATATGACTACGCCCGAGACGAATTTGCGGACATTCGCGAGCGGATCAACACACTGCGCACCGAAACCATCCCCGCCTTCGAACAAGAATTGGAGGCCATCGGCGCGCCGTGGACGCCAGGCGGCGTGATCCCGCCGATTGACTAGGGTTGGCTGAATGTGGGTCCGCGCCGTCATGCGTGCGGACCCACCCACGCCTGCCCCCGCCGCAAGGATCGGGTGGAGACGCCCCGCGCAATCACGGATGCTCGCGAGTGAAGCCAACCCACTCACGAGGAGCACGCCATGAGCTATGTGATCACCGGCCTTTCGCCTGAGCCCTTCCGCCCGCTGTTCGGCCTCGCCGAGGCTGACCTCGCCGCGCACGGCGTCATCCGCAAAACCGTCAACGCCCGGCCCGGCTATCCCTGCCGGATCACGTTGGACGACCCGGCCGTGGGCGAGAGCGTCCTCCTGCTCAACCACGCCAGCCATGATGTGGCCACGCCCTATCGCTCCACTTACGCCATCTATGTCACCGAGGGCGCAGAGCAGCAGGCGCATTACACTGACGCCCTGCCCCCGGTGATGCGCGAACGGCCCATCGCCCTGCGCCTGTTTGACGTCGACGGCATGTTGGTGGGCGCCGATCTGGGCATGGGCGCAGATGTGTTGAGCGACAAGATCACCGCGGCGCTGGCGCGCGAGGATGTCGCCTATATCCACGCCCACAACGCCATGCATGGCTGTTTCGCCGCCGAGGTGCGCCGGGCGTAGGACT
>CAZWVH010000004.1:56428-68462 GCA_964636945.1 uncultured Caulobacterales bacterium | reverse complement strand
TGAGCGATTTACCACCTATGCCATTCCCGCCCCGCGCGGCGGACGTTCCGTAGGCGTGAACGGGGCCGCGGCCCGCCTGGTCCAGGCCGGCGATCGGGTTATCATTGCCGCGTTTGCACAAATGGATGAGGCTGAAGCGCGCGCCCACACGCCGAGTGTGGTGCTCTTGGACGAGCATAATCACATCGTGTCTGATCCGGTTGAACCGATCTTAGCCTAGAAATTATCCTGTGGTGGCTTGTTGCAACGCGTCAAGCGGAGGCAAGCTTGATGGAGTTTCGCGTTTCACCGGTGTAAGTGTATGGCCCCAATTCGCACATCCATCGCCAATGAGCGCCTGGAACGCATTGCAGAGTTGAATGCGCGTTACGGCAAGGCCGCCACGTTGGACGCGCTCGACGCTGTGTTGCATCGCGAGTTTCCTGGCAAAACCGCCGTGGTGTCTTCATTCGGCACGGAATCGGCGATCCTGCTCAATCTGGTGGCGCAAGTTGATCCGGCCACTCCTGTGATTTTCCTCGACACGCTCAAACACTTTGGCGAAACCCAAGCCTATCGCAAAACGCTGCAGGAGACATTGGGCCTGACCGATGTGCGTGATGTGCGCCCCGACCCTGACGGCCTCAGGGCGGAGGACCCCGACGGAACACTGCACAAAATTGATCCTGATCGGTGTTGTTATGTGCGCAAGACCTTGCCCATGATCCGCGCGCTGCGCGGGTTTTCATGCTGGATCACAGGGCGCAAGCGGTTTCAGGGCGATGCGCGTGCGTCGCTGTCCTTGTTTGAGGCGGAGGATCGCTGGGTGAAGGTCAACCCGCTCTATAAATGGTCCAAAGATGACATCGACGCTGCGTTCGAGGTCTCCGGCCTGCCGCGCCATCCGTTGATGGAGATGGGATATTTGTCTGTCGGATGTGGTCCCTGCTCCTCGCCGGTCGCCCCGGGGGAAACCGACCCGCGCGCCGGGCGCTGGCGCGGCCAGGACAAAACCGAGTGCGGGATTCACTTTGTGGACGGCAAGGTGGTGCGCGGTTCGATCAGCGATGACGTTAAGTCCAGAGATTAGAGGCGCGGCTGCGCGTCGCCATCCATAATCAAAGGCGGCCCTCGTCCACATGACGAACCACGACCAAACCCATCAGCCTTCAGCCTGCTTCATGCGAGCGCTGGCTGCATGTGCGCAATGACTGGAAACGGCGCGGCCGGGCGGGGCGGACGCTCTTGGAAAATGGTGGGCGGTACTGGGATTGAACCAGTGACCCCTTCGGTGTGAACGAAGTGCTCTCCCGCTGAGCTAACCGCCCGAAACGCGTCGCCCATTGCTGCATTGCAATCAAGCCCGCGAAAGATTTCTGGATAGTCCGCCGACCTCAAGCTTGTCAATTGGCCCGCGGTCAGCGGTATTTGCCCGGATTTCGTGTCGAGCCGCCAGGATCGAGAGTGCGACATATTTGTCGCAGGGGGCCACTTTCTGATTGCATCGTCCACAGAAAGTCTGTTTATTCAATTTGCCGACGGTGGTCATTACACCACTCGCGCAATGCCTGAGTGCGACGCAGCATTTCTAAGCACGCAATTTCAATGCGGTCGCAGCGGAGGTATCCGCTTCAGGTTCTTTTTGTAGTTCCGGGCTGTGGGGCAGTTTTGGCGCGGCGTTTGCAATAGCCGCATCAGGCTGATGTGTGTTCACATTCGGCCGCCTCACAGAGTAAGGAGGAGCCTATGACCGCGGGGGATTGGTGTAGTAGCGAAGGCGCAAAGCGTCTTGCATTGAAAATCCAAGCGTTCTGGCAAGAACGCGGGTACGACGTTGACGTGAAGTTAGTGGAAGCTGGCTTTTTGCCGGCGATGCGTTCGGCGCGCACTGATGTGCGCTCGGACATGGTGAACGGCATGCCGCGTCGGATTGCGGCTGATAGCGAGCCTCGCAATCTCGTTCGTCGCAGCGCGAGCGTGCATCAGCAGGGCTAACGCCCCGCTTTTCATCTCCCGCAATGTCAAGCACAGGCGCTCGCGTGTTTGAGCGCCTGTGCAATTGCCTCCGGCAAATCTTCAAAATCATCGAAAATGGCATGGGCCTTGAGAAGGTCCAGCGGCGTTTCGCTATAGCCATGTCGTACGAGAATGACCGGGACGCGCGCGGCATGAGCGGCCGCGGCATCGGTTTCGGAATCGCCAATCATTACAGCACGTTCGAGCGTGTGAGGCGCGGCGGCGGCGACCAGATGCGCCCCGTCCGGTTTTTTGCGCGGCGCTGTATCTCCACCCACCAGATTAAAGAAGTAATCGCTGATGTTGAATGCATCCAACACAGCTTGGGCCAAGCCATGCGGCTTGTTGGTGGCGACGGCCATGTGCGCCCCCGCGGCCTTAAGGACGTCGAGCGTCTCGCGCACATGGGGGAACAGCACGCTGTCTTGCGCAACGCCTTCGGCGTAAGCCTGCAAAAAGTCAGACTGGAGCGCCTGCAATTTAGCCTCAGGATAGGACGTGCCACATCGGGCCAAGGCTCTCAAAATGAGTGCGCGCGAGCCGCGTCCCACCATTGCCCTCACATCTGACAGTTGCGCCTTGGGCAGCCCGTCTTTAACCAAGGCGTGATTGAGGGCGCGCACCAAATCAGGCGCGGTGTCCACAAGTGTCCCGTCCAGATCGAAGAGGATCACCGAACCATCCAAGATTTGTCGATCGGGGCGTCTCGCCGTAACTGCGTCCATTGGCTAATCTACTCCCATTCGCCTCAACACCTGACCTTGCATGGAACTGACTTATGAGCAAAGCGCGCGTCGCTGTTATTCTCGCCGCTGGCAAAGGGACACGCATGCGGTCTCAAACCCCCAAGGTTCTGCACGCCGTGGGCGCCAGGCCCATGTTGGCTTGGGCGGCGAACTTGGCGCGCGCTTGTGGCGCGGATCAGATAGTTGTGGTGTGCGGCGCTCATGCGCCTGAGGTCCAAGACGCCGCATCAGCATTGGGATTGACCACCACGGTCCAGGATCCGCCCCTTGGCACGGGCCACGCCGTATTGGCGGCCCGCGATTCACTGGACCTAGCCGATGCCGATTGCGTTGTGTTGTACGCGGACACGCCGTTGGTCCGGCCCGAGACGGTCAACGCCGCGTTCGATCGTGTCGCCGAGGCCAAAGCACCGGTGGTGGTTGGATTTGAACCCGACGATCCGGGTCTTTACGGGCGATTGGTGGTGAACGGCGAGGGCGGGCTCGAGCGCATTGTGGAGGCGCGAGATGCAAGCGATGAGGAGCTTGCCATCGGTTTGTGCAATTCTGGCATTGTCGCCGCCCCGTGCGCCCAATTGTTTGATCTGCTGGATCAGGTGACCAATGACAACGCCAAGGGGGAATTTTACCTCACTGACATTGTGGGCCTTGCGCGCGCTCAGGGACTGACGCCGCAGGTTGTGCACGCCAGCGCCGATGAGGTGTTGGGCGTCAATAATCGCCAGGATTTGGCGCTGGCAGAGGCGGCGTTTCAGATGCGGATGCGCGATGAAGCCATGGTGTCGGGCGTCACGTTGATTGCGCCGGAAACGGTGTTTTTCTCCCACGATACGCAGATCGAGCCGGACGTGACTATCGCTCCCCATGTGGTGTTCGGACCAGGCGTGCGCGTTGAGAGCGGCGCCCAAATCCACAGTTTTTGTCATTTGGAGCAGGCCCATGTGGGCCCAGGGGCAGAGATCGGACCCTATGCGCGGCTAAGACCGGGAGCTGACATCGGCGCGCGCGCCAAGGTCGGCAATTTTGTTGAGTTGAAGAAGACCACGCTGGGTGAGGGCGCCAAGGCCTCCCACCTCACCTATTTGGGCGATGCTCATGTGGGCGCGGGGGCCAATATCGGAGCGGGCACAATCACGTGCAATTATGACGGTTTTGGCAAGTTCACAACCACCATTGGCGCGGGCGCGTTTATCGGGTCTGATACGGCGCTGGTGGCGCCGGTGATTGTGGGCCAGGGCGCTTATACGGCGGCGGGTTCGGTGATCACTCAGGACGTGCCCGACAATGCGTTGGCGCTCGGTCGGGGGCGTCAGGTCAATAAAGCCAACTGGGCTGAAGAGTTTCGCGCGTCGAAGAAATTGGTCAAGAATTCAGAAGGCTCACTCAAATGAGCATGGTGATGGACACCACTGAACACGCCAAAATGAATGCAGCGCTCACGGCGCTCACCTATGTCGAAGACGGCATGACGCTGGGACTGGGCTCTGGATCAACGTCGGAAATTTTTGTGGAGCTCTTGGGCGCTCGCCTGAGCGAGACCAAGCTGAATGTGCGCGGCGTCGCCACGTCCCAACGCACGGCCGATGTGGCGATGGCCGCCGGTGTGCCTTTAATGGATGTGGAGCATGTGGACCGGATCCACCTGGCTATTGACGGCGCTGATGAAGTGGATCCTGACTTCAATTTGCTCAAGGGTGGCGGCGGCGCCTTGTTGCGCGAAAAGATTATCGCCAACGCCGCCGACCAATATGTGATTGTGGTGCACAGACCGAAAATGGTCGAGCGGCTCGGCGCCTTTCCTTTGCCGGTGGAAGTGGACCGTTTTGGCTTCACCATCACGGCGAAGAAAATTCACGATGTCTTGGCGGCGTGCGGTTGTCTTCGTCCACAGGTTGAATTGCGCTTGGGTTCATCGGGCCGGCCGTTTGTCACGGACGGTCAGAATTTCATTCTCGATTGCCATTTGGGGCAAATCCCAGATCCAAAAGACATGGCGTCGGCGCTCTCAGCCCTCCCCGGCGTGGTTGAACACGGATTGTTTATCGCCATGACGCGCACCGTGATTGTGGGACGGGACGGGCGCGCCGAAGTACTGGAACTGTAGATCGGCATAATTCTCGGCAAAATTTTGGAGGCGCCACATGCAAACCTATGACTATGACCTGTTTGTCATTGGCGCGGGATCAGGCGGTATTCGCGCCGCGCGCGTCGCGTCGGCGGTTTTTGGCGCAAAAACAGCTGTGGCTGAAGAATACCGGGTGGGCGGGACCTGCCAAATTCGCGGGTGTGTCCCCAAGAAGTTCCTCGTGTTTTCTTCTGAGTTTGGACATGGGTTCTCGCACGCCCAAGGCTATGGCTGGGAGGGCGCAGCGCCCACGCTCAACTGGTCCACACTGATCGCGAACAAAGACGCCGAGGTCGACCGCATTTCCGCCATGGCGTGGAAGATGCTCGCCAATGCGGGCGTCGACATCATTGAAGACCGCGCGGTGTTTGAAGACGCCCATACCTTACGCCTTGTGAATTCGGGGCGGACCGTGACGGCCAAAACCATTTTGGTGGCCGTGGGCGCAACGCCCTCCCGCCCTTACGAGTTGGAGGGCCAAGAGCTGGCGATCACTTCTGACGAGGCCTTTCATCTCGAGACCTTGCCTGAGCATGTGGTGATTGCAGGCGGCGGTTATATCGCGTGTGAGTTTGCCAGTATATTCAATGGGTTGGGCTCGCGCACCTGTCTCATTTATCGCGGCGACACGGTCTTGCGCGGCTTTGACATGGACGTGCGCACCAGTGTGCATTCTGAGCTCAAACGGTCCGGCGTACGGGTGATCACCCACGCGGTGTTTGAAAAACTTGAGCGCATGGAGGGTGGCCGCATTCGGTGTCATGTCACCAATGGCGCCCATATTGAAACCGACGAAGTGATGTTCGCCATTGGCCGCAATCCCAACACCGCCGGATTGGGTCTCGAGGCCGCCGGGGTCGATGCGACGGACCAAGGCGCGATTATCGTCGATGAGTATTCTCAAACATCGGTGGAGCACATTTACGCCGTTGGCGACGTGACCAATCGGCTGCAATTGACGCCGGTGGCCATTCGCGAGGGGCAGGCTTTCGCCAATACGGTTTTTGGCGGCAAGCCCACAGCGTTCGACCATCGCAATGTGGCGTCGGCAATTTTCACACAGCCGCCTGCGGGGTCAGTGGGGATGAGCGAGGAGGAAGCCCGCAAGACCTATGGCGCCGGCGCGGTCGAGGTGTATCGCGCTGACTTTCGACCCATGAAACACATGCTGACCGGCGACGAGCAGCGCGTGATGATGAAATTGGTGGTGCGCAAAGACGATGACGTGGTCTTGGGCTGCCACATGGTGGGCGAGGCGGCGGGTGAAATCATTCAGCTTGCTGGTTTGGCGGTGAAAGCCGGGCTGAAAAAGTCAGCATGGGATGAAACCTGCGCGGTTCACCCCACCATCGCTGAAGAGTTCATGCTGATGCGCGAGCCGGTGCGTCCGCCTGAACTGCGCGCGGCCGAATAGCCCAAATTCCCACTGGGCGCCGGGCAATCGCGTCAGTTCGTCAGCGGATTTTGAATGATGCAGCGATTGGTGCGGTCAATCCAAGGCCCTTTGCCGACTGAGCGCCACTTCAACCAGCCTTCGTCGCTGCGTCGCTGAACCTCCGCCTCGCCGTCGGATTCGCCGCCCGCGAGCGCGCCGCTCAGTCCGCCGAGCAGGACTTCATCACCGCTGCTGTCGGAGCGCGGCGCGCATTTTGGTGGCTCATGGACAATGACGCGCATCCAATCTCCGGAGATATCCACCGCCTCCATGTCGTAGTCACGGCCAGTGACCCGACGCAGAACCGGCGCGTCAACGCCCGGCTGCTCGCGCAGATTATAGTTCAGTGAGGGATCACGAAACATCAGGCCGCCCGAGCCGATAAACGCCGTGGTCCAGGGCGTGTACGTCAATCCGGCCTGGCGGGCCAATTCCACATTGGTCCAGGCCAATCCGCCGCGCGCATCGGATGGTTCGCCCCAGCGCACCTCAATCCAGTCGCCGCGTTCTTCTTGGATCACGATCAGCGCCTGATCGCCGCCCAAGATTTGCAGCCAGGCGCCGGGTCGACTTGGTGCGGCAGTGTTGGCGCGCTGATTGTAGCCGCGTCCCTCAATGAACCATCCCCATTGAGCCCCGCGTGGCGTGTCGAACAAAGGCAGTTCGATGCGATCCAGGCGCCGACCGGGCGCAACGAGAAACCCCACACCCCATTGCTCGTCCGGCGTGTTGACCGAATACTGACGTCCGCCAAGCAGGGCGTCATCGCCTGCGCTTTCAACCGGCGGCAGTGTTGCAGGCGGCGGAGTCACATCCACCGGGCCGCCAATCGCCGATCGACCCGCGTCCACGATCGAGGAACATCCCGCTGCCGCAATCAGACCGAACAGCGCCAGTGCGGGCAAAGCCCTAAAGCGCGTGCGGTTTCCAGGACTCCCGAACTTCTTCATCGAACTCTGCATAACTCATCCCACTGGCTGATCCCGTCACCTCATACTGCGCGGAGCCGCAAGGGCCAAGCCACTCTGGTGCGCTGATCTTTGGATTGTGCCGCTCAAGCCTATATGCAACCCCACTGGGTGGGCTAGGCGAAGGGCTGATCAACTGCTTGAATGGCGGTCGTGATCGGGGTCGTGTGGAAGGAATAGGACGAATGAACCCTTGGACACCGGCGAGTTGGCGGACAAAACCGGCCAAACATATGCCCTCCGATTATCCGGACCGCGAGGCCTATGAGGACGCCGTGAACCAGCTGCGCGCCCAGCCTCCATTGGTGTTTGCCGGTGAGGCGCGCAATCTTAAGAACGACTTGGCGCGGGTTGAGGCGGGTGAGGCGTTCTTGCTGCAGGGCGGCGATTGCGCAGAAAGCTTCGCCGAGTTTCACGCCGATTCCATTCGCGACACTTTCCGCGTTCTCATGCAAATGGCGGTGATTTTGACGTTTGCCGCCGCCAAGCCCGTGGTCAAAGTGGGCCGCATTGCCGGGCAGTTTGCTAAGCCCCGCTCAGAACCCACCGAGACGCGCGATGGCGTTACCTTACCCAGCTATCGCGGTGACAACATCAATGAACAAGCCTTTACGCTCGAGGCTCGTACGCCCGACCCCCAGCGATTGATCAAGGCTTACAGCCAGTCGGCGGCGACGCTGAACCTTTTGCGCGCTTTCGCCAATGGCGGCTACGCGGCATTGTCGAATGTGCACCGCTGGACGCTGGATTTTGTGAGCCAGTCGCCGCAGGCAGCGCGCTATCAAGAGCTCGCCGATCACATTGGTGAAGCGCTAGAGTTCATGAACGCTTGCGGGGTCAATGAGAAGTCAGTGCCCCAATTGTCAGGCACATCATTTTATACCAGTCATGAAGCTTTGTTGCTTGATGTGGAAGAGGCCATGACCCGCGTCGATACACTGACCGGCGATTGGTATGACACGTCGGCGCATTTCTTGTGGATCGGCCATCGCACCCGCCAGCTCGATCACGCTCATGTGGAATTTCTGCGCGGTGTGAAGAATCCCATTGGGCTTAAATGTGGGCCGGGCATGGACGTTGATGAGCTCAAATCGCTGATCGCAACGCTCAATCCCAAAAATGAAGCGGGACGGTTGACGCTCATCACGCGATTTGGCGCCGGCCAGGTCGAGCGTGCGCTGCCAAGCCTTGTGCGCGCTGTGCAGCAAGAGGGCTTTCGAGTGGTCTGGGCCAGCGACCCCATGCACGGCAACACCTACAAAACCGATGGCGGATACAAGACGCGCGAAGTGGAGCGTATTTTCTCTGAATTGCGTCAGTTCATTGATGTCACGCAGTCGGAAGGCGCCTATCCTGGCGGCGTGCATGTGGAAATGACGGGGAAGAATGTCACGGAATGCGTTGGCGGTGTGGGCGGCCTAACGCCGGCCGATTTGTCATCGCGCTATCACACCCATTGCGACCCCCGCTTAAACGCCGATCAAGCCCTGGAGCTGGCGTTTCTGGTGGCTGAGGAATTGCGCAATGTCCGACGCGGCGTTCGGGACGCAGCGTAGGGGTAAATTGGGAATATCTGACGATTGTGCTCGCGCCGTGGCGAGCCCAGGTTGGGATTGAGTTGGCGGCGGAGCTCATGCGCCCGCGCCGCCAACTGAAACGACGCTAATTAGAGATCTTTCAGCGCCGCAGATGGTGTCCAGGCAGCCGTGGTCTTTGCTGCGATTTTCACCGGCTCGCCTGTGCGCGGGTTGCGGCCCTCGCGGGCTTCGCGGCGTTTCGCCTTGAAGGTGCCAAAGCCGGCGAGTGCGACTTGCTCGCCGCTTTTCAGTTGATCAGTGATCACGCCGATCACGGTATCGATGGTTTCGCCGACTTGAGCTTGGGTCTGCCCCGACTTGGTCGACACTGCCTTTACGAGTTCGGACTTGTTCATGAAGCCCCTCCCTTCAGCTCTGCGGACCAATCTCCGCAGCGATAGACAAGGTGTCTCGTCTGATTCGCTTTGAAAAGCGCTATTCGTCAATGGATACGCCAGATTCTGGGAAAATGCACGCTGCGCGTGTGCGAATCTCAACAATTTCACGTATGAGTTGTCACGCAACCTGGCGAAACAATGTTTGATGCGCGCCCTTGTTGCGTCCAAGCGGGTAGGCGGTGTTTGTCTGTCGACCGTGCTTTGTGAAGCGCGAAGAAGGAATGAGCATGACGCAAAGTGGAAAACAGCTGCGCGCGGGTGTGGTCGGAGCCGGCGTGTTTGGCGGCTACCATGCGAGCAAATACGCCACACATGGCGATACCCAGTTGATTGGAATCTTCGATCCCGAGGCGGACCGCATGGCGACGCTGGCTGAGCGCTTTGGCGCGCGGACGTTTGATGACGTCGACGCGCTGTTGCTGGAGTGTGATGTGGTCACAGTCGCCAGCCCCGCGCGCACCCACGCCGAGCTCGCTTTGCGCGCGATGGACGCTGGCGTTCATGTTCTTGTGGAAAAACCAGTGGCGACCACCATGGACGACGCCGATGCCCTTGTGGCCAAGGCGGATGAAACGGGTGTGCGGGTGCAGGCCGGCCATCAAGAACGCTTCGTGTTTTCAGCCCTTGGCGTGTTCGACATTGATGAGCCGCCAAAAAAAATTGTGGCCCGGCGATGCAATCCATTTTCGCCGCGCGGTGCGGATGTGTCGGTCAGCTTGGATCTTATGACCCATGACATCGACTTAGCGCGGATCTTGGCCCAGCGCGCCCATGCGGTCAGTGCGAAAGGCGAGGCCCGCCGCGTCAAGACCGAACACGCTGACGTGCTGGACGCAGTGATTGAGTTTGAAAACGGTATTGTGGCCGAATTCACCGCGAGCCGGGTGGCGGACGACCGCGACCGGGTGATGCGCTTGGAGTATCCCTCCGGCGTGATCGAGGTGGATTTTGTGGCCAAGACTTTGGGCAATACCACTGAGCACCCGCTCAATGAGGACTTTGCGGACAATCCAGAAGCCAAGGACTCACTGGGCGCCAGTGTGGACGCGTTCGTGCGCTCCGTGCTGCGTGGCGAGGCGCCGGCAATCTCAATTCAAGATGGCGCTGAAGCCGTGCGCTTAGCCCTATTGGCCGAGCAATCGATCGTGGCGGTCTAAGCAAGCTGGGACCGTCTGATGTGCGTACTATGTTGAACATTTTATTGACCCGAAGACTGGTCAGCGGCATATGCTGCACTGCACAATAAACAACTATAGGTAGGAGTTTACCAATGGCCCAGGCCCTCCCGGTCGCAACATCGGATGATACCGTGCACTTTCCCATCCCATTTTTTGATCTCGACGCGCAAAAGGCGCGGGTGCGCACGGCAATCGAGGCGCGTTGGAGCGCCATTTTGGACCATGGGCGATATATTCAAGGTCCTGAGGTGGAAGAGCTTGAGGCGGACCTGTGTGCATTCACGGGCGCCGAACACGCCGTGGCCGTGGGCTCAGGCACTCAAGCCTTGGTGATGGCGTTGATGGCCATGGGCGTGGGCGAGGGCGATGCGGTGTTTATCCCCGCCTTCACGTACAATGCGACTGCGAATGCGGTGATGCTGGCGCGCGCCGAGCCGGTGTTTGTGGATGTCAACGAGACCACCTTCAACATGGATCCCGCTGATTTGGCCCGCGCCGTGGAGCGGGTGAAGAAGGCTGGCAAGTATAAGCCCAAGGCCGTGATCAGCGTGGATCTCTACGGGCTGCCGGCTGACTACCCCGCATTGGCCGACGCGGCCGGCGGTCTGCCGATCATTTCAGACGCCGCGCAATCATTTGGCGGCAGGCTGGACGGCAAGTGGGTGGGCGCCATCGCGCCGGTGACCACCACAAGCTTTTATCCGGCTAAGGCGCTGGGTTGTTTTGGCGATGGCGGCGCGATCTTTGTCAGTGACGGCGACACGGCCGAGGTGATGCGCTCAATCCGCTGGCATGGCACCGACGATAAGCGCCAGGAGTCAGTGCGCGTGGGCATTAATGGCCGGCTCGATTCGCTGCAATGCGCAGTGGTGTGCGAAAAGCTGAAGATTTTCAACGATGAACTGATCCATCGCAAACGCATCGCCGCCATTTACGAACAACGCCTGGCGGGCAAGGTGGGCTTGCATCAACCTCGTGCGGGACAAGAAAGCGGCTATGGCCTGTTCACCATCGTGGTGGAAGACCGCGACCGGGTGATGGCGCAGTTGAAGGACCATAATGTGCCTAGCACCGTGTATTATCGCATGCCATTACACAAAATGGGCGCCTTTGCTGAAAAAGCGCCAACCGCCGGTCTGCCCGTGTGCGAGCGTTTGGCCGATCGCGTCGTGTCCATTCCCATGCATCCCTATCTCAGTGACGAACAGGCTCATTATGTCTGTGATCAGGTGATTGCGGCCGTGGGATGAGGATGATTTGGCGAGTTCGGTGGATTTCCACCCATCCGACCGCAAACTCATTATACTCGTATTGAACATAACCGGGGAGCGCAGTACATCCCAGTGATGACCGAGACCCTGCGCATTGCCTCTGCACAATTGAACCAAACCGTGGGTGACATTGCCGGCAATGTCGCCAAGATCCGCGACGCGCGCGCCAAGGCCGCCGGCCAAAACGCGGATCTGGTGGTGACGCCGGAGTTGTCGATTGTGGGCTATCCGCCGGAGGATTTGATCCTAAAGCCCGCCTTTATCGACGACGCCATGGCCGCGGCGCACGAGCTGGCGGCCGACACCGCCGATGGCGGCCCGGCGCTGATTGTGGGCTGTCC